>NZ_MCHY01000006.1:300000-585021 GCF_003609605.1 Ammoniphilus oxalaticus | reverse complement strand
GGAATAGCCTTGCTGCTGAGTGTACTCGTAATAAGCCATCTCATCAAAATAAGCAAAGCCCAATTGCAATAAAGCTTGGTGCGCTTCAGACGATAGCCGATGATCACCCACAATAGATTGAAATGATGCAGTTGGGAAAATGATCACAGTCGTATCCTCTTGATTCGTTTGCGCAACGAGTAAGTCCGTCTCTTTACGAGCTAACCATTGCCCTTTTGAAAAGAGGGAAACGCCGCTATTTTCCAACGTTGAAATTCCGTCAAGATTCATTCCAAAAATCTGATTAATCGACTGCCGCAAGCGTGGGCCCGTTTGCTCTGTTCCTTCTATTAATAAGCGAAGTAACTCAATTTTCTTCATTGAACGGAGCTGTTCCATAAAGACAAGAGAGTGAGGCGACAATCGCATTTTCTGCGCGATCACTCGCTTCAATTCATCATTATAAGAATCGGGAAGCCGCCCGAGACCATTATCAGAAGCAAACAAAAGATCAATCCGATACACTTCCCTCACGATTTCAACGACAGTTTGTATATCCATCTTTTCAACACTTGCAAGTTGCTTGTCCATTCTTTGCGTCTGTGAATCACTCTTGATGTCACCGATCATATTATACCTTCCTTTACACCTCAATAGGAGCATTTATTTTATTGTACACCATCCGGATCAACGCCAATATTCGAAAAGCGTCGGGAATTACCACGCTAAAATAAACTGTTCAAAAGAAGCCTAATTTGCTCTACTTTCAAAATTATCTCACTTTTCTCTTTTCAACGCAGTTTATTTAGTGTACAATACGTGTATCAAACGTTCACAAAGCTGACACAATTAGAAGAAGTCAGTGAGAAGCTGCGGCGAATCATAATACAGATTTAAATGAGGGGCTTTTTGAGCAAACTATGAGGAATCTGGAAGCGCTTACGTTAGGGCGAATTTTTAAAAATGGGATGAAGGAAGGATAGAATTATGAATTTAAGTATTGTTATGTCTGTTATTTCTCTTTTTATAGGTTACTCGATTAACTTTTTCGATAACGGTTGGGTTGTGTTAGCGCTTACGCTTCTGTCCTTCGGCATGTTGGTTCGGATCCTCTATAGATCCATAGAGAAAGGATCGAAGAAACCGGAGTTATACGTTGTAAAATAAGCGCAATACTAGCAAATTGAGCTTAATCAAACAGCTTTTTTACAATTTTCAGCATGCATTTCGTTGTTTTCGTCGCTAACTGTGTACGCATGGTAGGACGATCGTTCTCCGCGGTTCGGGTTCGTAAAATATGAAACGGTTAGCATGACGAACTAAGAATGCCCGACCGCCGTGAGAATAAAACCCATTTCACTTCCCACGGGTGGAAATCGGCAAGTTCCAAACAGCTTTCATCTCTCCATACCGCTTAAACATCCGTTCAAAAAATCCCGCTTTTTTCGCTACGACTTGCCTCTAATCCTTTACAGATCCATGATCTACTCCGCTTGTTAACTTTCCATTATAATGAGGTATTCCTCTGTTTATTTATCTATCTTTGTTACCAACGGGGCGACATCTGACCTGCGCCTATTTTCTCAAAGATGTGTTCGATTTCCTTAGCGGGCAACGGCTTACTGAAAAAGTAGCCTTGCATCATTTCACATTTATTCCCATCGCTGTGAAAAGTGAAAAGATCATAAAAAATGGGATATACGATGGATCGCAATAGCGGTGGATAATTGTCAAATATTAATACAACCACACTTTTAATTATGAACAAATTTTTTCCAAATATCAATTAAATTTATTGTGAATTAAAAAGAGACCTTAGATAGACTCACTTCCCTACTAAGGTCTCTTTTATTTCATTGATTGTTGTGCGTCTCTTTTAATTTACGGTTGGAATTGATAGAGTACGACCTCTCGTTTTCCTTCCGTGACAAACACATCTTCAATAATTTTTTCAACAATATCCCATTCTCCGCCAGCCAGCCCGCAACCAATTTGATAAGGAAAGCCGATGACTGCTTTAAATGCTGAATCTTCTTTTTCCCACTCATTAATCTTTTGAAGCATTAATATCATCGCGCTCCGTAACGCATCATAATCGGTTTGACGTGGCCCAACTTCAAAATGAAATTGCCCGTATAGGTTGACAATTGCTTTATCCTTGTCTTTCCAATAGCTAATTTTACCGAGTCGCTCTTCGGGGGACAACGTCACGGCTCGATCAGCCTCATATGCTGCAGGAAATTGATTTTTTATTTGCCTTGCAATTCCCCCGCTCATTTCAGTAAAACAATTGGACTGATGCCCAATTACATTTACTTTGCCTTCTTTCAGCGCCGTTAACAAATCCCCTGGAATGACCTTAATCAAATGTGATCAACCCTTTCATTGTAGTCCTTTCTATTATATCAGGCGCGGTAAACTAAAACATACCGCTCACTTTATTTCTGCCCTGGTTTTTCGCTAGGTACAATGCTTGATCCGCTTGAAGCATCAATTGCTGAATATCGAGCTTTGCTTTCTGTGAACTCGTCGCATAACCGACGCTTATGGTGACATAAGGACTAATCGGGGATTTACGATGAGAAATCTTTGACTGCATAATCGCCAATCTCATTCGCTCAGCAACCTCATTCGCTCCCCGTTCATCCGTTTCAGGAAGAAGCGCAGCAAACTCCTCTCCGCCATAACGAAAAACTTGGTCGCCCTGCCGCTGAACCGTTCTTTTAATCGTCTGGGCGACAAGTTTTAAGCAAACATCACCCTTTAAGTGCCCATATGTATCGTTATAGTCTTTAAAAAAATCAATATCCAAGAGGACCAACGAAATGGGATGCCCATTCCTTCTACAGCGGGACCATTCGCGACGAATCGTTTCATCAAAATGACGACGATTATAAATTTCCGTTACGCCATCGATCGTTGATAATTGTTGCCATAATCGCTGTGTTTCCTGTAATTCTTGCTCTCGTTTTTTGTGTCTCGTAATATCGCGCGAAATCGCAATGATTTTTATCTCGTTATTCACTTGATGAAAAACCCGCAATTTAGATTCCACCCAGAAGTAGTTTCCATCTTTTTTACAAAATCGATACGTAGACAATACCTGGCCTGTTTTCATTAACGTATCGTACTCCTTCAGAAAAGAATCTCGATCTTCAGGGTGAATGAACTGAATGGCTGATTGACCAAGTAATTCATCCTCACGATAACCTAACAAAGGATAACTAGCCGCCGATAGATAAGTATACCGTCCTTCATGATCGCGGATCGAGATCACATCGCTTACGTATTCCGCAATCATTCGAAATCGTTCTTCACTTTCCTGCAGATGATTTTCTAGTTGTTTACGCTCTGTAATATCCTTAATCATTGCCGTAATCGTAGGCGACTCCTGCCTATTAATACAAACCGTCAGATCACCCCAAATAACATGGCCATCACTGCGGATATACCGTTTTTCTAAATGATAATTGTCACGTTTACCCGCAATTAATTCCTCATAGAGCGTCTGATTTAAATGAACGTCATCGGGATGGGTAATTTCATAGAATGTTTTTTCTTTTAATTGTTGTTCAGTATAACCAAACATCTGTTGCAACACTTCATCCGCTTCCATTATATTGCCTTTTAAATCGACGAGAGATGTCCCTATATTTGCTACACTTAAAATTTGCCGCAATCGCGTACGATATTGGCCCAACTCCGCTTCCAAAAACTTTTGTTCATCAGGCAACGCCTGCTTTGTTAATACCCCTTCAAGATCACGTGGGGTTAAGCTCTTCTCTTGTAACGATACAGCGAGTTGTAGCTGAAAAATATAAAATAAGCGTTCTCCAGAGCCACCAATGGAAACCGCTTGCTGGATGCGAATCGATCTTCCTTGTTTATCAATCCAACCTTGTTCAGCCTCATAAATTGAATTGGACCCCGCCAATAGTTGCTCAAGCTGGTGACGCTCATAATTAAAATCAGATGGGTCCATTAGCTCACGCAACGACATACCATCTAGCTCAGCTTGCTCATACCCTAACAACTTACAGAACATCTGGTTCGCTTTTATCAAGCTTCCTTCTATCGATACTAAAGCCATTCCCTTCGGCGCTTGAAGAAAAGCATTTATAAAAAATTCAGTGTCATTGAACATGATTATCTCCTTGCGCAATCCATTTATAACCAATTTCCTGCTCTTCCTCTAAAATTTTAAATATTAGTATAGCAATAAGCCTGAAAATCGGCCAGATGATAAACAGGCATCCGTTTTATTCCAGTGCTTCTTAATTATACTTAACTCGACTAGGCTCTAGGTAGGCAACTTATCGACATATGCGCGGTGGTTTTCGTCCAATAATGTCGAACATCTTCTGGCCCCGAATTATAAAACATGAACTCCACCATCAGCTTTCCTAAAAAAACATATGCTGTTCATTATAAAGCACAAGTCGCTAACTGAGCAAACCTTTGGCGCGATCCCGACACACTTTAGAACTATTTCGACAATCATTTCACCCCAATCTCCTGTGACCCTAGTAGTTATTTCCTATAATCAAATAGTAGGAGAAATGACTTATAACCCGTTAACAGACTAGATCAACAAGCGACTCGGATACGCAAGGCCAAGGCGACAATGAAAGCCCCAAGGGATTGCGCAAGTGAACTTCACTTTGCTTAGATGAGAAGCGCGCTGATTTTTACAGGATTAACCGTTCACCAAGATTTAACAAAAGATTCGTCCTAGCTATTGTTCGGAACTTCCCTAAAAATTATAATTGATATCAAGGTTCTAGTTTCAATTGTTGTATATCTTATAAGAATCAGAGAGAACGTCGAAAATGCGTATGCCCTACTTTAAAAACCCGCTTAAGTAGCGCTCAGTCTTTTCGTCACTCATTAACACAGATTGCTGTTCAATTTGAATCTAGAAAGCATTTACAATTTCAACTTAGAGATATGAGGAGGCGGTTGCAGTGCGCTGGACGATTAGCAAGAAATTATTGAGTAGTTTTTCGATAGTCATCCTGTTGTTAATTGGGATTATTAGTTTTGGTTTTTATGAAATCACAAAAATTGACAAAAGTTATTCCCATCTAATTGACGATCGGATGGTGAAAGCGATGAATGTAAGAGACTTACAAATGGCAGTAAAGAATGTCATGATCAATACACGCGGTTATTTAATTACAGGTGATCCCTATGCGTTGCAAGCTTATAAAATTGCGCATGAAGAATACGATGAAAAATCTCGTCTATTAAGAAGTACGCTTACAAAACCCGAAAACATTAAAATGCTGGATGGATTGCGTCAAACAGCTGAAGATTACGATGATCTCGCTGAACGTTTGTTCGCATCGAAAGATCAAAATGATATAGCCGGTTACATCGACTTGGTTATCAATGAAGGTCGTGACACGATCGCCCGATTCGATGAGCAGGCAACAAATCTTGCAAATCACCAAATTGAATTACTAGAACAAGAAAGCGCCGAAAATACGAAACAAGTCAGTGAGGTAAAGACAAAAATTTTAATTGTTGGCTTGCTCGCCATTATCGTTGGAAGCGCAACAGCAATCCTAATGGGTCGTCTTATTTCAAAACCAATCAGGACGATTGCCGAATCTGCGAATAGGATTGCGGGAGGCGACTTAACAACCGATCAGATCCAAGTCAGAAACAAAGACGAGCTTGGCGAGTTGGCAAGTTCGTTTAATCAAATGGCGGCGAATTTAAGAAGAGTAATCGGTCAAGTCAGCGATAATGCAATTCATGTCGCCGCTTCCGCCGATGAGCTAACCGCAAGCGCTGAACAAACTTCACAAGCAACCCAACAAATCGCAATATCCATCCAAGAAGTTGCTTCCGGCGCAGAAACCCAAGGCAAAGGAGCTATGGAAAGCGCTCAAGCGATGCGTGAAATGGCCCAAGGGGTTGCCCAAGTCGCGGAAGCAACCGCTTCGGTAGCAGAATTAGCATCCGACACGACACGACAAGCAAACAAAGGGAGCGAGTCACTGCAAAAAGTGATCGAACAGATGAACACAATCGATCAAGTCGTTGGTGATTCTGCTATCGTCGTCGAAAGGCTTGGGACGCTATCGCTTGAAATTGGCGATATTATTGGGGCGATTACCTCGATTGCCGATCAAACAAACCTGTTATCATTGAACGCAGCGATTGAAGCGGCCCGAGCGGGCGAACATGGCCGAGGTTTTGCCGTCGTTGCCGATGAAGTGAAAAAGCTAGCGGAGCAATCTAAACAGTCAGCGGAACAAATCACGAGTCTAATCGTACGAATTCAGGAGGACACGGCGCAAGCGGTTCGAGCAATGGGTCATGGAACGGAGGAAGTGCGCGTCGGACTAGAGGTTGTCCGTGAAACAGGCGAAGGATTCAAACAAATTTTATCGTTAATCGACCAAGTCGCGACCCAAATCCAAGAAGCGTCCGCCGCTTCAGAAGAAATGTCAGCCAGCGTGGAAGAAGTGAATGCCACAATCGAAGAAATTGCGCGAATCGCGCAACAGTCTGCTGACAACACGCAAAATGTAGCCTCCGCTTCAGAAGAACAACTCGCGTCAATGGAAGAAGTGACATCATCGGCTGAAGCTCTGTCAGAGATGGCTGAACAATTACAAGCGCATATTCATCGCTTCAAAATATAGAAGCAACAACCAACACCTCAACTCACCTTCGCGTGAGGCGAGGTGTTTTCTATTTTGAAAAAATATATTATTACTTGGGGTTCCAAACAATGGAATAGTATGTTTAAATAAGATAGGTATACATTTGGACACAGAACCACCGTTTGTATGGTCTATATTATACTATCGGTTCTTTAAATTCAACTTCATAGTCTTTTGTTTTTCGATTAGGGCAAACACACCGAAAGGTGTGGACGCAAAACTAGAGGGGCTTACGTAGCGGTGATTAGCTACATGCCAGCCAGTTGCCGATTACCGTGATCTTGTACTCAGTAATCTATGTTTGCGATGTTCGTTTTCAATCATAGATTACTTTTTTCTATGCCTTCATATAATAAATAACGAGATAGGAGAGGAATGTAAGTGAGATTCAATATCAACAAAAAACTGCTAGGTGGTTTTTCGATCATCATCCTTGTTCTTATTATGATTATCGGAATTGGCTATTATCAAATTAATGCTATCAATCAAAGCTATACAGAACTAATCGAAGAAAGAATGATCAAAGCGATGGAAGTAAAAGATTTGCAAATCGCATCTAAAAAGATCATCGTAGCAGGACGCGGCTACCTGCTTTCAGGCGAACAGTCCGTCATGCAAGATTATAACGAGGCAAAGGAAGAGTTCCAAGATAGATACACAAGTTTACTCAACCGATTGAATTTAGAAGAAAACCAGAACATGCTTGAGGCAATGAATAAGACCCAAGAAGAGTACAATGAATTTACGGAACATTTATTTGATTTAAAAGCGCAAAATAACGAGGATTATTTAACGATCTCAACGAATGAAGGGCGTGAAATTGTCAATCGGTTGGATAACCACGCGGTGGAAATGGCCAACTTCCAATTTGAAATTGCGGAAAAATCGATTGTAGAAAACACAGAAATAGTAAATAAAACGAAAAAAAATCTGCTCATAATCGGGGCTATTGCTGTATTGCTCGCAACCGCCATTGCTTATGCGATTGGGCGCCTCATCTCTAGGCCGATTGTTCGTTTAGCCGATTCAGCTTCAAAAATAGCGGATGGCGATCTTACCATTGATGATATCCACATTCGAAATAACGATGAGATTGGCGATCTAGCTACCGCGTTCAATCAAATGTCAGGCAATCTAAGGCAGGTCATTACACAATTGAGCGCCAACTCGTCACAAGTTGCTGCCTCGGCCGAAGAACTTACCGCCAGCGCGGAGCAAACGATGGAAGCAAACACCCAAATTACAACCGCCATTCAAGAAGTCGCGAGCGGAGCTGAAGCGCAAGGACAAGGCGCTATTAATAGTTCTCATGCGATGCGCGAAATGGTCGCAGGGATTCAACAAGTAGCGGAAACGACTACAACCGTTTCTGAATTAGCAACAGAAACAACCAATGAGGCGCATCGAGGCAATCAATCATTGCAAAAGGTCATTGAACAAATGAATACAATCCAACTTGTTGTCGAAGATTCCGCATCCGTCGTGCGAAGCTTAGGCGATCTTTCCAAAGAAATTGAAAATATTACGGAAGTCATTAACTCAATCGCGGAACAAACAAACTTGCTAGCGCTCAATGCCGCGATAGAAGCCGCGCGAGCGGGCGAACATGGTCGGGGCTTTGCCGTCGTCGCCGATGAGGTAAAAAATTTAGCGGAACAATCCAAAGACTCGACGGAGCAAATCGCATCCTTAATCCAACGGATTCAAAAAGATACATCTGACGCGGTGAAAGGCATGAATGATGGCACGAAGGAAGTTGGAATTGGAATGGAGGTCGTACGCAAAGCGGAAGCTGGATTTGAAACTATTGTAAACTATATCGAGCAAGTCGCTAGCCAAATCCAAGAAGCTTCAAGCGTTTCAGAAGAAATGTCTGCCAGTGTAGAAGAAATGCAAGCCTCAATCGATGAAATTACGAACATTGCTCAACTGTCGGCGGACAATACCCAAAACGTCGCCTCCGCATCTGAGGAACAACTTGCTTCCATGGAAGAAATCACCGCTTCCGCAGCAGCGCTTTCCAAGTTAGCTGAGGATTTACAAATGTACGCGCAGCGTTTCAAAGTTTAATTGTTAAGTAGGGAGTGACCCCTCCCTACTTGTTAGATGAGATGAGTAACACCCACAACGTAATGCATTTATTAGCAACCCGTTTCGCCGTTAGGTGGAACGGGTTTTTGCTTCTTTCATAAAAGAAGCAATGCGCTCGATTGTTCCTTCAAAATCTTCCTTAAGATCATGCTCCCATATTCGCAGCAGCTTCCACCCTTTTTCATGATAGTAGCTGTCCACTTCTTCATCCCGCGTTCGATTCCGTTCGATCTTTTGTTGCCAATACGCGGTATTGCTTTGCGGCATTCGACAATGAAGCGGACAACCATGCCAAAAACATGAATCAATAAAAAGAACCACTTTGTATTTTTGAATCGCAAGGTCAGGCTTTCCGAACAATTTCTGCACATTTTTACGAAAACGAAACCCCATCGTCCACAATCTTTTTGTAACCGCTTGTTCTAACTTCGTGCCTTGCGATCGGACCGCGCGCATCGTGTTACTCCGTTGTTGCCTCGTGATTTTATCCGCCATCGTTTCTTATGTACGCTCCCCTTTTTGCTATAGCGTACCCCAAAACTCATTCATTACGCTTCTTTTTTGAACGTGACAGGTCCTACAGCCAATACATTTGCGATGTAAAAAGAGCGAATCGCCCGACGCGTATAACAATAAGCGGTAACCTGATCCCCTTTGATTGACATGAGCTTCACTTGCCGCTGACTGATCCGATCCGTTTGATCCAAATAAATGATCTCGCAAAGTTGACCCGTTGAAAGGTACCGTCGTAGTTCGCGAATCATGCCCTTTCGCCTCCAAACAGAGCGTTTGTTCCTATTATATTCGAAACAGATAAAAGTATGCAAGCGCCATTTTATGGACAGCAAAAAACCTTCTACGTTGTCGTAGAAGGTTCGTCGTATGCTTATGATATTTAGCGCAATGAAATAGCTGTAAGCCAGGTTTTGTTCCTGCGCGCTCATGTCGCTCGCTAAGCTGGCGCAAACAGGTGTAGTCATTTAACTATCAGCTGTTGTTTTGTTTGCTGATCCACCTTTTTGGTTGAATTCCCTCTAGGTGGCGCCCCTACCATCGTTTGGGTTGCTCGCTCGCGGGGTTTACCCGTTCCAGCGCGACTCTTTCGAATCGCGTATCGTCTCTGTGGCACTTTCAGGTTACTCTCAGCATATCCTCTTTTTGAAAAAAGGGGACTTAGCCTGATTTCACCGCCGTCAGCCGAACCGATCGACTGCCCACCCTTGCGGATGGCGCGAACACGCTAGGCATCTCAGCGCTAGGCGAGCCTGGACTTTCCTCAACTTATCATCAGACAAATGATAAGCCGCGACTACGCGCTATTTCATGTTATCTGTCGTGACTGCATGATTTAATTTATCACATCAACGCTGACACTGTCACTAGCGAAATTATGGAAGAAAAGTGGATTCACCCGGCTAGCCGACGAGTGGGCGATTGGGATGAATCAAACGCGGGCAAGGTCGCCCATTAATCGGGATTCACTCATATCGACAATTTGTCCATCGCTCATTTTGATGATGTAATCAGCGTAGGAAAGCATTTCCTCGTCATGGGTTACGATGAGCGTTGTAATCTGGAGATTTTTCGTTAAATCTCGAATGAGCGTCATTACGTCTCTCGATCGTTTTGAATCTAAACTTGCCGTCGGTTCGTCCGCGAACAACACTTTCGGTTGATGGATGATCGCGCGGGCAATCGCGACGCGTTGTTTTTCCCCGCCCGATAGCGATGTTGGAAAGGCATCAATTCGATGATCCATTTCAACAAGCTCCAGGGTGCGTTTAACTTGTTCCTTCTTCATGCTTTTCTTCATATTCAATTCAGACACGTCGAGCATCAGCATGAGTTGTTCTTCAACGGTGAGAAATGGAACCAAATGGGCAAATTGAAACACAAAGCCAAATTTTTTGGCCCTGATTTCCCGAACTTTTTCCGCGCTGAGGGTCGTCATGTTTTTCCCTTCGAATAGAACCTTCCCATCTGAAGCAGGCTGAAGTCCCGCGGCAATCGTAAGCAATGTGCTTTTACCCGAGCCAGATGCGCCGACCAAGGCTGTAATTTCACCTTCGTTCAGCGTAAGATTAACTCCTTTTAAAATTTCTTCTTCTACTTCACCTATCTTAAAACTTTTTTTAACTTGGTCGATTGTAAAGATCGTCATCTTACACCTCTCCTTGCTGGATTGCTTGTAATGGTTCTACTTTTTTGATTTGTAATCCTGACAGCGTCGCGCCAATAAACCCGATGACTAGAAAAATAATCGAAAGTTGAACAGTAGTTGTAAAAGAGAGGTTAAAAGGCATCCCTGCTGGCGCCACGACCATAAACGCTTGACTGAGCGCGATTGAGATGGCGAGAGCAACGATGGTAATCAACAACATTTGGGTCCACATCATTTTAAATAAAGCGCTTGTTTTCACACCAATTGCTTTCAAAATGCCGTATAAACCTATTTTTTGAACGTTCATCATGTAGAAAAAGATCGCAAACAACATGCCGCTAATCACAACGAGAAACCAAACAATCATATTAAGCGACAGCTGTTCCGCGCTATAGCTCGGAATTGTATCAAGAAACTGTTTATTTGAAAAATATTCCAACCCAGCAATCTCAAGCGTTGCATCTGATTCAGGGACAAAGATCAGTTGCATTTCACGAACGCGATAAATTTCTTGATAGTTGATCATGTTAATAAAAGCGACGGGCGCGTGGCTAAATTTCTTTTGGTCAACAAACGCTTTGACAATGAACTCACCGCTAAATTGATTGTTCGTTAACGTATCCCCTACTTTTATGCCCTTCTCCTCTAAAGAACGATCGAGCACAATTTCCCCTTTTCCAACCTGTGGCAGCAAATCGGAATCGGTTGAAGTGACAAAAACAACACTTTGCTGCTTATCTGCGCCATCATTTACAAAACCCATTTGAATGGAAAGGGCAACCGCCTCTCTTTGATCGTTTAAAATTTTGTCCTGGACGCTCGTATCGATTCGTGAAAGATTATAGGTTTGATCCGCGTCTGCCGTCATGTAAAATTGGCCGTTTGGCAGATCCTTAATTAATGCCGCATTGTCCTGGGACAGTCCATTTGCCAAGCCCGATATAATAAACGTTAGAAAACTGACGAGAAATACGATGGAACCTAAAATCAAAAACCTTGTTTTATTTTTCTTCATTTCTTTCCATGCCATATTCACTTGTTCATCCCTCCTATCTCTTTTCCGACACCCTTAGTTTAGACGGCGAACATGAACTGAAGATGAACAATGAAACATTTGTGACAAATTCCCCACGTTCGCAGCAGTGATCGGCATGAGTTAGGCAAATGGATTTAGTAGACCTAATATGTAGCCTGCGAAAACATGGATAGCCCTCTACCTTATCATTCCGAGTTGTTTATAAAAATGATAATCAAGTTTCTCAAGAGAAATCCGATGGAGCGGACGTAGTAATATATGAGAGGGGGTGAACAGGTTGGATTTGCCACAGAGCGCGCTAGTTAAAAGAATTAAAAATGAAGACGTACTCGCGTATGAGTACATGATCAACAAATATACAAAAACGATATACTACCTAGCCCATCATATATTATCTCCATCTTTGTCGAAGGAGGACATTGAGGAATGTGTATCAGACGTTTTTCTGGAGGCCTGGACAAGAATTGATGAGTTCGACGAAGAAAAAGGAAATTTTAGAACTTGGCTGCTTATGTTAACGAAATATAAGGCTTTAACTTACAGACGTAAAAGAACAACAGATCAGGTTATCGCAATGGAAGACTTTGAAATAGAAGATAGCTACAGCTTAGAAAAAGATGTTTTCTTGAGGCGGGACCAAGAAAAAGTAATAGAAATTATTAATAGCTTTAACGATGTAGATCGAAAGATATTTTTGCGTAGATTCTTCTATAACGAAAAGATCAGTGACTTGGCCAAAGCATTTAATTTTTCGAGATCAGCGATAGACAACAGGCTTTACAGAGGCAGAAAAATGATTAAGGAGGCGTTAGATTATGGAGGATCGGAAAATGAGAGCCCTACTCAATCAATTGGATGATGATTTGGTTATTCAAGAATTCGATAAGTTAATGGAAGGTGTTGAAATCGATATGGATTCTATTCATAAAAAAGCTCATCAAAAACTTAGAAAGCATAATCGAGCGACAAAGCTAAAACGTCGAAAAAGATATTCCTATGTCGCCGCGGCTTGTTTATGCCTGATCGGTGTGACGGGTGTGTATGCGAGCGATATATCCGAAACGATCAAGTCGTTCATGACAAAAACCTCGGTTTACGATACTGTTGTAGATGGTGACGCATATTACTTAAAGGACAAGCAGGTCTTAAACTCGGATATTACCGTCGAGAGTGTCATCGTTTCAAATGGCAACTTAGAAATGACGATTTCAACCCAAGCAGATCGCGCCTTTGAAGACTTGGGCGAAATTGAAATCATCCCACAAGACGGTTCGAATACCATCTATTATCCCGGCGGATACGGTGGGGAAAAGGACAACCTCTTCCTCCACTTTATGAATAAAACAGAGGGCAACTACAATATCCAGCCTTTTCAATATTTCAAACTGGTTATCGGAGAAAATTCCTATGACCTTTCTTTAGAAAAAGCGAAAGCTCTTGATCTGGACGGTCAAATTTATACAGCAAAGTCCGACCTGATCGATGGCGTAAACCTTGCAGCGTCAATTGCCGATGGAAAAGGAAAAACAAACATTCAATTGGTCTCTTCTTTTGCAGACGAGCACCTACAATTAATTCGATTTGGACAGCCAATTCAAACGAAGGTGATAGAGAAATTTGAAGATCGAGGCGCCGAAGGCACGATCGGCTCAAGTACAGGCAGTTCGGCAGAAGCCTTATATGTAGTTGATGGAGCTTCCAATAAACAACACAAACTAGAAATACCCAAAAATGCAAAAGGGCGCCCAGTAACGAACTTTGAAACAAGCGCGCTGGAAGGAAAAGATTTAACCTTAACCGTTCCGGCAATCATCGCTACGTCGAATCAAAAGTATGAACCACTTACACTAAACATTCCTACAAACGGGGAAGTCATGTTAAATAAAGAGATTGATTTTTCGGAGCAAAAAGCCGTCCTTAAAAAGATGAAAAGATTATCCGCTACATCAGCGGAATTAGAATTTGAATTAAATACGGGCGAAAATAAATATATAGATCTCCGCTCTTTCAATTTCTACAGTCCCGACATCAAAAAAATGTCCGCCGAATTTAATGGAAATCAAGCCACCATGACGATGGAATTCCACAAAGAGATTGAGATCAGCGAATTTCAAATGAGTAACCCTAGCTTCGTGATGAACGGAAATTGGACAATCGATTTAAAAAGATAATTTTAAGGCAAGCCAAACAGCCGTATACCTAATTGATTAGAGAGGTATACGGCTGTTGTCTATCTCCATCGATAAAAACGATTATTCCGTCGGGGCAAATGCGTCATCTAAAGGGATCCGATCGTAATACGATTCATCTATCTCTTCCTCAACGAATTGAACCCTGAACAGAAGCACTTTTTCATATCGTTGAATAAATTTCGGTACTTCCCCGCTCTCATCATATTCGATAGCATCACTTGTACTGTACGAGATACCATTTCCACCGTCGTTAATCATTGTAATCAGCGTAATCGGGCGATTCATTTCAATTTCCCTTTTCTCGCTTAACGGCGCCGTGAAGGTCCCGCCTTTTGATAAATTAATTTCCCCGGGCGTTCTTCCCGATCCAGAATCATGAATCGTTGATATCGTATAGGCTAATACGCCTTCATCGGTTCGTTCTTCTGTCACATGTTCCATGAAAAAAGCGACGTACTCTTTTAGCGCGTTCTCATTTTCTAGCTGTTGTCCACCACCGCCGCTAAAATTTGTAGCGTCTTCCTGTCTTATACCATTTTCATATACTTCAATCCATACATTCCTCATAAACGACGCATCTGGATGTATTTCGTACTCAAACACATGACCTGGATCTAACCCTACTCCGCTCAGAATCCGTTTCGTTTCGTCAGATAACTCGGCGGGTTGGATGTAAGCGACATCATTGTGCTCCACTTCTTTCACACTCTGTTTAGGAAAGATAAACATGATAATACCCACTATGAATAAAGCCGAAATAACACCAATAGCCACACGTTTTTTCATAGAATCCCCCTTCCATATTTTTATTGACCCTACTATAACATGGTTGAAGCTCGATATCACCGAAACGGCAAACTAAATAGATAACCAAGATAGAAAAACAATTCTCTCAAAAAGAACGGCCCTTTGCTCTTTAACGTTTGGTAGACAGAACTTTGCGTAGGTGAGGAATAGGCGTCCATCCCTGTCCTGTTTGCCATCAGCATCGCTCTTTTCATATGTAAAGGATCGCTGACAATTGCAAAAGTTTTGAAGTTTTTCTGCTTTGCGATCTCATAGGCGTACGATAAATTTTCCTCAGTGATCCTCGACTTCGTTTCCACCAAAATATGGTCCACATGTACCCCGTTTTTAAGCGCGTAATCTCTCGCTACCTCAGATTCCGCAGCCAATCCTCCTTTTCCTTTACCGCCCGTAAAAATGATTTGATCGACATAATTGTTTTCATAGAGCCAAATCGCGTGATGGATCCTTTCCCGCAAAACAGGAGACGGCTGATCCCCCCAAACTGCGGCGCCAAGCACAACCGCCGCATCCGTCTCGACAAGCTGGAGTTTTTGACTAAAGGTCCAAATGCTAACAGCGGAATAGAGGATGAACACCAACGTGACAATCGCAAGCGCGCAGATGAATTTGAACCCTTTTTTCCTCGTCACATTTACCTCCCCCTCATGGACACCAGCTTACACCCGATTTAAATGCGTATCCCGAAACTGCGTCGGATATTTCAATCCATAACCGAGCATGCGATCCATTCCAATGTGAGCGATCCAAATTAAGCTAATCATTAAAACGGCGCTGTGTTCGGTCCATAAACCGCACATTAGAAGGACGATCGGAATGGTGTATGTATGGAATAAATTATATAGAACCGCGCCAACCCAAACGTTGCTGAGGTACCCAAACGCGGACAAATCCGGTGAAAACAATAAGATCAGAAACACAACCCAACTAAATTGTAGATGAGAGTAAAAATAAAGACTGACTGCCAGAACGACAAATCCCTCTAAATGCAACAAAAATTTATTCAAACACCATCACCCTCTTTTAAAGTGAATTTAATAATTGAACGCCGAGAGGGAAGACTAACTGCCTACAATAAATTGTGGAGGGACCAGATTTGTGAAGCAGCTAGTTTTGACTTTAGTTTTAATTGCTGGCCTGATTATTCCTAACAATGGAAAAGCCTATGTATCTATGCCGTGTTGTTCTATAATGGAACCCGTAAATACAGCTTACGAAAATGCAAAAGGAGCTGCATTGGTTTATAAAGTGAACTTGTTAGCGCCAAGCTTTCCACGTACCCATATTAGTATTCATGCCACCCATTTACCCGCGCCATCCTCCTTGGGAGATTATGATGGTTTTGAGGGTTTTGCTTTTATTCAAAATGAGATTAGTTGGAGATTTAAACTATATCCTACGCCAGAAGAAGATGGCCCAACTTGGGCAGGCAGGATCGACATTATAACTGCAGATTTAACAAACAGTGTTATACAAGTCCGACTTTCAAATTCAAAAACAGGAAAGTTAGGGCCGATAGTTTTGTCATCCAATATTGAATCCTGTAAGTAAATGAGCCCACCATAAGCCTTAATTTCATCCAAATATTAAAGGGAAGGACAAGCCCACGTCGACGGTTAAGCGACAACGGGCAAGGCCTATTCGATGAGCCCCAAATCGCTGGGGTTCAAATACCGAACCAATTGATCAACATTACGATTCACAAAGCTGCTTCCATTAATTGAGCGATGTAAGTTTTTCGATTCATCACCCGTTTCATCAAACGCCCGCCAACCAAAATAGAGATCATCCCGCTGGAAAAAGGAATCAAACACCGAAGGTTTTGGCGCTTCCATCTGATCCAACATTCGCATCACTGTAACCCAATCGTCCGACAACGGCAGGACCCCATACGACTTCGTTTCAAGCGAAACTTGTTCTTTCAATTGAATACCAGGCTCATAGCGATGTTCAGTTTGATCCGTTTTCGTTGTGTAAGTCATGCTGTAGTAGCGATGCCTGATCAAATACAGATCGATCATATTTACATCATCGTCAGGGTGTATATTCCAAACAAAATGATAAGAAGCAGGGTCTTTTTCATTGATCATCCACAACCTGGGAGCTCCGATTGAATTTTTGACGTCCATTTTCCATTTCCCTCGCCAAGTCCAGTAACTCATTCCATAGTCATTCTTTTTTGTTTTAAATGGAACGAACACGTGACGCGGAGCCACATAAACGACATCTTGGATTTCATCCACCGCCACTTCAGGCAACAGCTGATTCAATTGCGCGAGAATCTCCTCGTGAGCGGGAAACGGAGCGGGACGTGAAACGAAAAGGAAGTAGACACTAAACCCAATAAACACAACAAGCGCGACTACAAGGGCGAGCCCTTTTTTCGTTTTCATTATTCCGATTCCACCGCCTTCAACAAATCCACTTCACTTCGAAAGTAAACATGTTTTTTCGCTGTATTCACAAGCATCCCTTTCCCATCGTCCTCAAAATAAATCATTGGCCGTTGCCCACTTCCCCATTTAGGCGACGTTCCGACCACCAAATAAGGAAACTGCTCACTATTGGAGTACGGATGCCAATTCATTTCCTCATACCATTCATCGCTATAAAATGTTTCGGGTTGCATCATATTCAATTGTTCAGCTAAATTTTCCTTATGCAACAGACGCTCAGGCGCGGTAGACGGATACAGGTTAATCAACGAAGCCTTTTCCAAATGAGAAACATACACGCGCGGATCGTCGTTCGGATACAGCTGGTTGTAAAGTGGAATAGAGGCAACCGTGAGCAACAAAATAATAAAATTCCCCGCGAACCCTAACCATGCATAAGAGCGAATCCGTTGCCATTGATCCTTTTTTCTCCTCAACATCGATTTCAAAATCCATACGCCAAGCGGTAAGATTGCTAATTCCATCCGTTGTCCGAACCATTCAACATGAGCGGAGATAGAAGCTAGACCGAGGAATAGCGCAATAGCAATCATTCGCGCGCTCGGATTATCCGCCCTCTTTTTATAAATCCGATAGGCCAACAATACGATGAAGAGCCAACCAACGAGCCCGACAAGGATAGGAATAACATTCAGTGGAAAATAGAAGTTGATACTCAGTTCCCCTCGCCCCCCTTTTCATCCATTCAATTGAGAATGATAATCATTTTTCAAAATGTGATTCAAATCCTCTTCTTATTGTCCAATATCTCGTAAACTAGGGTCAACAGCAAAACAAAACACAAAGAAATGAGGTTGATGAAAGATGATGAAGCACGAACAACTAGCCGAATACGTTTACTGGATTGGAAAAATAGATGATCGTGAAGTTCCTTTTCACCGCTTAGTTCTAACAAAAGGCACAACCTACAACGCCTACCTATTAAAAACAGATAAACCCACTTTGATCGATACCGTTGATTTTCAGTTCGCCAAAGAATTCGTCAATCACCTTAGTCAGTTAATCGATCCAAAAGAGATTCAATATATTGTCGTGAACCACACCGAACCCGATCACTCCGGCGGAATCGCCGCATTGGCGCATCGCGCTCCAGACGCAACTTTCGTTTGCACCGAAATGGCCGTGGACGAGCTCAAAGAAATGTACAGATTGCAAAACAGACAATTTTTAGTGGTCGAAGATGGGGATACACTTGATATCGGCGGAAAAACATTGAAATTCAAAGAAACGCCGTACCTTCATACCGAAGAAACGATGATTACGTACTCAATCGAAGACAAAATTTTGTTCCCGTGCGATATTTTTAGCACTCACATAGCAATTGAAGAACTTTACAATGATGAGGTGGACATGACCGATGATTTCCTCGGCTATTACCAAGCGATTATTCACCCGCATCGACGTTATGTTAAAACATTAATGGAAGCAATGGAAGAACTTGATGTGCAATTGATCGCTCCTTCTCACGGGTATCTCATTCGTAAAGACGTTGAAAAATTCGTAAATCTGTACGCGGAAATGAGCGCGGATAGCGACTGCAACAAAAAAGTGACCATTATCTATACAACGATTCGTAACAATACGAGAAAAATCGCCCACATTATGCAGGAAAAATTGGAAGAATACAATATCGAAGTGGCCGTCTTTAACGCGGACCGAGCAGACCATGACGAAATTTTAGATTGTGTCGCTGAGGCGGATGCTGTGTTTATCGGAAGTTCAACCAAATACGCGGACTTGATCGGCGGTTTAGAAGATGTCCTGAAAAAATTAAAAGAGATAAATCTCGAAGGTAAAATTGCAGCCGCGTTTGGTTCTTATGGCTGGAGCGGCGAGGCGATCGAGGTTATCCAGGATTACCTAAAAGAAACGAACATGAATGTGCAAACAACCGCCCAAATTATTAAAACAACAGGAATGACCGACGTCGAGTTTCCGATCCGCATCCGCTTTTCACCGAACGACAATCAAGTGAAAAAAATTGAAGACTCCGCATCCTACGTCGCTGATCTATTACGCAGCACCATCTAATAAAGGATGTCCCAGATAATGCCATCAAGCTTCGCTTTTTGGCATTTTCTATTGGTTTGTGATGCAGCTCACTTTCAAGCGCATCCTCCTCACGTATAGTGGAATTATACAATATAAAAGCGGGTGGTGAGTCCTAGTGAAAGAACAACCATGTACATGCCTCCCTATCTCTCCTTGTCCAAAAAAAGTCCCCATTTTTAGCTCTCTATCTGATGAAGAGATTGCAAAAGTCGCGAAAATGAGCAGCCATCAACGTTTTGCAAAAGGGGAAGCATTAATCCACGAGGGAGAAACGGCGGACACGCTATTTATCATTAATCATGGCCAAGTAAAGCTATTAAAGCTAACGATCGACGGGAAAGAACAAATTCTCAACATTTTAACGAGCGGTGATTTTTTTGGCGAAAGCCATTTATTTGCGACGAACATGATAAACAATTTTAGTGTGTACGCGATTGACGATACAGAAATTTGCTTACTTACAAAACAAGATTTCGATCTGTTGTTGAAAGATAATCCAGACATTGCGATCAAACTTTTATCTGTTTTAACGAATCGCTTGGTCCACATCGAAAACCTGGCCCAAAATTTAGCAACCAAAGATCCAAGCGCCCGCATTGTCCAGATCATTTTGCAGTTCTGTGAGAAATTTGGAAAAAGGAAAAACGGTGAGATTGAAATCGATCTCCCTTTATCCCGTGAGGAAATCGCCAGTTACGCTGGGGTCACACGAGAAACAATTAGCCGAAAATTGAGGATGTTTGAGGACTTAGGGCTCATCACCGCCATTGGCAACAAACGCTTAATCGTCAAAGACGAAACGGCCCTGCGTGAATTCATTTAATCCAAACAATAGGTGCCGCGGGGGCCGAGGTGCGGGGGGCCCCACCGACTCGGAACAGAATCTGGGGAATCGGATTTAAGCGGAGATTCTCCTGCTATTTCGCAAACTCACACAAATGAGATTCGTTTCCGATCGACGGTCGGATTTAATATAGAGACGAATCCCCCCATCCAGAGCCGCCCGATCCTAAACATCATCAAATAGTCGTTCAGCCCTCTCCCGATCATACTCACTAATTAAGTCACGATATTTTTCATAGATTGGTCGAATGCGCTCTTTTTCCGTTGCAACCACTTCACAGCCTCGATCATCGTAAATAAACAAGATCACATTTTTCGTGGCATTAACAAAAAATACGTCGGGATAATATAAAAAGTATTTTGCCGAAAATCTCGGTCTTAGCGATGGAAAATCCTCATTACAAGCCGCCTGCGCGATTCGTCTGTAATCAAGATCATATTTACGACATTTTAATGAATAACGAGACGTATAGTATTGATTTGCATCGTCTTCATCAGGAAATACATAAGGTAAACTCTCAAGCATGACATTAAACTTAAGACTTTTATTTTTCACAAAACGATCGTAAATGTTCGGACGGCCCCTCTTTCTACTGCTCTTGCTCGCGTATACATTGGTAACAAGATAGACTTCGTCCTTCTCCCCAAAAAGTTCGTTAAAAATCGAGATCGCCTGAGTATACACACACCTAAACCGATTCATGTTTAGCTCGCCGTCATCCGTAAACTGATACATTCCTTCCGCCGCTAGTTCAAAATGAATCCCTATGTCCCATTGATGATACAGACTCGGCCTCAAGATTAAACCGGGGAAAAAGGTAGCTATGTATTCCTTAATTTTCACAGTCATAAACTCCCTCTAACACTAGTATCTGATTGGCTCCCACCTAATAAATGCCCATTCATCTAACGAATCAAACTCCAATGGATCGGGATGAAACACATATTTTTCATCGACCCAATTAATATGGGGGAAATCTACGATCACTTCTGTACAGACTATACTCAACGCTTCATTCCTCCCCTGTTTCTACCACAAAATACAAATTTTATGCTAAAATAGAAGTATAGTGCGAACACATCACAACCTAGGAGGAAGATACTATGTTGCGAAGGGGCAAGTTATCAGCCGTTATCATCATTTCCTTTGCTTTACCTCTTATTGTAAACGCTTCCACAAATTCAGCTACTGCTTCGTCGATTTACACCGATCCTACTCTCAATCAACCGCTTGCGCAACAACTCACCTATTTTGCCACTTTCCAAACTTCCAATAATCATCTTCACGAGCATTTTTTCAATACTCACGCAACAAACATAGAATTAGCAATAAGGCAATTCAACAAATCAACCATCGTCGGCCCCAATTATAAAAATCAACTTTTACAGACAACAACGATCGCCGCGCCGATGATTATAACGGAATACCCAAAAAAATCTGATTATGCCGCCGCGATTAGTCTCCGTTCTCGCCCGTTGAAATCAATCAAAAACTTTTTTGGAAAAATCATCACTTCACCCTTCAAGTTACTCCAAAACCGAACCAAAGACTAACCGCTTTTTATTAGCTAAATATCTCTGGACAGGAAAATAGAGTGAAGGAATTTATCCTGTTGCACAAGGTAAATCAATGAAATAAGTACTAAAAAAAGCCTCAGGACGGAAAAAAGGTCCCGAGGCTTTCAAACTCCTGAAAAAGAGGGTTTAATTTAAATGTTGTTCCTCCTGCTGCCGTGTAGTTGATGGTGGTTCATGCGCAGGCATGTTCATCTTATTCGCATGCTGCGTTAAATGAAATTGATTAAAAAAAGCTTGTTGGTCATCCGGGGATACATAACCGAGCTCAATCCCGCTTGCGATTGACAGAAATGGGTCCAGGGTGCACATATCTGCTTGCGAAACGTCTGTTAAACTCGTTCTGCCAAGAGAATAACAGACTTGCTCCATCTCTTTCGTCATCGCGTTCAACAAATTAAAGACATTTTTTGCCCCTCTGTCAATGTCTAACGCGTCCGTGATCTTAGCGTTGTAAACGACTAAACTGGTTGGCGGCTCGAATGGGAGGGTTTTTGTCATTTGGTCGCCAACTAACGCCATCATCACGGCTGTGCCTAAATAAACAGCATCTGCCCCAAGCGCCATCGCTTTTAAACAGTCGCCAGGTGTGACTAGCCCCCCTGTTGCGATTAGGCTAATCTCCCCTTTTAATCCTTGACGGGCTAAAAACTTAGATGCTCTTGATACAGCGAATAAAGTAGGCAGCCCCAAATCATCTTCTAGCGTTGGGGGCGAAGCATGCGTGCCGCCTTCTGCTCCGTCAACCGTGATGAAATCGACGCCAGCTTCAACCGCTATTTGCAATTCCTTTTCCAAATGGTGGGTCGCCGCTATTTTCAGACCGACTGGGACACCGGTGTCCGCTTTTAACTCTTGGACAAGGGCGATAAATTGTTCCTTCGTATCGACGCCGGGTAATCGCGAGCGAATTTGAGAGTCCTCACCTTCGCGCAGTCCATATACTTCGCGATAGTCTTCACCGATGTTTTTGGCGGCGGTCCGTTGCGGAGTTGATCCTTGCGCTCCTTGTCCCAATTGAATTTCAATTGCGTCAAGTTGCTTGTATTTTTCCGGAGTGTTTAGCCAGCCGCCGCGGTTATATTGGCCGATTAAGACATGAGCCGCTTCTCTTTCTTCTCTCATCAACCCCGCTTCTCCCGTGTTCGTCGCCGTTCCAATCATCGATGCCGCTTTCGCCAATGAAATTTTAGCGCTTTTGCTTAACGCTCCGCCAAAAGACATCCCCGCGATCATTAACGGAATAGACAGCGTTAACGGCTTTTTTGCATTTTTACCGATCGTTACGGAGGTGGAAATCGAAACATCTTCCGGCGTTGGAAATCTGTCTAGATGGACAGGATTAAACAACAACTTCTCCCAAGGAGAAAAACGGATATGGCTACCCAGCGGTCTGCCAGGCGGAACCCCTTTTGCCGAACGCATCACAATTTCCATCAGGTTGATCGGACCCACCTTTTTAGCGATCGGTACCATTTCAAACAGATTTTCTGTATATTGATCCCGCGCAATCCGCTCGATCGCTTTATCCACAACCTCGTTTGCAATTTTTCTTGTCAGATTACTAAATATATTTAGCATCGATATCACCTAATGAAGAGATGACGTTTTTTGTATTTCATCTAGCTTTTGACTCATTGCAAGGCAAATCTGTTTAATCTCTCCTAATTGACGCGCAGCGCTTTGTTCTTCCACGGCCATTTGATTTAATTTATCATCACCCATATTGGTCAGATCTTTGACGTGCTGGTCCTCAATCGTTGATAACGTGCCTGCAATCGTTTGAATCCGATTTAACTCAGATTGAAAATACTGATAAGTTTGGTTTAAATCCCGCTTATTCTGTTCCATCTCATCTTCCACCTTTACCATGTATTTAACAATACATAGTATGGTTATATTTGAGTGTCTTTATCAGCCATGAAAAATATTGTTGTCGTAAAATAATGCGGGTGTAAATCTTAGGGTCGCATTCCCAAAAGCATACCCGAAAAGATGAAGCCTACAGGAAGGGTCGCCCAAAGCAAAATATTAATGAATATAATTTCTGGGTAGGAGGTGTTTTGTAACTTTTGCTTGTAACAGTACCCCCATACGAACAAAGCGCCTACAGTCCATACGGGCAAAATCAAAAAGAATTGCGGGGTTACGTACGTTTTTCCTGTGACATTTTCACCAATTCCTCCACCTGCTAAAAACAGTGAGACAAAGAATGTAAAGAAACCACACAAAACAACATTTCCTATAACTAAAAATGGTTTCAAATTAAACATCCCTTCCTTCTCAGATACTACTTTCCAGACGCGCTGACATAGCCCGTTTCTTCCACAACTGTTTGACCTTGCTCAGATAAAATCCACTCGATGAACGATTCAAGATGGGGATTATCGCTACCCGCGGTCACAATATAAAAATCTGAAGTAATTGGATACGTACCGTCGCGAATCGTTTCTTTCGTCGGCGGAACCCCATTTACAGCGATATTACGAATCGCTCCATTTTGGACCATTTGTTCCGAAAAGTAACGGAAAGAATACCCAATTGCATTTTCTTTGTTCTGGTATTCCGCAACTTGATCGATAATTCCGCCCATCCCCGCGGCGACACGTTCGGTGCTTGGCTTCATGATCGGTTCATCTCCCATAAACCGAATGAGCGCTTGCTGACTGCCGCTTTCTTCTGGCCGCTGAAAAGCTTCGATCGCCCCATTTCCTCCGCCAACTTCTTTCCAATTTCGGATGTTACCCGAGTAAATTCCTCTGATCTGTTCGACCGTTAACGTATCGACGTTGTTATTGACATGCGTGAAAAAGACAAAAGCTTCTTTGCCGAACGGGACCATTTTCAATTCTTTTCCTCGTTCCTTCGCTAGTTCTATGTACTTCTTTGAAGGCTCCGGAACGAATATGAGATCGACTTCGTCACGTAATAAGCGTTCATACGCATGCGATGTTTGAGTCGAAACGACCGCGCTGTCGTAAGGGTTGTATTCTTTTTCTGGGTAAACCGCTTGCGCAAAACCCGCAAACACGGGGTATAACGCTGTTGACCCGTCTAGTCGCGGGGGATTGTCTTTAATTTTAAAAGTTGGTTCCTCTTGCAAACGGACCGCTCGGCTATTCGGATGATTCGGAGTATACTGGCTTAAATCGACATCCTGCCTGCTCATAATCTGCAAATCTTCGATTCGCTTTTGATTGATTTTATAGCCCCCGACACTGATCACACTCAAGCTAATAAAAGAAACCAAACCCCACTTAAACCACTTTTTATTCGCTTGCCCCCAAATGACTAAATTTGAAAAAATCGCGATGATCACAGAAACAGTAACCACAAATGGCATAAAAAAAGGCGCGTCCTGCGAAAAAGCCGCAAAAAACATAGCAATAAAACCTGCGAATGCAATACCGCCTGTTATTAAAATCGAACTAAAAACCTTCATCCGCTCTTCCCCTTCCTTCTCTCTATCCCTATTGTAACGCTCTCTCTCCTCTGCTGGCAGTACCTATTTTGGTTAGTACCTACCCGCTACGATGATTCTCATTTATACTTTGTAAAGCTAATGGATCACAATGAGTCACAAAAATAAAAACTTCTTATAGAATGGGACATTTCGCGATACAGAATCGTGTTGTATATAGAGGAGGTGGGAACGTGACGGATCATGAGCTAGCTGAAATATATGAACGCAACGTGAACATTGTCTACAAAATATGCTATATCTACCTAAAAAATAAGGCTGACACGGAAGACGCTGTTCAATCCGTATTTCTCAAAATGGCGCAATCGCCCGTCAATTTTAACAGTTACGAACACGAAAAAGCCTGGTTAATAACGACAGCGAGAAACCACTGCAAGGATCAGCTTAAATCTTGGTGGAAACGAAAAAGGGTTGATTTTGAAAACCTGCCAGAAATCGCCGCATGGGATGAAAAGAATGAGACAAAAGAAATGATAGGAAAGCTTTTTACGCTTTCAGAAAAATATCGGGTCGTGTTATATCTGTACTATTTCGAGGATTATTCAACGAAGGAAATTGCCGAGCTGTTAGGGCGCAACGAAAGCACGATACGAACCCAACTCGTCCGAGGTCGCGAAAGACTTAAACATGATTTAGGAGGTACTCGATTTGGACAAAGAGATTGTCAACAAAATATCTGAAGAGCTAGACCCGACAGATAAACAAAAGAAACGAATGTTCAATCAGATCTTAGTTAACAGACAAAATAAGCAGACAAAACCATCGCCAACACGATTAAAGCCTAAATTAGTTGCAGCCTTAATCGCTTGCTGTTTGATTACAACGACAGCCATCGCCGCTACCTTTATTGGTTTAGATACGAAGTTTCTTAATTTCTTGAACCCTTCCAGTGAGCAACAAATTAAGCATTTAGCAAACGGCGCTTCCACAGTGGAGAAGAAAATAAAGAACAAAAATGGGACACTGCATATTAACCAGGTCATTGGCGACAGCAATCTCGTGTACATTCTAATGGATTTCACCGCCCCAGAGGGGACTGTTTTAGACAAAGCGCGTTATCGGTTTGAAGACTCAGACATTCGTTCTATACAAGGTTTTCAAGGGATCGGATTCACTAAATTAGACGACAAACATGCCGAGGATAATCAAATAAGCATGATGATGAGACTGAAAACGAGGGAATCTTTAATGGGACAAAAAATTAAGTTAAAACTTTCCGATCTACAAGCAGCAGATCCATTTCCGGGTATTTTTAAAACCGTCATACCCGGTGAATGGAAAACATCGTTTACGTTAGATTTTAAAGATTATTCAACTGTCTACGACTTGGACAAACCGATCACGCTGTTTGATCATGCAGCGACACTTAAGAGCGTTTCTATATCGCCTATCTCTGTAACGATCATCGTTGAGACTCCATTTGTAGAGGAAATCAGCAAAGCTCACGGATGGATGGAAGAGGTTGGGCTAGATGAGTACTTGGACAATTTACCCATCACAATAAACTATACAGACGGAAGCTCAGAAACGACGACGATTTTCAATGGAATGTACGTCGCGGATACATTAAAAGAAGAATTGTTTATCATGAAAACTTTTGAAAATGTTATTAACGATAAGGAAATCGAATCGATCGTGTTCTTTGACACAGTGATACCTGTCGATCAATAAAAAAATCGTTCCTGCTAACCGAAGCGGGAGCGATTTTTTATCGTTAAGTTAAAATATTCTCCAACGTATCTCGAAGCGAGCGAAACCTAAACGCATACCCCGCCTGTTCCAATCGCTTCGGCAAGACCCAGCGACTTTTGAGGACTAATTCGGTTTCTGTTTTGATCAGGACGGCCCCTAGTTCTAACATCCATTTCGGAGCGGGTAATCCGATTGGAACGTTCATCGCCTGGCGAAACTGCCGCATTAATTCGCGATTGCTAACAGGTTTGGGCGCGGAACAATTAAACACACCATCCAAGTCCTCTCTTTCTTCGAGAAAGCGGACAATCTGAAACAAATCTTCCACATGGATCCAACTAAACATTTGAGTGCCTGGACCTTGTGGTCCACCGAGTCCAAATCGCGTTAAATTTATGTAAGGGGTCATCACGCCGCCACCTGGGCCTAACACGATCGCGATTCGCAAGGCGATTTGTCTTGTTTGCGGCAAATTAAAATCAAAAAAACACTCTTCCCACGTTTTTGCCACTTCGACCGAAAAACCAGTCCCGATTTCCCCTTCTTCTTCTGTCATCGGGCGATCTTCGGCGTGACGATAAATCGTTGCTGTGCTTGAATTGATCCACAGGTTAGGCGGGTTTTCGCATTTTAAAATCGACTCGCCAAGTAGCGTCGTCGTTCGAGTGCGGGAGTCGATAATTTCGCGCTTGTTCGCTTCATTATATCGACAATTAACCGATTTTCCGGCAAGGTTAATCAAGATTTGCGCATTTTCCAACGCTTCGATGATCCCAGCCTGATCGTCCCAAGGAATATAGGGTGACTGTCTCGAAATAATTTTGACCTCATATCCTAATTCCTCAAATCTTTCTTCAAAATAGTTTCCGATGAATCCTGTGCCGCCCGCTATCACTACTTTTTCCATCGTAATCCCCCTATTCTCGATTGGGTGTCTTATATCGATACATCGCGTGATCCGCTTTCACCTTACGAATCGCAAGTGATAATGGTAAGCCACGACCGAGCCAACGCAGCGCCGATAAAATGTTCGCCTCATCTTCAAATTGTTCAACGACAACCACGGTCTGTTCATTGATATATCGTTTCAGTTGATCCCAACCCATCGCGGAATAAGAATCGCTGCCATATGTTTTTAGGGCAACGAGGTCAGCAAATTGGGGATCCTTCATCCTAATCAGTCGCTTGATCGCTTCGGCGCATTGAGGATGGATAGTTGAATTTAATTTTGAACTCATAAAAATGACTTTACTCCTTGTTATTATAATGGAAACAGTCCACTCTATCATAAACGATACAGATTCCATCGGCTACAACGATGCGTATTGAACAACACATTCCATTCTATTCCTCTTTCCTACACGCGTAAAACTGAATGGCTTGGACATAATACCAAGTGAGGTCGGCGTTTAAAGATCGAACGCTTTCCTAAATACAGTGTAGGAGTGAGTTGAATGGCAGACAACAAGATCAATCGTAATCGGAACCGCGCTCTAAAGCCAAATGAGGCAAACGAAGATGATTTCGATACAACCGAAGCCATCGGTACAGCCGGCGGCGCTGTTGCAGGCGCAGCTGCTGGCTCGATCTTCGGTCCGCTTGGAACTGTTGCGGGAGCGATAGCTGGAGGAATGATCGGCAATAAAGCTGGCGACGCAATCGACGGTGAAGATGCCGAAGAGGATCCGGCGAAATAACATTCACTCATTCTCACACCGAAAACCCGGTCTTCATTTGAAGGCTGGGTTTTTCCATAAAGATGAATTTAGACGGGAGGAAAGCAATAAAAACCGTCTTTATATGCAGAATGAATCCAACGTATAAATTGAGAACCGCTCATAGGGGCTATGTTCATACACCCCTTTTAAAACAACTTCTTCCTTTAGCGCAAATGGAGTATTATTTTCTAAGAAGTAAGTATAGTCCTCCGAAGGATAGTACAAAAGAAGTTCAAGTTCCCTCGGCATGGCTTCATACGAAAGCAAAATATTTTGAACAACCTTCATAAAGATTTGAATAGAAAAAGGGTTGAAGAAATAAAAACGATTATCAGCGGGATGAATTGAATAGAGTTCCGCCAAACCACAATGAAACTCAATTCGGTTTTTGCCTGATCGATACTTTTTCGTGTAGTTTGTGTAATTTCCCAAAGCATCTCGGTAAAATCCCTCGTTCATTTCAACACCGATCACCGATGCCTTAAAAAGATAATGGATATAAAAGTTCAAACGTCCTTTTCCACTCCCAAAATCCACGATTCGATCACTTGGGTTCAGTTTATATGTTTCAAAAAGAGCGTGAAGCGCGTAGTAAGGAGTCGGTTCATAACGATGGTAGTGCAAAGAGTGATCGAACCCTTTTTGCGCGCCGACCGTCCTAATATTTAGTAATCGATCATAGTCATGTTCTTCCATGGCAATTCCCCTATCCTTCTATCCTCAACTTCTCATCCATTTTAACATGTTTTCGGAAATTCGCGCCCATATTTTAATCCTCATCATTTTCCTTCTTCGGTTGATTGACATTGATGTCCACATCGACATTGACCTTTTCATTCTCATCCATGTTCACATCAATGTTTACGTCAATATCGACTTTTTCATCTTCAGCATCATATTCTATGGGAACAATTAATCGTTTTTGAATGAATGACCGCGCTTTACTTCTCATCTGGTCCACCTCTTTTTTCCTAAAATTCATACTGTCGTAGCTTTAGGATTTCCGATTATATTATTGTCATTCACTCTATTCGATATAAACGCCATCTCCTGAATCTGCTGTCTTTGCCATTCGATCGATTTCAAACAACGCTAATGCGATGTATACCGCTGCCGTAATGTAGAATACAAGACCAGACAAGTTTATTCCGATGTAAGGCAACAGCCGATCTAACAGGATGGGGAGTGTCAACGCGTAAATACTAAATTTATAGATTGTCGAAAATGTGATGTTCACTTTTAATATCAAACGGAACAACAAACCGACCAATGAGATCCAAAACGCATTGACGAGATAAGCAAAGAATGTAAACAGGAAAATGATGACGCCGAGCAACAAATAGATTACATTGACATAAGGCAACCAAGACATCACAGTATCTTTCGTAAGTGAAAGTGAACTGAACCTAGAAAAATGAAATTCCTCAAACCGATGCTCACTTTCTTTATTAATCACTCTGTCGCTTAAAATGAGCGCGCCCGAACGAAACGAATTAAGGTGTTCTTTTTGTGTGCTCCCTGACGTATCCACCATCACAATACTGGTGAGGTCTTTATGTAGGATGATGGGCATCGGTCCAGCCACTTCTAAATGACCCTCATGAAATGTAAAATCAGGGATCTGTTCTTTAAAGATCTTTATTTCTTTGTTTAGTGTTTGGTATAGACTAGCAAAACTGAGAAACCACGCAATAATCGATAGGATTACTAAATAAAGAAAGATTTTTGAAAAGCGTTGCGTTGAAAGTTGCTCGTACTTTTTTATATTAACGATACTAAATTTCACCTGTTGGAAAAAACCCATGATTCTCCCTCGCCCCTTTTGCTAAGCAATAAAAAAAAGAGCGGCAATTCATGCCGCTTTATTCCGAGTCATTTATTCGTTCTTTATTTCCCTTGAACCATACTATCTAAATAGTTGATGATCTCTTCGCGACTCGCCAACACTTTCTTAGAGCGCTGATCGTCTGATTCTATTTTTTCCAACGCTTTCTTGAGCACTTCTTGTTCGATCGTCTGTGGCACAACAACGACCCCATCCGCATCGGCAACGATTAAATCACCTGGATGAACTGTCACGCCTCCGCAAGAGATTGGCACATTGATTTCGCCCATACCTTCTTTTCCGCTCGCGGCTAACGTTGTTCCTCTGCAAAAAACGGGAAAGTTTAGCGCCTTAATGTCCTCCACATCTCGCACAACCCCATCGCCAACGAGCGCTTTAATTCCTAACGTTTGGGCCATCTCAACCATAAAGTCGCCTGCAAATGCCCGATATGTATCCCCTTTTGCATCAATCACAACGACATCGCCCGCTTTTGCCTCTCGTAACGCTTTCAAAAAAACGAGGTTATCGCCAGCAGGCATCTTGACTGTAAATGCGCGTCCCACTACTTTATATTCCGATTTTAACGGCTTGATCGCTGAATCCAAGTTGTTCATTCCTTGCATCGCATCAGAAACAGCGGTTGCTTCTATTTTTGCAAACTGATCTATGATACTCATTCTTCCATTCCTCCTAAGCTAATTATAACTTCTCTCTTACTTTCGCCACACACGCTTCCAACGCCACTCCCAAATGTTTGATTGCTTGCTCATTTGTGAGATGGCTTTGATAGCCGAGCATTCGTTCCGCTTTTTCCGTACTGAAATTCCAATCGTCGGTTAAAAACTGGCCTTCTGTCCAATCTTTCGGATCGATCGCAACCACTTTTGCATCGGGGTTAGCTTTGCTAACGATTATATCCGCCAATTGCTCCCATGTTAAGTAGATTGTGGCTAGATTAAACATTTCACCTTTTGGCTTCTTCTCAAAAATACGTTCCAATCCACTAATAAAATCATCCAGTTGCAGAAAGCTGCCGCCGCAATCCTTCGGTACGTCAATCTTGCCCTTTTGAATCGCATCTTTGACCATCCCACGCAAATACCTGCCGCCGATCTCATGTCCATACGCGTACCAAATCATAATTGTATTGGCCGCTAACCCATGTTCCGATGCGTAGATTTCCGTCAACTTCTCCGTCGCTTGCTTTGCAAGGGCATACATCGGATTTCGCGATTGTTCGACCAAACGCGGATGCGTTTCATCGACAGGACTCACTTGTGGTTTCCCATATGTAACCGCTGTACTCGTATTTACGACATGCTCGATCCCATGTTCAACAGCAGCATCCAGCAAGTGAATATATCCTTTTACGTCGATATCAAAAAGATCAAGTGAATTTGGCGAGAAACTCCACGCAAGGTGAACAATCGCGTCCATCCCTTTGGTGATCTCAAACACTAAATCTCGATCTGAAATATCGCCGACGATCGTTTCGACATTTGCTAGATTTATTTGATCGAGTTCTTCCGCATCACGGTCCACCACGCGTAGCTGATGTCCCTTTTCCGATAATACCTCCACGACATGTTTGCCAATGTTCCCGCAACCGCCCGTAATCAGTATCTTCATCCGTTTCCCTCCTTCGTGACCCATTATTTGCATTGTAGGATGAGTTCGTCCGATCGTCAAACGAACGGTGAAGTTATCGGTAATTTGCTTTGCTCATTAAACTTCCATATATGTATACAGTTCATCTAACAAATTTTGAATATCATCAATTAAATGATCAATCTCGATATCTGTGTAGCGTTCCTTATTTTTTCAACAAGTTATCTACCCCTTCTAGGAATAGGCTTATTGGGACGACGCAAACAATACATACAATCCGAATCACCACACTTCTCTTCCGTCCAGGCATTGCAAAGCGCGCAAAAGTAAGTATCGTATTCTTCGAAATAGAAAAGATTTGCATTACAACGTAGACATCGTTGTTCTTCATCTATAAATCCCTCTATTTCAAAACCATTTATAATTACAGTCGATTCTGTTTCCTCAATTTTCATCCTATCCCTCGCTGTTATTTCATATCGATTTTAATTATCTAAATCATCATCCAGAAAGGATTTTTTGCTCTCCTTAACGTCCAGCTGTCCAAGATGCCGCCCAATGACTGAACTATTGATTCCCCGCCTGACCGCTGTTTCAATTACAATATAGAGGATGAACATCCCGATACCATAAATGACTATGTATGAGAGTAGATTATCCATCTTAAAAACCTCCTTATCTCCCGTATTTTAAGGTAGGCTACTATACAATTTCGGTACTATTGTTTGTATGAGGGACCAAAATGAGAATCAGCGGTCAAGGACCCTTTCCTTTGCAGTCTGTCAAGTTTGATTTATGGAAGGGTGGTCCAGTTTAAGTGGACTTGCGACAACTATCTCGGACCAACAAGCATCCGATCTAGTCATCTCACCATTTTCAAACGAATCCAACCCTTTTTAACGATTAAAAAATAGAATGATGATATGCGGTAAAAAATTGAAAGCCAGGTGAGTCCATGTCTAAAAACTATGATAGCAAACGAATCAAGGGCAAGCTTCGCGTGTACGAGTATCTTCGGTCCAACAAAGGGTTACAATCCTATCTCCCCTATACTGTTGGCTTTAGCGAGAAAGCGTTAATCCGAACAACATCCCAATATCGATTATTGTACGTAAAGCCGAATCAAGGAACACATGGCAAAGGAGTCATGCAATTAAAGAGGGGAAGGGATTCCAACAAAATAACCGTTCGCTCCACATCTTCCAAGAAAACCTTTTCAAATTCAAGCAAGCTCTATGCCTACTTAAAGAAAGAAGCAAGCAGCCGACGAATGCTCATTCAAAAAGGGATTGAGCTAGAAAAGACGAATGGAAACCCTTATTATATTCGGGCGATGGTCCAGCGTAAACCGAGCGGAAAGTGGGTCTGTACGGGAATGTTTACAAAAGTGGCTCCACCGAAGAAAATTGTGACGAACTATTACCAAGGCGGTAAAATTGTTTTGCTCAATCGTGTTTTTCAACAACTTAACTTAACAAACAAACAAAAGAAAGCAAGGCTTCGTCTTTTATCTCGTGTTTCATTACAAGTAGCGAACACCCTCTCCGCTCGCCAACGTGGAATGTATGAAATGGGGATTGACTTCGCCTTTGATCGGATGGGAAGATTATGGATCATAGAAGTAAATACGCGTCGACCACAATTTTATCCACTTAAAAGGATATGTCCTACGATGTATAAAAAGATGTTGTCATACGCGAAGAGTTATGGTAGAAAATCCGCGTACTAGCGAACAAATTTCGCCTTCCCCTTATAATCAGCATAAAGCCATCCGCTTAAAATAAGCAGAAAAACAACCATAAAACATGGAACAACCCACAATGTCTGTTGATTCAAATTCCAGCCGATCAAAATCAGCGCAACCGAAAAAATCGGAGCCAAAATATAATACGCTTTCGCTTGATACAACCAACCAAATGGGAAAAAGTGCGCTGCAGTAATAACAGCAAAAAAAAGAACCATCTGTTCGGCGCTATGAGCGAACGCCCAAAACACCAACGGGAAATATAGTAATTGAGCCAGATTAAAAATGAGGCCGAGCTGGTTTAGCGGATGTTCATCTATCTTCCATTTAGCCCTCAAGAACTTTGCAAAGCCCAGCGCGAATGGGAACATCAATCCAGTCGCATATAGCATGCCAATATTTTTTGTTTTAATCGGCAGGTCCTGTAAATAGAGCGCGGTAATGACCATCCATACGAGGACCCCCGCGCATAAAAAAGGCAACCCGTTCTTCGTCTCGATAGATATTTCTTTTTGCAAACTTTTCATACTCAACCGATCGCCACCCCTTTCTCTATTCCCCATATTATATAATGTAAGTAAGTGAATCGCCTCAGTCGATTGTCCCATCTTAACATGAAACCAAAAGGAGTTTACTTACATATGAACATTACAATTTTTGGAGCAACAGGGCGAGTTGGTCGCGCCTTAGTGCAATACGCGTTAGCCGACGGTCATCAAGTCACAGCCCTTGTTCGCTCCCCTGAAAAGTTAAATTCACATGAACGGCTGACGATCATTGAAGGCGATGCCCGTGACCAAACCGCTATCCAAATGTCCTTACGAGAAGCCGATGTCGCGCTTAGCTCGTTGTGCGCCAACCAAACGACGACATTAAGCGAATCGATCGTCCACATCACTCAGGCAATGGAAGATCAATCGATAAGACGCATCGTCACGATCGGCACGGCAGGCATTTTACAAAGTCGGACCGAACCGAAGAAACTTCGCTATCGATCCAACGAATCACGACGTCTGATCACCTTTGCCGCTGAAGAGCATGAAAAAGTGTACAAGCATTTACAAGCAACGACCCTCGATTGGACGATTGTTTGTCCGACCTACTTGCCTGATGGACCCGCCACACAAACATATCGAGTGGAACCTGAGGTGTTGCCGCTAGACGGAAGAAGCATTTCAGTCGGTGATACCGCGCATTTTGCTTATCGAGAACTAACGAAAAAAACCTATAATCAAATGCGGGTTGGACTCTCTTACTAACAGAGATGATAACGACTTCTCATAGGCCCTTGTACTCAACAACTAGTTTTATTTCAAATTGGGTTGTTTACAAATGTCGAATCAGGTGCTATAATTGAGAGACGGACGCTTCACACACAATGTAAATCTTTGCTCAATTGGTAAATAATTCATTTCCCATTCAACTAATTTGAGTGTATTTCCATAATCGGCGCGTCGTAATATGAACTTCAATTCCAGTCGAAAATCTCTGGCTTCTTTTGTCTAATCTTGAAGTAGAGTCCCCTAGCTTAAATGGGAAATGGCCCAACAGATTGATTAAGACGCTGATAGGTTCAATGAAACATATAGCGAATGAATTCAGATATTTTTGGAGGGATTAATAACGAATGGCACAACCAAGGTATATTGTAAATATTGATCAAATTAAAGAGATCCCTGAAAAAGAGAGGGAAATATTAAAAGAAATTACTGAAAAATATGTTTTCCGCGTCAATGATTATTATTTGGATTTAATAGACTGGAAAGATCCGAATGATCCAATTCGTAAATTGGTCATTCCGAACGAAGGGGAACTAGAAGAATATGGCCGCTGGGATGCGTCAGATGAGGATACAAACTATGTGGTACCCGGTTGTCAACACAAGTATACGACGACGGCTTTATTGATCGTTTCTGAAGTATGCGGAGCCTACTGCCGCTATTGCTTCCGAAAAAGATTGTTCCGCAACGACGTGCAAGAAGCGATGAGCGATGTAGAACCAGGTTTGAAATATATAGAAGAACACCCCGAAATTAATAACGTATTGCTGACTGGCGGAGATCCGTTGATTTTAGCGACACCGAGGCTGCGGATGATTCTTGAACGGTTGCGGGCGATTGAGCACGTCAAAATTATTCGTTTAGGCTCAAAAATGCCTGTCTTTAACCCGATGCGAATTTATGAAGATGAAGAACTCTTAAAGCTCATTCGCGAATTCTCAACACCGGAACAACGAATTTACATTATGGCTCACATTAACCATCCGGTTGAAATTACAAAGGAAGCGCTAAAAGGGTTCCAAGCGTTGCATGATGCCGGCGCGATCGTAGTTAACCAAACGCCGATCCTGAAAGGGATCAACGATGACCCTGATGTGTTAGCCGAACTGCTCGACAAATTATCCTGGGCTGGCGTTACCCCGTATTATTTCTTTGTGAACCGTCCAGTTGCAGGTAACTCCGATTTTGTATTGCCGCTAAAAGAACTATACAATATTGTTGAACAAGCGAAAGCGAAAACATCGGGTCTAGGGAAACGTGTCCGCTTATCGATGAGTCATACAAGCGGAAAGATAGAGATTTTAGCAATTGAAGATGGAAAAGCTTATTTGAAATATCACCAATCACGCGATGACGTTTATGGAAAGTTTATGGTTCTGGACTGCCCGGATGATGCAGCATGGTTTGATGACCTACCAGGGAACGAACAATATTGGATCCAACCCGAAAAGCAGACCGACGAAGTCGTTTCTGTCAACGAATTACCTGATATGCCGCAAGGAAGACAAAGTAGAGTGGCTGTAAATTCATAAGCATTTTAAAAACAGGAGGAAAACCATTGTTTGGTTTTCCTCCTGTTTTTTGTTAAATCTGATCCAAAATTATGTTCTCGCGCGATTCTTGTTTAGCGGATGACCGACTTCCTTTTGGCCACCGCCCTGTTTCCCTTTTCCGACTTCCTCCCTAAACGATTTGAGTAAGCCGAACACCATCATAAATAAAACGATGCTCAACGGAAAAGCGCTGACAATGATTGTCGTTTGAAAGCCGGGCAAGCCACCAGAATATAACAGCGCCGCAGCCGAGGCGGATAAGACGATCCCCCATATAAACTTGACACTGTTTGGCGGTTCTAAGCCCCCATTGGTTGTTTGCATCCCTAAAACGAAAGTCGCCGAATCCGCCGACGTAATAAAGAATGTGCTAACGAGAAACAAGGTGACAATGACCAACACAATCGTAAACGGCATATGCTCATAAACATAAAACAAAGCCGTTTCCAAACTTTGCGCCGATACGGGAATGCCTAGGTTATGTTCCATATAAATGCCTGTTCCTCCAAAAACGGCGAACCAAAACGAGCAAACGAGCGTTGGCGCGACTAAAACAGCGATGACAAATTCTCGGACTGTCCTCCCCTTTGAGACACGAGCAATAAACGTTCCAACAAACGGAGCCCAAGCAATCCACCAAGCCCAATAAAAGATGGTCCAGTTTTGTAACCAGGCCGCGCTCTCACGGTTAAACAAGGAAAGCCACGTTCCCATCACCAACAGATTTTGGATGTACTCCCCAAATGTTGTTGTAAATAAATTTAACAAAAACACGGTCGGGGCCAAAATAAAGAACGTAATAAATAACACGATTGCCAAACCTAAGTTCGCATTACTTAAGTATTTAATGCCCCGTTTGACGCCGGTCGCGGCAGATAGTAGAAACAGCACGGTCACGGCGGCAATGATGATTAATTGCACACCAAATGAATTGGGAATGCCTGTAAGATAACTAATTCCGCTATTTATCTGACCTGCGCCTAGCCCAAGCGAAGCTGCTACACCAAAGATCGTGGCAAAAACGGCGATCATATCGACGACTTTACCAATAAGTCCATTTGCTCGGTCACCTAAAATCGGAGTCAACGTAGCGCTCATTAAACTGGGCAACCCTTTTCTAAATTTAAAATAAGCGATGGCCAGCGCAATCACCGCGTAAATCCCCCAGGCATGAAAACCCCAATGAAGATACGTATAGCGAAGGGCTAGCCGCACGGATTCCGGGGTCCCTCCCGCTCCCATCGGCGGATCAACATAATGTGAGATCGGTTCCGATACACCGAAAAAGACTAACCCGATACCCATTCCCGCGCTAAATAACATTGCAAACCACGTCGGACGGCTGAAATCTGGTTTGTCATCGTCCTTTCCTAGTTTGATCTTTCCATAGGGACTAAAGATTAAGAACAAGGCAAACAGTAGAAAGAAGGTCGCCGCCAACTGATAGTACCATCCAAAGTTTTCGAGAAAAAAAACTTGGGCCGTATTCATGACCGCTTGTAAGTAATCAGGAAAAAAAGCTCCCCACAACACAAACAAAATAGATACGATGAGCGTGACCCAAAATACAGAAGAAACTTGTTTCATATCCGTACACCACCCCCATTCCTCTCAGTTTCTCCGTTATGCTTTTTTTTATGATAATAAATTGAATTAAAATGAGGGGATTCCTATAAAAAAGGCCTAGCGCCTCCTCTTATTCGTTGAGAAGCGCTAAGCCTTTTTATATTGTTGTAGAATTTGTCTAGGTGAAGTAAAGCGATGCTTTATGTCGAGGGATTAAATGATTGAAAGGTAATAAAATGCAGTAAAAGTAAACATTAAAAACCCAAAGCAAATCAACATCGTAATGGCGCCCAGTTGCGACTTCCAAATATTTTCTTTAACCTCCACCTTCGAGGCGGAATGATCAACTTTGCGAAAATGCATAAGTAAGCCAAAGTTGAGCAAACCTAAGATAAAGAAAACCATCGTTAGTATAATCGGATACTCAAAGTGAGCCAACACTTTAGGCGAATGCCAATGCGAAACAGCTTGCCATAGAAAGATACCACTCACGACCGCATTCCAAGCGCAGCCAACCCTACGCTGAAGCACCCACTCTTTCCCCATTTTTTTCTTCTCGTATTCTGATACTTGTTCGAAAATTGGGAATATTGAAGAGGTGGATTCCCCTTTTAAAAAACCATTGACCGCCATAATAAAAGCAAACACCCCAAGCGCTAGATACAAATAGGCAATTGAAATCTCAAAAACGTTGCTCAAGATGAGGTAGACAGTGATGGATGTCAAGATAAGCCCGTTCGTAACAACAAGTTGGTCAAATCTCATTTTCCCAATTCCTGTCAACTGCATTGATTAATCCTCCTTTTTATTAAAAATTGAGTTCGCTTTTGATTGGGATCGATCAAGTAGTAGCGCTAAAGGAAACTTGTTTCCCCACCGACTGTGTATCTCGATGAGAACAGATGATGTAATCGCATTCATTTCCTTTCTGCCTCTTCTATTATACCATCTATTTGCATGTTTTTAGAAGTGAATTAACTGTTTTTTCAGTATTTTCTTCGGAAAAATTCATGTTTTTTTGATCGGAACTATGATTCGAATTAGTTTGTGTATCATCAATCGACCATGATATAATGTTGTAAAATATAATTTGTTAAAAATTGGAGGTAGCTAAAATGATAGAAAAATGGGCGCTTCCCGCGTTCTTATTCGCTAGCCTGCTAGTCGCCTGTTCAAGTGGACAAGAGCCAGCCAATCCGACTACCGAAACCGAACCGATTCAGGAGGAACGATCATCAAGCAATCCCGCAGCGATTCAATATGAAGATATTAAGTTCACACCACAGCAAGCTTATCAAGCTTTCCTCGATCAATATCCTGAGGCAAAGGTCGATGAGATCGAATTGGAACCCAAAAACGGATCATATCAATATGAAGTCGAAGGTTACGATGAGCAGAGCAAATATGAAATAAAATTTAATCCACAAGACGGAAGCATCATGAAGCAAGAACAAAAACAAGAGCAGCATCAAAAAACAGGCGCGATTAGCTTAGACGATGTGAATAAAATACAAGCCCTCATCGATCAAACACTAGAAGACGCAGGGCCGGAATACCGTATTTTTGAATGGAAATTAAAAATGAAAAATGGAAAATCAATTTTTGAAATTGAGGTTGTTGATGAGCAGCATCGAGATATCGAATACAAATATGATGTCGCTGCATTAACGCTGATCGAAAAAGATTAAACGTAAAAAAAGCCTGGAACGATTCGTATAGATACGATTTTCCAGGCTTTAAATCTTTTAAATTTAATTGACAGTCATAAAATAAAAAACGGTGAAAGTAAACATGACGAAACCAAACGTCACGATGATTAAGACCGCGTCTAACTGGGCCCTCCACATACTATAGTTAAACTCAACTTTTGCCTCGGCATGATCAATCTTACGAAAATGCATCAGCATACTAAAATTTAAAACGGTAAGAGCAAGAAACACAAAAATAAGCAAAATAGGGTAGTCAATTTCAGCGATTGTATCCAAAGAACCTCTATGCATGTACGCTTGTATTAAAAAGATGCCGCTAACGACCGCATTCCAGACGCAACCAACGATCCGTTGCCGTCTCCACTCTTGGTCGCCAAGCTTTTCTTTTTCATATGCGGCAACTTGTCCAAAGATGGGAATTATTGATTTTGCTTCATCCATCCTGACTAAACCAGCAACCCCCTGTATTAAGGCAATCGCGCCAATCACTAAAAATAAGCTCGTAACCGTAATATGAAGAACATTGGCTAAGATGAGATAGATCGTTACGACTGTCAGGATGAGACCATTGACGACAATCAATTGGTCAAATCGCATCTTTTTTACTTCCTCCGCCTTCATGGATACCCCTCCCCTAATTTCAACTACTGTCACTTTTCCAAAAGTAAAAAATATATTCAAGATAATGTATGTCCTACATTTCTTCTAATAAAAAAACCATTTATACAACAGCCTCGATATACAATGTATCCCACTACCATCCATTCGAATGGATATACTCTAATTATAACACCATTGTAAAGCATAGCAGAAGGCCTGTTGTCGATTAATCTTTCGTCATTTTTCGACCTTTATCAACAAACCGCCAGTTGTTCCCTACTTTACATTGTTCAGATCCACTTTTATATTTTTACGATTATCCTTATGTTAATCGCCGGATAAAATTAGGCGTAATTGTTCAATTTTTACAGTAACCCATTTAAAATCTAGTTTTGAGAAAATTACTACCTTTATTACGCTATTAAAAATGAATTAGTTGAATATTCGCAATATTCATTAAGTGTTCACACTTAATAAGGAAGTAATCGAGTATAGTAAAAATATGGACAGTAATACATGACCTTACGATTAACAGACACCATGCATAAAGGAGACTATCATCATGAGCAACTCACATGCAGAGCAGTCATCCGGCGGATTACTGCAAAATCGTTGGTTTCATTTGGTCTGCGCCGTTCTATTGATGTGCATGATTTCAGGGGTGCAATATTCGTGGACATTATATTCTAATCCGTTAAAAGACAAGTTAGGTGTGTCACTAGCGGTCGTGCAAACTGCATTTACGCTATCTCAAGTAATTCAAGCTGGTTCACAACCAACCGGCGGGTACTTCGTCGACAAATTTGGTCCGAGAATGATGTTAATCATTTCCGGAGTAATGGTTTTAGTTGGTTGGTCGTTAATGGGTATGGTCAACACAGTAGCCGGTCTTTACGCGCTATACACATTAGCCGGCGCTGGGGTTGGAATCGTCTATGGCACCGCAATTAACACGGCTACGAGGTGGTTCCCTGACAAAAGAGGGATGGCATCTGGTTTTACAGCCGCTGGGTATGGAATGGGGGTTCTTCCCTTCCTGCCAATTATCAGCTCAGTTATGGCTACTAAAGGTGTAAGCAGCGCCTTTATGATTACTGGATTTATTGAAGGTATTGTAATTATTCTGCTCGCCTTTGTCATTCGGTTCCCTGCCCAACAAACAAGCGGCAAGAAAGTCATTACTGAAAATGACTTTACTTCAAAAGAGATGTTAAAAACAGGACACTTTTGGGTTCTATGGACCGCTTTCTTCAGCGTCAATTTCGGAGGGCTGCTCCTGGTTGCTAACAGCGCTCCTTATGCGCAAAGCATTGGCATTCCGATGGCGACAATTACAATCGCAGTTTCCATTCAGAACATTTGTAATGGAGGTTGTCGTCCTTTCTGGGGCGCAGTTTCGGACAAGATTGGTCGGTTTAAAACAATGTCTATCGTTTTCCTTATCAATTCAATTGTCCTATTCTTCTTCCCCATCGTTTCTAAGATAAACAGTGGACTATTCATCGTAATGCTAGCTTTGGCCTTCTTTACTTGGGGCGGAAGTTACGCTCTCTTCCCGTCCATTAACAGTGACCTGTTTGGAACCGCCTACTCGGCTCAAAACTATGGATTTTTTTGGGCCGCCAAAGCGACTGCAGCCATTTTTGGCGGTGGCGTAGGCGCCGCTGTTGCAACAGCGCTCGGCTGGCAAGCAGCTTTTACGATTACCGCGGCAACCTCATTCGTCGCTTTTGCGTTAGCCACTTTCGTCATTCCGCGAATGGGTAAACCGAAGAAACAGCCAAAAGAAGAGCCAGAGAAGGCAATCGCTTAATCTATCACGCGAAACAGTAGGCTTATATTTCAGTACTGCCAGCGTTTAAATATTTGTTCATGTATCTATTGTCCAGACATACGGGTGATCTACTATACGTTCGTGACAGATCTTCGGAAAAAGAGCCTTGAGCCTATATCGGTTCAGGCTCTTTTTCTATGTCTGCTTTTACGCCTCTTGTCTATCCATTCAATATCTTTTGACAATTTTAAACGTTGCGATCTTTGTCAAATCGTGTCGAATTTCATAGAACGTTCACAGCTATTTGAATTCTGTTAGTATATACTTAAGCCATAGAGAGAAACACATGAACAAATGTTCACCATGACAAAACAAAAAGGAGAATGTAATATGACTAACGCACACACGCAACAACAGCCACAAGGCTTGTTACAAAATCGCTGGTTTCACTTAGTCCTAGCGGTACTACTCATGGCGATGATCTCCGGGGTTCAATATTCCTGGACACTCTACTCCAACCCGCTGAAAGAGAAATTAGGTGTATCACTTGCTGTCGTGCAAACGGCTTTCACTCTGTCTCAAGTAATCCAAGCAGGTTCACAACCGGGGGGCGGTTACTTCGTTGATAAATTCGGTCCAAGAATGATGTTAATCCTTTCTGGAGCGATGGTTCTTGTCGGATGGTCCTTAATGGGTACAGTTAACACAGTAGCTGGTCTTTACGCGCTATACACACTTGCTGGCGCTGGTGTTGGTATCGTCTACGGTACTGCCATTAACACGGCTACACGATGGTTCCCTGACAAAAGAGGTTTAGCATCTGGTTTTACAGCAGCTGGTTACGGTATGGGGGTTCTGCCATTCCTACCTGTCATTAGCTCAGTTATGGCTACAAAAGGTGTAAGCACCGCCTTTATGATTACTGGATTTATCCAAGGTATTGTCATTATCATACTTGCTTTTATCATTCGTTTCCCTGAACAACCAGGCGGAGCAAAAGCTAAAAAAGTTGTTACATCGAAAGACTTTACATCTAAAGAAATGTTAAAAACACCGCACTTTTGGATCTTATGGACTGCTTTCTTTAGTGTAAACTTTGGTGGATTACTATTGGTAGCGAACAGCGCGCCATATGCGCAAAGCATTGGTATTCCTGTAGCTACGATCACCATTGCAGTTTCTATTCAAAACATTGCAAACGGTGGTTGCCGACCATTCTGGGGCGCGGTTTCCGACAAAATCGGACGTTTCAAAACAATGTCAATCGTATTCTTAATTAACTCAATTGTATTGTTCTTATTCCCAATCGTATCAAAAATTAGTCCTGCTGTATTCATCGTCGCCTTAGCCCTTGCATTCTTCACTTGGGGTGGTAGTTACGCATTGTTCCCTTCCATTAACAGTGACATGTTCGGAACAGCATACTCGGCTCAAAACTATGGATTCTTCTGGGCAGCAAAAGCAACTGCGGCAATCTTCGGTGGTGGTGTTGGAGCGGCTGTAGCAACTGCGCTAGGATGGCAAGCAGCCTTTACAATTACTGCTGGTACATCATTCATCGCATTCGCTCTAGCAACGTTTGTAATTCCGAGAATGGGTAGACCTGTTAAACCTGGCGTAGTTGAAACTGAAGTTGAAGAAGTCTCTGTTTAAAAAAAGATTTACCGCTTTGTTCATGTAATGTTTATTGATCTTATCCGATGACTATTAATCTTATCCATTTAAAAATTATCATCGAAAGCCTGGGACCTCGCCGTCTCAGGCTTATTTATTTATGCAAAAAACACGACAATTACCAACATGATTTTGCCTTAAATCCATGATCCGTGGCTAACATGGACTCCTGTAAACTTTAATATTATTATTATAGGTATGCCTTATTGTGTTTCTTAAGGTATCTCTTAGTTTCTTTTATCACATTTTCCCATAAGAATTAATATTAACTACCCTCGAAGTGCCCCTTGCATTTCGGGGGCTTTCTTTTCTTTGTTACTTTTTTGTTACTTTATTTGTTACTTTATTTGTTACTTTTTTTAAAAATAACACAGGACCAATAGTAATTGCAACCTAAACATTATTAATAATAGTAATAAGGTATAAAAATTTCCATCTCTTCCAATAATGGTTATTAAATATTTAGAAAGGACTGAATTGTATGTACAAATGTCCTGACTGTGGTAAGCCTTGAGCTACAGATAAGGGCTGGGGATTATGCAAAAGGTGTTATGAAGCATTTAAAAAGATCGGCGAAACTTTACCCAGGTTCTAATATTTTATTTTTCCATCAATAGTGGTCGGTGTTAATCTAAATTCATCGGCCACATTGTATTTGTCCTGGATCCATACGACAAACGTTGGGTTTCGTAGGAGCGTCTCCACTATTTCAGTTGCCAGCGCGGTTTTGGGTTTGCCGACTGTCATACCTAATCGATTAAGTAGCGTGTGTGATTCTTTAGTCAAATTAGTTTTAACACTAATCCTTTTGTCAGACCTCGTTTTTCGAACGCGTTCTTTCGAGCTTTGCCCTCCCCCTATTCTTGCTTCTTCCATATAATATCCCTCCGAATTCGATTTATCTCAGTGCAAGTTGCTCATGTTGTCCAAGATGATCAACAAGATAAAATCTTATGACGAACATTATATTTCCAATCTTTCAGATAAAAAAACTAAACACGATTACATAACTGCCGATAATTATGATGAAATCCGTTTGGTGTCAACCGACATTCGAAGTGCCCAGTATCTCGCTGAGATGAAGATATAGTCATTCTATGATCGAAAGACATAGTGCCGAAGCAAGCCAACCAAGCTACACAAGGAGTGCTTCAGTTATTACGTTAATATATCGAACAAAGAACCCTAGCATAGCTAGGGTTCTTTTGTTTATTTCAGATAACCTTCTCCCCCTTTTCTTACAGCTTAATTCAATCAAGTAAGACGCACGGAAGGGGATTATAGAACGGATGATATTGTAAAAGTATAAAATATCACCATTTTTGATGGAGGATTATTTTATTAAAAGGATGAATTACTTTTAATTTACAGTATCCTTTCAAAGCTATACTCCATTTCCCCGCCCATTGCCTCTGGAGTGTCTCCAGTTTTCCTGAAGTCATGTGTATAGATTTGTTCAAATCCATCAAAATTCACTTGCTTATAAAATTCAAAACAAGGAAATCCGTCATGTTCTCCTTTAATATCGACCACACCATCTTCTTTGACTTGAACATCTAGCACATAATCAACGGTGGGTGCATTTGGATTTAATGGGTTACTAGCACTTGCCTCCATTTTAAATTTAATATCACTTGTTCCCCATTCAATGTCAACGCAAACAATACCCTCAGTGCTCGCTTTCCCAACATCTTGATTAACTATACCATTTGGAGCTATGATTCTTGCAGTTGTTATACCCGTATCCGAATATGCAAAAACTTCCCTTTTATAAAAATCCACAATTATTTCTTGTTCAACTCTAGAACGCATAGTGTTTACTGCATACGGTGTAAATTCACGTGAATCGCCTTGAAATTGGATTGTATTCCCTGTTTGAGGATCCTTCCTAGGCTCAGTCCAAGACATTGGAATAAATACGCTTGCTCTAATTTTTACTATGTTGGCCATACCGAACCTCCACGTCTATTTATACCCTATTATACATTCTCTTTTGGCACCGCTGACATACATAAGTGCTCTCCTGTTTCTCTGGATCCACGATTACCCAGCGATCTTTGGTCTGCTTCCGTTAGATAAAATGATAAACTAACTCATTCACTAGAATAACGTTTTAAGAGTTTTTTCTTATGGAGATTAAACACTTCTTCCAACGGAATTTTGTATTTATTGGCAATCACAATTACGTTACCTATTACATCTCCTAACTCCTCAGTTAAGGCCTGTCTATTCTCTTCAAATAATTCTGTTATTTCGTCTGGTCTATCCCTTCCAATTTCAAGGGCTCTTATAGCTCGTGCTACTTCTCCTGTTTCCTCTGCTAAAAAACCAATACGAATAAAAATATCTAATTCAGACCAACCTCTTTCTTCATAATAATCATTCACCCATTGTTGAAATTCGGTTACATCCATTTATCCCACTCCTAAAAATTCATTATCCTAAAAGTTTAACAAAAGATCAGGACTTTTGTATAATAGAAACGCTAATTCATAAGGAGGCGAGTACAGTGAAAAAGGTAGCTGTATTTTGTGGTTCCAGTAAAGGATCATCAGATGTTTATATAAAAACTGCAAAAAAATTGGGTAAAGAACTAGCTAAGCGCGATATTACACTTGTCTACGGCGGTGCAAGTGTTGGCATTATGGGTGCAGTTGCGGATTCCATTTTAGAAGAAGGTGGAGAGGTAATTGGGATTATGCCAAGTTTTTTAGAACGAAGAGAAATTTCTCATAAAAAATTATCAGAGCTAATTATTGTCGATTCTATGCATGAGAGGAAAGCTCAGACGGCAGAACTTGTAGATGGGTTTATTGCTTTACCGGGTGGACCAGGAACTTTAGAAGAGTTCTTTGAAATTTTCACTTGGGCTCAACTAGGCCTTCATCAAAAACCTTGTGGCCTCCTAAACATCAATCAATACTTCGATCCACTGCTAGAGCTGCTTAATCATATGGCGAAGGAGCAGTTTATGCACGATAAATATCTTTCAATGGCGTTTGTCGACTCGGAACCAAGCAAATTACTTGACAAATTTCGATCATATGAACCACCAGCCACTAAAACATATGTCAACCAAAAATAGAAGTTGGTCAATTCAACTTGCCAGATTTAATAAAAAACTACATATACTATTCTTACTAAATTCAAAAATAAGCCCTCACTGTTATGGCGAAGGCTTATTTTTTCCTATCAATTTACTTCAACTATTATGCTTCCAAATAATTCTTCATTCACATAGGCATCTAACTGCCAAATTCCTGATTTGGGAAGCGTCACAGATGACGGTGATGTAGCCTCCGCTCCTCTAAGAGGACTAGGCAAAACCTTTGTAGGAACGTCCAATGGGAATGGATTGATTTTTTCTCCTGTTTGAATGTCTATAGCCTCTACCCTGAATTCAAAACTCTCATCACCCACGCCCCAAAAATGCCACAAATATTTATTCGTCTGTTCAGCAATAAACTCTGAAGGAAAAATAGCGATCTTGCCTTCAATACCTTGTATTTCTGAGCCTTCAACAATAAAAGTTGGACTTAATTCCACATCAGTATTACTTGTAGAATTTGCACCACATCCTACTAAAACTGATAAAGAACTTATAACAATGATACAAAAATGAAATATTTTCGGCATTTCTAACCTCCTATTATTTTACATCTATATTATAGACGAAAATCATTAGGAAAAGTTCCCTAATTTTATTTAAGATAAAGACATAGCAAAAGATATAACCCCCACTCATTTGTAGGGGTTATATCTTTGCTTACACTCTCTTCTGACACCGCTGAAAAACATAAGCACGTTCCTGCTTCTCTGTATCCACGATCACCCAGCGGGCTTTAATCTAAAGATCATGTTAAGGTTTTAATCATCAATATTATGTAAACATCGAAGACCTTGCTGATACATGAGCCATTATGCTATAGTCTTTTTATATGGAGGTGTATTGTGCGTGAATGTAATCAATCTTAATATATATAATAATCTTGATGAAAAAACTATAAAATTGGTTAAATTTGCGATGGCTTCAAATATATCAAAAGAAGACTTTAGAGATTTCTTAAAATTAAAAAAAAATGAAGTACTAGAGAATGAAAGCATTTTCAAAAAATAAACATGCAAGTACGAAATTATATTAAACAGATATCCTCATCTTATTTATTAAAAATTCACGTAATTCCTCTTTCGATATCCCGATCTCCTTAGCCTCGAGGATTAAGTTTACCCACTCTTGATCCAACACCTCTTTATCTTTCTCTTTTTTAACCATGATTTCTCACCCTTCAAGTGTAAAATCCAGGTAGCTCAACCATCTTAGTATAAAATACCTTAGATTTGTAGCTTTGCGTCCCAATCTTTCGAATAGTTTGCCCCTTGCTGGTTATGCAATAACAACATACCATAGCTTTTTAGTAACGTCTATGTAACCTTTCTTCTCGACTATACTTATAAAAGAATTCTCACCTTCCGTTAATTCATCAAAACGAATAAATTAATACTCAGTAAACCCACTTCCCCCAAAAAAGAAGGATGTAAAGTGTTGTTAACTACTAACCTAGCATTGGCTGCTATACAAAATCTATACAAGCCTTTAGTATCGGGTATAGATTTATACATCTATCGATTTATGTAGTTAGATCGGATACACTTAGTTAGACAATTAAATTAAGGTCTTGTAGAATCAAACTAACAGAAACGAGGGGATCTACAATGACCGAAAGAAGAGCAAGAAGAACGTTCACATCCGAATTTAAACACCAAATGGTGCAGCTATATGAGAATGGAAAACCTAGAGCCGATATTAACCAATGTTTATTTCTTTATACTGAAAATCTTGTATTTCTTTAATTTTCTCCCATTCTTTTTTAGACTTTATGAAATACTCGTTAATTTCTTGGATTGTATTGAATTTTGAATTTACTTTTTGTTCGACATCTTTCAAAACTTCAAATTTGCCAGTTATATCAGATGATATATTCGTAACTTGAGTTAGTTTTTTATCAAAAACTCTTTTCATTATCCATCCTGCAATAACCAAGAGTGCCGCTAAAAACACTCCAGCCATTGCTGTCCAAGTTGAAAAGAAACTAATTGTATCGGAAAGTGTATTTTCCAAAGTGTGAACTTGTTGCTCTAATAACAAGTTTTCAATTTTCTCAAGTATCTGTTGTTCCTCAAGCTCTGCTGGCCGTGTACCTTCAATCCTAATTATACTCAAAACTCTTCCCCTTCTTCCCTTCTCATCCGCTTCACCTTCCCCTGATATGTTAAGATTCTATATTCACCGAATGGAGGAAGCTCTCTGACTTTTGCTTTCCCTTCGCAAATCACAATCACACAACTGGACGGTATATCCATTATATCAAATTCCAGCCTATTTCTATCGTTTACCTCTATATCTAGTGATCTCATAGTCGGACCCCTCCCATATATGCTATAATCTAATGTGTCGAAAAGATTAGTCGGGAAGTCCTGGCTATTTTTTATGTCTGTTTATGCTCGTACTGCAAATGCTTTATTTACTTGTCTGAATGTCTATATCAGGAACAATTGATTCTGGCCTGAATACCACACGATAATGAAACGGATCAACATTAGCTGAATCTACTTGCTCTACGAAATAACTCACATTATCACTTAACCCTAAGTAATGGCGCTTGTACTCTCCTTCACCAACTTTGCATGTCACACGTAACGCCTTATCGCCAGTGATATCCAATGAACACAACCCCTCAACGGTTAGGAGGTATTTGTCTGTTATGCCATTGAAGAACACTATCCTCCTGTTTACCTCGAATGAATCTGCAGACTTAGATATATTGTGGTTTACCGTATCCGATTCCGTACTACACGCGGATAGTAAGATAGTCATTAAACCTAGAATAAAAATCGTGATTTTCTTTTTCATTTCTGTTTCTCCCCTTTTTTAAGTACCGTGTTTCAACTAACAGTACACTACTCGTTTTCTCTCCTATAGTCTTCAAAGCTGTCGTAATATTCTTGCTTGTTCGCCCTAAGTACATAATCATATAAGCAATCTACATGAACTAAATCCTTGCTCCCCATGGCATCAGTAACTACAACTTCACCTTCCTTCTCAATTTCTTTGCTCCAACGAGCACATTTTTCTTCATCACCTATTCCTCCTATCAATTTCTGAGTTTGTGTCTAAAACGTTATCATAATAAAACACACATTAAAAAATCTTTCAATTTCACCTCATCCTATTAACATTTTTATTATCCAAGGACTTCAGCACAATCCTCAATGAATCACCTTTCATATATTAATAATAGATTAAGAGAATGGAAAAACTCTCAATGCATAGGTTCTTACCATTTCTTAGTGATTAGCGGAAAGGTGGGATTCGGTTTAATGAATAAAAAATCAATCAAGGTGTCTTTAAATATAGCTTTAGCAACGTTGATCCTTTTTGTATCGCTTTTTGATTTCACTAGTAAGGTGGCATCAGCTAATTATAATTTAGCAGGTTTTTCGAAAGAGGAATTACAGGATATGTACCCCAATTCCTACGCTTCAATTTACGAAGCACTTTCAACTGTAAACCCAAATGGTTTTTTTGATGACAAAGAAGTAGATTATCTCGATGTAAAACATTTAATTCAGGCAATACTTGATACTGACCCTAATCTCTTTTACATTAAAAACTGGATAACTTATTCGAATAGGGATATTGAGTTTAACTTTCGTTACACAGAGGAAACCATATCGAAAAAAAATGAATTGCTGGACAAAAGAACGGATGCGATTTTAAAGAATATTATTCAACCTCACTATTCTGATTACGACAAGGTAAAAGCTATTTACAATTATGTTGTATTAAACACAAGTTATGATTATGAGGGCTACATCACAAGGATGATTTCAAATGATTCATATACTACTTTCGGTACTATAATGTATGGTATTGCTGTTTGCGATGGATACACTAGAACTATAAACTATCTATTGGAAAAAGTTGGTATTGAATCTATATACATCGTCGGAATTACTAATAGCGGAGGCTTACATTCTTGGAATATGGTTGAATTAGATGGATCCTTTTACCACTTGGATGTTACTTTTGCTGATACCTCTTCAGATAAAGATGATTTTGTTAATTACAATTACTTCTTAAGAAATTCTGAATATTTATTAGAAACTCGTACTTGGGATCAAAGTAAATATCCAGCAGCAGACAACGACTATGCAAAAACGAAACTGAAATAAAGGGTTATAACAATTAGTCCAATTGCTGTCTTCCAGCGTATTTAAGCTAACTAATGAAGCATGCAATTGTTAGCAAAGGAAAAGCTGGACTGTCAACAGTAAATTGAACAGATTATTTAAGGTCTAGTTTCATTTAGTGAGATTACCTGTCGGCTCTAGTTATTCATGTTCAATAATCTGTATTGAACTGGGCTCATGTATCCCAACTTGCTATGGATTCTAATCTTGTTGAACCAATGAACGTAATCATTGAGTTCAAGCTGGAGCTGTTCCAGGCTTTCAAAATGAGTTTGGTTTGCAAACTCGGTTTTAAATAGTTTAAACATGGCTTCCGCTACTGCATATCGTAGGGACAGCCTTTCATGCTGAGGGATCTTTTAATTTCAAAGGTTTCTAAAACATCATCTATAAGTTTGTTTTTAAATTCGTTGCCGCGATCTGTATGGAAGACTTGAACGACGTCCGCGTTTCTTAAGCTCTACCTTGATCTTACGTGTGCCGTAATTGTTTCGGCTAGCAAAGAAGATCTCACGTATTTGCTCAACGAGTTCATCCTCAGACGGCTTTTGGGTTGATTCATAGTAGTAGGTACTTCTTGGTATTTGTAGGACGTCGCACATTGCTGATACCGAATAGTTGTGAGCGTTATTACGAATCACATCTATTTTCGTCCCATAATCAGCGCCGCTTGCTTTAAAATATCTTTCTCCATCTTTAGACGTTGATTTTCTTTACGCAACTTGATGAGCTCGTCCTCTTCAGGCGTACGATTATCTTTTTCTTTGAAAGATCCAGAATTACGACTTTGAGTCACCCATCGATCGAATGTGGACGCGTTCAATTCATATTCACGGATAATATCGGCTCTAGGTTTTCCATTCTCATATAGCTGCACCATTTGGTGTTTAAATTCGGATGTGAACGTTCTTCTTGCTCTTCTTTCGGTCATTGTAGATCCCCTCGTTTCTGTTAGTTTGATTCTACAAGACCTTAATTTAGTTGTCTAACTAAGTGTATCCGATCCATTCCTTTTAGGGCGTTAAGAATTCAATGGTAGAAATACTCAAACCCTTCATTTGACTGTGAAATAGGAATTGATTTCTGGAGCAACCGTCCCCGATCATCAACAAAGCATGCATAATGAATACGTTTTGCTATATCGAGACCGATGACTAGTGTTTTTTCAGTGACTTGTTTATTCTTTGATTTTGTTTAAAATCCATTTTGGAGTCCTCCTTGGTTACAAATTAGGTGTCAATTCTCGAGATTTGACACCCCGTATCATACCAAGAGGGCTCTTTTTTGTTCAAGACCCTGAAAAACCATCTAACAGGAATGCTCCCGAAGGAAGCATGAGCTGATCATAATGGGAAAGCCCTCTCGTTGCTGCTTGCTTCGTTTTCGGAATGGAAGGCCGAAGGGGCAGTGTTTCTCGAATTCCTCTGCCATTCACCAATTGGTAATACACATGTTTAATCGCATCCACTGTTGGATGCCCATGTTCCGATGCCATATTCAAGGCTTGTGCAGACAGCTAGAAACTTTGTTCTTTTAATATGACGGAAAGGAGCTGAAGCGCGTTTCGCTACTCTTCCGCTGCGCATTCGTTGAAGAAATGCTTCCACTCTTCTGGCAGTTGATCATAGAATGAACTGTATTTAAGGACGTTGGGTCGTTTGGCCATCAACTGCTAGTGTCACGGTGTCAAAAGAAAGCTTTGCTCGTACCTTTTGTCCCGCAAATCGCGGCGAAGTCGAATACTGCTTCTTATCGATTCGAACAAATCCATACTTATCCGCTTTTACCAGCTCAAAACGTACGCACTCAAATGGTTTTCCAGGTAATTGGAGAAAGCGGGCATTGTCTGCCAAGTAGAGTTCGGCAATCGGCAGACCTTTCTTATAGTGAGCTCGATCGCGATCATTGACACTCCAATTAAAAGCTCTCTCGTTCAGCTCATTTAAATCCTCATAATGCACTTCCGGCAACAGGTAATTGTTCCGTATGTACTTCACCATGACCTCCACATGCCCTTTTTCATTACCACTGCCAGGATTACAGAATTCATATTGGAAACCGTAATGGGCGACAAACCGAGCAAACTCATCGGTTAATTGCCGTTCACCATTCGGCAATACCTTCTTTACGGCAGGCGACAGGTTGTCAAAGCGAATCGTATGCGGCGCGCCTTCCATAAAGGCAAACATATTCGTTAGCCCTTGCAAGAAACATTCTCGATTCTCCGATGGAAATACTTGAAACAAGAATGCGTTGCTGTAGGGTAAAGAAAGAACGAGATAAGGCCGCACCACTTCTTCTCCTCGATATTTAAAAGGAGCTTCTCCAAAGTCTACTTGCGCGGTGTCTGGCCTCGCTTCTAACGGCAAAGATGCGTCATCGCTTTCTTCTAATAGAACTATCTTTCTTTTAGCTACATAATCACGAACAGATCGATCGGATCCTTGGAATCCATATTCTTTGACAAGCAAATCATGGATTCGCTTTGCCGTTCTTCTAAACTTCTTCTTTTTCCCCATATCTTCTACTAACCACTGATCGATAATTGGTTTGACTGGATCCATAACAGGCGCCGTTCTTGTCTGAACAAGCTGTTCTTGCGGATTGAAGTCTTCCATCTCTGAATATTTCTTAATGGTTCGTCGATCTCGGTTCATCTGCTCAGCAACTGATGAATAAGAACGTCCTTTTGTATTCGTTTCTTCTCTGATATAATTAATTTCAGCCATTGCTAACATCTCCTATATACCCTCCCTGAACGTAATGCCCAAATGGAGTGTATGTATTTTTTTAGATGTTGGCAAGTGGCTTTTTCTTTTTATTTCGGTCTTTTTAACAGCGCATAAATTAGCCGCCATACTGTACATTTTTATACTGCCATAAACAATATGGAGTGCGAAGGCAGTGGTTAAGAATCCGAACGCAATGCTAGGAGTACTTATAATCTGATCAATTAGATGTCCCATCGCTGGGGCAAGTAACAGGAATACCGCCCAAAGCTCCTTTAATTCCATATTCAGAAGCATATGAACCATCGATCTTAGACGCTCGGTGACCCGCCAATCCAATCCATCACAATCAGCATGAGGTATAAAAATAACGCCGAATAACGAATAGGATCCTCGCCATATAAAAAGTGAAATGAAGAAACTAAAAAGGCGCCGATTGCTCCCGACGCCGTAAAGAAATATTGATTTTTCATGTTACACCCGCTTTCCGACAAGATAAAAAGCACCCCATAGGAGTGCTTCTGTTGCTGAAAATTTAACACGATTAACGTACTTTTTGCTTTCTTTGCAAAAACTTGAAATTATAGGTGGGTTCACCTTTATCGGAAGACCTAATCTTTTCATACCCACGAATATTGGTGACCAGATATGCCACTAAGTAAATTATCAACATAATAAAGAAATCATAGATAGACGGCCATCCTTTCGGATTGTAAAAGTCAATCATTCTAAAGAATCTCATAACAATAAAGACTCCTAATCCTGCAAAGATTACTCCTTTAACAATTGGATTAGAGTTTGGTCTGATTTGCAGAGTAAACATCACACCAACTGGCAGTACTGAAAAATGATAAGGAAGGAACAATGCCAGGGAATTGGGGATAAAATCCATTGGATATAACCATAGCCCCATTCCTGCTGCAAATATATCGATGGTGACACCAATAATAATTGCAATCATTCCCGCTGCCAATAGCCGTCCTGTACTTTCCTTTTTCCTGAGCAAAAACCATACAATCCAAGGAACGATGAACAATCCGATCCCTAACCACCATTGCCAAGTAAATAAAAATGCATCTGAGATGGCTTGATTAATCAAACTACTGGTTTCTTCCATCAATCGAAAACCCTGTTTTACCTGATTCAGTCCCTCTTCAACAGTCATGTCCTCTTCCTTTCACCCGACATTTTTATGCTCATATAATTTATTATTATCCAATATACTTGATTGTTACCCCTTGCTTTGGACAAATTAAAAATAACGCCCCGAAGGACGTTAACTAGCTGACCTATATGATATGCCTAATAATATGCGTATCTCATCAATTGACAAACCTAGATCCTTTGCTTCCACTATTAACTCCACCCACTCCTCATCTAAACTATTTGTTACCGATACCTTCTTAACCATGGTTTCACCCCTACTGATAAAATCCAGGTAGTCCAGCCATCATAGCCAATCGCTTTAGACCTGTGACTTTGCGCGCCATTCTTTCAAATGATTTGCCCTTTTCTGATTATTTAGGTGGGTTGTACCATATCCTCGGTGTCAAAATTTGTAACATCCTGCCACCTACGGTATTTTGTTTCGACAATAGAAAAAGGACACCTTCCTGGGTGTTTTGTGTTGTTTGCGCATTAGGTTCCAAATGCATCATAAAGACAAAATGAAAAAACTCCCCGGGGAACGTTACACGCTGAAACAGATTATTCTTTAAACTTAGCGTAATAATATATAGGAATTCTATTTTTCTCTACTTCCTTTATCTCATAAATTTCATATCCATCATCGTATACCTCTTAGCTCAATATTTTTTAGTAATTTATATAGGAATGTAAGAAAAGCAATTGATGAGACTGCTGTTAATAAATCATTGTCTTTAGTTTTTCCAAAAGGATCCACCCTAAATATAACTAAGAAAAACATAAGTGCAGAGAGAATAATGGTAAAGATACCGACTAGATTGGTTCTTATAAGGTAACGCACTTTTTTCATGCAAAGAACTCCTCTTTACCAATCATATCGGCAATTAGGAGAAATCGTCTTTGACGTTTTAAAATTGTACGTGTCGGTGACCTCAACAACGATGATGTGTTTTCACCGTCTTTTAGTTTGGATAAGGAAAGATCAAACGTCCATGGACCAGCAGGACCACTGTAAACTTCCGTACTGAGTCCATCATTCAGGCGATCTCACGACAATGTCATTACCATCTGGATCACTTGCTGTTCCACAAATCGTGATCGTGTCGGCTGATCATATTATTCTTCGTTTCAAACGCATCAATCGATAACACTGGCGGTCTGTTCGGAACAGCGTAAAATGTACGCTCCTCGACTGTAGACTTACCACCTTGATCATCTTCCGCCCGTACCTTTAATGTGTGCGGCGTACCTTCTGCAAGTGCTGAGGTGATTTTCGTTATTCCGTCGTAACGTTTACCACCACGGAATGTCAGTTGCTTATTAAAAGAGATTAGTGTACTCCCATCGGAGATCCCTGTTGCGATTGCTCGTGCTGTATCCGCATTGATTTGATAGCGCGCGTTGACGATATCTCCATAGTGAAACGAACAGAATGAAGGACTATGAACTGACACCCCCAAAAACAGAAGCGGCAATTCGTACAATTGATGTGGAGGAATCCGTTATGGAACTTTTGATGAATTTGGTAAGAAGAAATGATAAGCATAAACTTCAATATCGTCATACTTACGATGACTACAATGACAAGGACTTTGTGTTTTGTCGAGATGACGGCTATCCCTTCTCGCCAGCGCGCATCGTAACTCGGATGAACCGCCTTATGCAAAAGACCGCCATAAAGAAAAATGCAACCCCTCACACATTCAGGCACACTCATATATCGATGCTAACGGAAGCGGGAGTCGATATTGCCACAATTATGGAAAGGGTCGGTCATGAAGACATTAAAACAACGATGAGGGTTTACACTCATGTCACGAATAAAATGAGAGAGGAGGCTTCCGAGAAAATATCAATCTCCTACGGTAACCTCCTCCAATATACTCAAGAGTAGTTTACTGACAAGCCTTAATTGTTAGTTTTTAAAGTAATTAGGACAACACTTCCTTCTTATTCTGGAAGAAGGAAGCGCAATAGATACCTCTTGTTTAGTAGGTTTAAAAAAGAAGGTAATTTAGCAAAAGGATTTGATCCTTTGGATTACCTCGTATTTTTGAGTAAACTAGAGAAAATTCAATTATATATCAGAAAGATAGGGTTGTTGACTACGTGATGAAGATGGTCTATTTTAGGAGAAAAGTTTACACTTGCTTACAAGGAGGTTTCTATGAAATACGATACAATTTTATTTGATGTAGATGATACATTATTTGATTTTAACGCTTCACAAAAAAGCGCGTTGCATAAAGCATTTTTACAATATGGATTTCCAACAGGAGTTACTGATTTTATGCAAAGGTATAAGGAGATCAGTCATGATTTGTGGCGCCTTTTAGAACAAGGACAGCTCGATCTGGAAGATCTTGGAGTAGAGCGTTTCAAACGATTATTTGAGGAATGCGAGTTAAAAATAGATGCGGGCAAATTTAATCAAGTCTATCTTAATTTTCTAGGAAAAGAAGCGCATCTCGTTGACGGCGCGGAAACGTTGTGTAGCCAGTTGTCCCCTTTCCGATTGGCAGTCATTACGAATGGCTTCAAAAAAGTCCAACACTCACGAATTGCCTTATCTCCGCTTTGTGATACGTTTCAACATATTTTCACCTCAGAGGAAGCGGGTTATCAGAAACCAGACCGTAGAATTTTTGACTTTGTTTTTACTAAGTTAGAGTTAAGTGAACAAGACAAAGATCGTGTCTTAATCGTCGGCGATTCGTTAACATCTGATATCCAAGGCGGCGCCAATTACGGTATCGATACCTGCTGGTTTAATCCGCGTGGAACAGAAAACGAGACAAGCATACAACCGACCTATGAAATTCAAATGCTCACCGATCTAACAAAGATTTTGCTCCAATGATTAATAGTATGACGAGGACCTCTCGCTCTCTGTGATGAGGTCCCCTTTTTTAATCTACTCTATGGATGTTTAACAATTTCTGACTGCGCGGTAAGTAACGAATCCGATATGTCGCGCCTTCTTGGATCGCGGCAAATCCTTTTCCTGAATATTTCTCCACCAATTGCCTGCCATCGGAAAACGTATATTCGTAAAGGGTGTTATTGTGTGCCGGTATACGCTTAAACTTTACTATGACGACCTCTTCTTCCGCTATGTTACCAACTATATAATTGCCGACATCTAATAGATTGTCCCTTATATCTTGTAATAAACCGATCCCTAAGCCAATCCAGAGCAGTAGAAAGAGCGGCAAGACCCAAGTTAACTTTTTCGGATCGGCTGCTTTTTTACTAAAAATTAAATATAATCCGAGTCCTAACAAGGCCAAGCCCGATACAAGCATAAACACACCGGTCAGATTGATAAACAATACATCCAAAAATAAAAATTTTAAAAACTGACCTTTACCTTCAACTTTTGACAACAACACAGAAATAACAATCATCAATACGAATAGAATAAAACCCTCTATTTCCCATCGTTCTTCCTTGTTCGCCATCATCCACTTCCTCTACACATCAACTTTTCCTCACAAACTAAGTTAGAATACCATACTCCTCTGCCCTTTGCATAGATCGAATCGTGTCGATGTCTAAACTCCTACATTCAATTATGTTACAATTACTTAAACAATTAAGTACGGGCGACGAGAGGGAGTTGATTAAGTTTGGCTAGTTTAACCTTTCATCATGTAAAAAAGAAATACAATGATCAAACTTGGGCGGTGAGAGATTTTCACCTGAACATATTCGATGAAGAATTTCTCGTACTTGTAGGCCCTTCTGGTTGCGGGAAATCGACCACCTTGCGAATGGTTGCTGGACTGGAGGAAATTACTGAAGGCGAACTGTATATTGGTGATCGTCTTGTTAATAATGTGGAGCCTAAAGACCGCGATATAGCGATGGTCTTTCAAAACTATGCGCTATATCCGCATATGAGCGTCTACAATAATATGGCTTTTGGTCTGAAGTTGCGTAAATTTTCAAAGGTAGAAATCGAACAACGGATCCGACATGCTGCCAACATTTTAGGTATTGAAACATTGTTAGACCGCAAACCGAAAGCCCTGTCCGGCGGTCAACGACAAAGGGTCGCATTAGGACGCGCGATTGTCCGAGAACCACAAGTTTTTCTAATGGACGAGCCGTTATCAAATTTGGACGCGAAACTGCGCGTTCAAATGCGCGCAGAAATAAGTAAGCTACATCAACGCCTGAAAACGACAGTCGTCTACGTAACCCATGATCAGACCGAAGCGATGACGATGGGCGATCGAATCGTGGTGATGAATAATGGCCTGATCCAACAAGTTGGGACACCGCAGGAAATCTATCACAAACCAACTAACCTATTTGTAGCCGGGTTTATTGGCACCCCGCCGATGAATCTCATTGACGGTCGTCTAACCAAAGATAACGAAACCTTATATTTTCAAAGTGAAACCCTTCTGCTCCCGATCCCCGAAGAAAAGGCAATGCCTTTGCTAAAAAAAGGAGAGGCTCATCACCCAGTAACGCTCGGAATCCGCCCTGAAAATATTCACAATCGATTACACTCCCAAGATTCTAAGAACGGGACAGCTATTGAAGCGACTGTGGATATCGTGGAAAACACGGGCAGTGAAATCTTTGTGTATCTTTCGGCTGGAAAAACCAACCTCACAGCCCGACTGCAACAGGAAACTCCTCCGAAAGTCGGTAGTAAAATCGAATTGTGGGTTGATATGAACAAAGCCTACTTCTTTAATGGAGAAACTGAAAAGACGATTTTCTAGAATAAAAACTCTCCAAACAATCTTGTCCAGGAGAGTTTTTATTCTATAATGGAATTCCACAGTAAGACCGTCCTTATTCCTTCGTTGCCCCCGATGTAAAACCGCTCACAAAGTAACGATGTAAAAAGAGAAATATGAGGCTCGGTGGAATCATCGCCAGCACAGCGGCAGCCATTAATTGGTTCCACTCTACCCCATACTGGCCCATAAAATTATATAAACCGTAAGGAAGTGTCCGCTTGCTTTCCGACTGCGTGAGTGTAATTGCAAACAAAAACTCGTCCCATGCCAATAAAAAGGAAAAAATCCCGGTAGAGATCATTCCCGGCAATGAGATCGGAAAAATGACCCTCCAAAAAGCGCTCCAACGAGAAGCCCCGTCCATAAAGGCAGCCTCCTCTAACTCCAATGGGATTCTTTTGTAATAACCGACCATAATCCATGTACAGAATGGCAAGGAAAAACTAATATAGGCTAGGATTAGACCGATTAAGCTATCTTTTAAGTGAAGATGCGTCATAATTGAAAATATTGGAATAAGCAGAACGACACTCGGAATCGCTTGCGAACTAAGAAAAAACGTTAACAACCCTTCTCTTCCACGAAAGGGGATCCTAGAAAACGCGTACCCAGCTAAACTAGCTAAAATGGCGGAGATGACCGAACTAACCGTTGCGATCCCAAGACTATTGAACAAATAGCCACGAAAAGATCGGTTGCCAATGACATCCAAATAAGGTTGAATCGTAACTTGGCGTGGAATCCAAACAGGCGTAAGACTAAGTACATCCGCTGAGGGCTTCAAAGAAGTAGAGACCATCCACAAAAAAGGAAAGATTAGCAGTAAGCCGAAAATAGAGGCGCCTAGATACCATGCTACCTTTTTCATCAGTTACCTCTCCCCTTTCATTTGCAATCGCCTAATGTAAAACGTTGCTACGCCCATGATCAACACAAAAGTGACGACAGACAAAGCGGACGCATAACCGAAATCGTAATTTGTAAAGGCCGTTCGGTGAATATGCAGCGCCATCGTTGTTGTTGAATCGATCGGTCCCCCTCCCGTCATTGTGTAAATAATATTAAAACTATTAAATGTCCCAATTAAGCTAATCGTTCCCATCACGATAACAATTGGTTTTAGACCCGGTAGTGTAATATGCAAAAAACGACGCCAACGATTCGCCCCGTCAACTACTGCAGCTTCATACCATTCCCGAGGGATCGTTTGCATGCCTGCCAAAAGGACAACGATCATAAATGGAACCCCGACCCAAGCATCGACCACAACCACTGCAATAAAGGCGAGCAAAGGATCGCTTAACCAAGCGACTTGATGATCAAGCAGGCCGATTTGACGCAACACCTGGTTTAAAATGCCGAATTGGTCGTGTAAGATCCATTTCCAAACGAGGGCGGCCACGACAGATGGCGCCAACCAAGGGATCATAAAGATACTCCAGTACACTTTGGCGCCTTTGCGCTTTGTATTCAACAACAAGGCCCCAATCATTCCGATTATCATTTTCAATGCAACTGAACAACATGTAAAAACAAGTGTATTGATCATATATTTTCGAACCTGAGTGTCCCGTAGCAAGCGTCCATAATGGTCCAATCCGATATATCCATCTTTGCTCGGGGCAATCAATACTTTTTGTTGCAAACTCAAAAAAATAGTATTTAATAACGGGTATAAAATAACAGCTACTAACACAAGCAAGGCTGGTAAAACGAACAACCAACCATAAAGCTGATCTTTTCGTTTCATCTGCGACTCCATTCCCTCAATAGGAAAAAGCGGGAAGAGGACTCGCGCGCCCGTTCCCCCGCTCTTTTTCTTTTAATTTATTGATTTAATAATGCGTTGACCGTTTCGGCAGCTTCATCCAACGCTTGCTTTGGCGTTTTTTCACCCATTAGCGCTTTCTGAATAGCTTCAGCCACCGCTTGATCAATCTGTGGCCACTCTGGTAAAACAGGATAGGAAACAGAGTCTTTAGCGACATCAAAGAACAGTTGGAAGTTTGGATCGTTTGCCATCTCATTGTTTTCTATATTCGCTTTACGATAAGGAATAAATCCTTGATACTTCGCCCATTTCTTATCATTTTCTTCATTTGTGAAGAAATCAATGAACTTCCAAGCCGCTTCTTTTTTATTAGAAGTATTAAACATCACGATATGATCCGCTGTCCCCAGGTTAGCGGCCTTTTTCTTAACTGGGTAGGGGGCGATCCCAAACGCTAAATTCGGCGCATCCTTTTCTAGAAATTTAGGAAACCAAGGACCGACCGTTGTCATACCGACTGAACCTGTCAAAAATAAATCCTGAGAATCTTGACGTTGATTATTGATGCTACCTTCCGGCGCCACTTTATGTTCTCGGTACAAATCGACATAGAATTGTAAGGCTTCAACTGCTTCAGGTTCGTTAAAGGCCGCCTGTTTTAAATCCGAAGTGAGAAATTCGCCTCCGTTTGACCATAAAAAAGGAGCCCAAAACATCGTCGTTTCCATTCCGTTATAGCCAACGAGACCAAATCCATAATGCCCGTCCTTCGTAAACGATTTTGACACTTCTACAAACTCTTCCCATGTAGCTGGCGCTTGTTCAAAACCGGCTTGTTCCAACCAATCGCTGCGATAAAATAAACCTGTCGTTGTAAAACCAACCGGAAGCCCCCACGTTTTTCCTTTATATTGTGTCGTGTCCCATGCCGCTTTCACAAATTGCTCAGGATAATCGTCTTTGTAAAAATTGTTTAATGGTTCCAAAACATCCATTTCTGCCATTTGAGCTGTCCATCTCCCCGCAATCGTCGACACATCTGGCAAGCTTTCATTCGCAGCGGCGGTAATTAACTTTTTCTCTCCTTCATTCCACGGAATATATTCCAACTCCACCTGGATCATTGGGTTGTCTTTTGTGAAACGATCAACAAGTTCATCATGATAGGTTCGCCAATATTCATCTGAACCCATAACCCAAACCTTTATCGCGGTCTGATCCGATTCCGATTCTTCTGAAGCAGGTGACTGCTGATTACCTCCACCACAACCAACCAATGTAAGCAAGGCGATCAAAAATGTCAGATAGACAGCGCCCGTTTTTTTGTTCATAAACTTTCTCTCCATTCTGTTTTTTGAAAATGCTAGTAAGACGATGCCAACGTTCCCTGGGCCGATTGCGAACGAACTTCAATCGTCTTCCCTGTTAATCTTGATTGTTCAGCGAACGCGGCTAGTTGATGACTTGATCGGATAATTTCCAAGCTACGTAGATCTACCTTCCTATTTTCTCGAACGCTTTGCGTGAAAGAACGAATTAACCCATAGTCACCCCCGGCATGTTTCCCAAACGAAGATGACTTCAATTGGATCGTTTCTGTCGATTGCCCAAATCGGGTAAGCTGAATCGACTGCTGTTCCATCACACCCGATATTTCCCCTTCCGTCCCCAAGATTCGAATTTGGCGTGTTAATTTTTCCGTAAAAGCGCTCATCGTTAACGTCGCGGTCGCCCCATTTTCAAACTGGAATAAGACGGACTGGTTGTCAACGACATCGTTATCACAACGATAAACACACCTTCCATAAGGTCCCATCTCTATCGCCTCTCTTCTACCGCCAAGTGACAGATCTTGACTGATCGTTGAGACAGGCCACCCGGTATACTCGCCCAAATATAGTCTTTTTGCTGAAAATGGACAACTCTGTTCCACTTCGCATCCATCCAAACAACGGTCGCTCGAACCGATCGGAGCCCGATCCGCTTTGAAATGCGCGAGACTGCCAAACGAGGTTAGTTGCGCGCATCGCTCGTTCAATAAATAAAGCAAAATATCGAAATCGTGACAACATTTTGCTAAGATCATCGGGCTCGATTGTTCGCTGCGATTCCAATTCCCTCGCGCAAAGCTATGGGCATAGTGCCAATAAGCGACGTTGACATCCAATGAAATGTGGCGGACTACCCCAATCGCTTTTTGATCAAGTAACTTTTTAATCTTTTGAAAAAAAGGAGTAAAGCGTAAAACATAGCCAAGCATAAACAGTTGGTCTGTTTCCAACGCTAAATCAATCATCTGATTACATTCGTCGAGGCTTGGACTTAGCGGTTTTTCGACGAGCGTCGCGTAGCCACTCCGCAAGGCTTTCATCGTTGGGGCGAAATGCATGCGATCTTGCGTAGTCACAATCACCGCGTCACAAAACTTAGGTCTATTTAAAAGATCTTCCCAATCATCATAAATTGAATCGTTTGTCAGGCCATATGTTTGCGCAAATTGCGCTCGTCGCTCTGCGTTTGGCTCAGCAACAGCAACCACTTTCATCTCAGCAGGTTCCTGAAGCGCATATCGACTGTACGTATTCCCGCGATCTCCCGCGCCGATGATCGCTACCCGTATTGGCATTTTCATTCCCCCTCCCGACCCACCTTTTCTAACAAAAGTTTATTTATAGTATAAGCGAATTGTATACTAACTTTTATTTATACTCAACTGTTTTAGACGCGAAACAATAAAAAAGCCTGAAACAACCTCGTTTCAGGTTTTTACCGTGGAACACAACTACGAATTGACCGCATGATCGCTCTCGATCCATGAAAAGTCTTTCAAAAACCCAACCATTTCGTTTAGGCTGCTAATGCCCATAATCCAAAATAAATTGGTAATTTGAGAATTCGCCAGTTTTCAATATAAACCATCAATCCCAAAAGCGCTTCCAAGATGACCGTGATCATAAACAAGCCGATAAAACAGACGTTTAAGCGGCCTTGGTCACTCTAATAACGCAGAATTCCAAATATAAGGAGAAAAAGCCATGAGACGACCTCCAGCGCAATAAATATCTCCCAATGAAAAGCTTGTAGAAAATTCATTTATTCTCCTTCCGCTGATCGATTCCGCACAAAATGTGAGTATAATTTGACTTATCTCCAATCATTGAGTTTTATTCATTTCAGGTCTATGTTAAAAAAATACGCGTAACGTTATCCATTTAAATCTGATGTAGAGATAAAATAAAAAGCAGGTAAGAAAACATTCCGGTTTTCTTACCTGCTTACCTACAACAGACAACTTTATGAAGTTACTTCAGAAGCTAATTTGTTTCGCGCAACATCCGTCGCTTCGACCATATTTTTTAAAGAAACAACGGTTTCTTCAATACCGCGCGTCTTTAATCCGCAGTCTGGATTTACCCAAAATAATGCAGGATCTAACACGCGTAGAGCGCGGTCAATCATCTTTGTCATCTCTTCCACACGAGGCACGCGCGGACTATGGATATCGTATACTCCGAGTCCAATGCCTTGATCATATGTGTGCTCTTCAAAAGAAGAGATCAATTCTCCGTGACTGCGCGACGTTTCAATAGAAATTACATCCGCATCCAACGCTTTGATCGAATCGATAATATCCTTGAATTCGCTATAGCACATGTGCGTATGAATTTGTGTTTGATCTTGCGCCGATGCTGTCGAGATACGGAAGGCTTGTACCGCCCATTCCAAATATTCATCCCATTCCGATCGCTTTAACGGCAGACCTTCCCGTAAGGCTGGCTCGTCTACTTGGATCATCTGAATTCCGTTGGACTCCAAAGCTTCCACTTCTTTACGCAATGCTAACGCAATTTGAAAAGCGACTTGGCTGCGCGGGAGATCATCACGGACAAACGACCAGTTTAAAATCGTCGTTGGCCCTGTTAGCATCCCTTTTACAGGCTTATCTGTTAATGATTGCGCATAGACGCTTTCTTTGACTGTCATTGGCTCAATAAACTCGACATCCCCATAAATAACAGGTGGTCGCACACACCGCGATCCGTACGATTGGACCCACGCCTTGGAAGTAAAGGCGAATCCGCCTAACTTTTCACCGAAGAATTCAACCATGTCCGTCCGTTCGAACTCCCCATGAACGAGCACGTCAATGCCAATCTCCTCTTGAATCTCAATCCATTTTTTAATCTCGTTTTGAATAAACTGCTCATATTGTTCTGTCGTCGATTCTCCCTTTCGCCATTTCTGTCTCGCTTGTCTGACCTCAGCCGTTTGTGGAAAACTGCCGATGGTCGTGATCGGAAGTGACGGTAGGTTCCAACGCTCTTGTTGGGCCACACGACGCTCGGAAAAAGGATGTTGACGCTTAGACGACTTTTCGTCTAAGCTCTTGACCGCCTCATGAACAGCCACCCGATTTCTAAACGGAGCTTGCGCAATCGTTTCTAAGATCGATTCCGCCTCTTCTAGTTGCGCTCGAATTGCTTCTTTCCCAAGACGGATCCCATCCACTAAAAGTTTTAACTCATCTAGTTTCTCATCGGCAAAAGATAGCGCTTGTTTTAAGGTCGAATCAAGCTTGTCTTCATTCGTAACGGTAACAGGTACATGGAGCAAACTACTTGAAGGTTGAATAATCATCTGTTCCACAGATACATGCTTAGCAATTGACTCAACAAAGGCTAACTTCTCAGATAAGTTGGACTTCCAAATATTACGTCCATTGATCAAGCCGACGCCGAGTACCTTGTCTTCTGGAAAGCCATGCGTTTCGATCGCCTGTGTATTTTGTTCTTTGCCGTGGACAAAATCTAAGCCAATTCCTTGTACAGGAAGCTCAACCAATTGCTCGTAATGGGAAACGGAATCAAAGTACGTTTGGAGCAACTTCTTCAGTTTCGGAGCGGCTTCATGTAATTGTTCGTAGATATAAGCAACGGTTTTCATCTCTTCTTCTGTGATCGATGTAACCAAGATCGGTTCATCCAATTGAACCCACTCGACTCCCTCTTGTTCCAACTCAACCAAAATTTGCGTATACAGCGGGAGCAATTGCAAAATAAACTCGGGAATTTGATGGGACTCGTAGCCTTTTGATAGTTTCAAAAACGTATACGGACCGATCAAAACTGGCTTGCCTCTCACACCGAGCTCATCCCTTGCCTCTCGATAGGCTTTCAGCGGTTTATTTTCTGTTAAATTCAAGTTACCCGACTTGTATTCAGGAACAATGTAATGATAGTTTGTGTTAAACCATTTCGTCATCTCGCAGGCAACCGCATCTTGATTGCCTCGGGCCATCGCATAGTACGTTTCCAGCGAAACAGGACCACCTTCATAGTTAAATCGTTCTGGCACTAATCCAAACATGACAGCGAGATCCAACACCTGATCATAATACGTAAAATCGCCGACAGGGATCAGATTAACCTGCTTCTCTTTTTGTTTTTGAATATGACGTAACCGCAACTGTTTCATTTCAAATTCGAATTGTTCCTCTGTTAACTCCCCAGCCCAAAATGACTCTAGCGCTCGCTTCCATTCGCGGTCTTCACCAATGCGCGGATAGCCTAAGTTACTGCTTAATACTGACATCTCCTACCTCCTAAGTATGTTTATTGCAAACAATAAAAAAGGCATTTCTAACGTGTAAGAAGAAGTTAGAAATGCCTCAGTTCTTTATGTGAATCACAACAAAACGTCGTGCGCGACTGTTAACATTAACACCTCCCTATCTCCCGTAGGTCATCATGTGTTCATGAAATAGGCAGGTCTCCTGGCTTAAAGATCGTCATCCCCATCCGCCTTCCCAATCCAATCGATCAGTGGCATTTTATGATAAAGACTCCCTTATTACAGTGGCGGGACCGCGTCGGATTTGCGCCGACTTCCCTTTTAAGCTTTAAGGCGATTCCTTAAAGCACCTATTCATTCGTATTCAATTTATTTTGATTAGTGATGTTAGTTACCAATTTACAGTAAGAAACGATCACTGTCAATAACCAAACTTTATTTATCCCATATGCATACTCAGAATTGGTATCTGTACCCTTCAGCGACGCCTTTTGCGCCGAAATGAAGCAGGAGCTTTTTAAACTTGCCTCAACTCGAAAGATCTCAAAAAACCAACACATACAAAATATACACATTCCAGATTACTCTATCGCTATATATAGGCGTTGTCAAGAATTGTTTTACAAGATACGACAAAGTTCATGGTTAAAATAGATATACAAACATACGTAGTAAAGTGGTATTATCAAGAAGCACTTGATCTTTAAATCTGTAAGGAGGCAGCCTATGTCAAAACAATCTTATACATTCCCACCTAATCACCTGTTAAATTCTAATCAAGATTACGACGAACCCTATGAGAAAGATGGCTTTATTTATTACGATGTTTACCAAGAGCTCTCCCGCTCAATCCGTCGTAAGGCATCTTTAAGGATTAAGCCTTTATCAATTGGTTCCACGCTGTCTCCCCAAGAAATGCAAACCATTTCTCAGGTCTTGAAGAGATGGAAATCGGTAAAAAAACCACTTTATCTAGAAAGTAAAGTACCGCTAAACGAACAACTGCTTAAGAGAGGAATTGAAACTCATTTTTTTGCAGAATGGCTTACATATGAATCAGACGGACATCTTCTATTATCTAAATTCATTACGATCGGTCCGGAAGGACTAAAATGGTTGGTTCGTTATCATCAAGCTGAACAGGAAGAGCTTGCCCGTTGGAATGATCAATGGTTGAAAGATTTAGAAGAATTAAAGTTGCAGGTAGGACTATCGCCTGTTTATGACGATCTTATAAATATAGCACTGGATCAACAGGAATTACTAAAACAGGTCCGGGAAGGCAAGCGAGCAAAAGAACGGTTATTCTTTCAATTTCTTATTCATTTGTTGAAATTACATCTCGGTGGCCAAACTATTTTTGATTGGAAAGAGATCGGTTCTAAGGGGTTTGCCAGAATAGGGGGTTCGAAAGTCTATGACTCTCAAAAAGAATGGCTTTTGGAACAACTAGAAAAAAGAAGCCGGTTCTCACTCGAGGAGATTGGATTCATTTCACTAGGTCAAATCATACCTATATATTATTCAGGAATTCTTTATCAGAATCAACGCCTTCACGATGCCCATCCACTAGGATGTATTACACATCTGCAATTAAAGTCTGTGATCGAATGGAACTCCCCCGCCTCCTTTCTGATTATTACAGAAAATCGTTCACCATTGGTCAAAATGGCATTAACGGGATGGATTCAACACAAGAATGGTATCGTCATTTGTACGGATGGGAATCTTAAAATCCCCCATAAAAAACTAATTTCACAATTGAGTATCGATGACAAACCCATATATGGTTGGGTTGATTACGACCCATCTGGCTTGGATATCGCCGACCAGATTATGCAAATCACGAGCAATAAACCACGTTTTGTTCTAACTACAAATGAAAAGGCCCCTACGCATGTAGGAACCTTTCATGAACTAGCGGAAGATATTGAGCAAAGGAAAAAGCAACGCAATTTTATCGAACAAGAACAAATACTCGGAAACCCAAAGGATTGGGATCTATTATTTTGTTAAGTCAGCGCTGCGCTCTTTTTTTCAAAGACAGCGGATAACGCTTGATACTTTTGCCTTTCAAGACGGAGAACACGACTGATTGGCTTCGTGTTCTCTTTTTGATCGGAAACGATCGCGTAAAAGATGCCAAATCTCTCCAAGTAATCAGACGAGTGTGATTTTGGAGAAATAATGATCAACTTCCGTTGCAGCACTTCCTGGTACATATCTATAACTAGACCTTTTCTCCATTCATCAAGCGCGCTGTCAAATTCGTCTAACAGATAGAACGGCGGCCTCTTTTCAATATCAGTCAACAATGCTAAAGCAAACACAAGAGAGATAACGGCCATTTCTCCACCGGATGGAGCACTCGAAATTTTTTGCCTAATGCTCTCGGTAGGACGTAAATATTCCAAATCATGGCCTGCCTTCGTAGCGATATAAAGTCTCCACTCATAATGTTGACGTCGGGGATCTACTTCATCCGGTTCGATCTGCTCAATCCTTCCGCGGAATCCAATCCGATTAATATAATCGCTAAAATGTAGATTAATTCTTTGATAACGATCATGCACGGTCTTTCGGAAATGATTGCGCAACTCCTCCTCTTCTACAAGCAATCGTTGAAATAACGTCTCAGACACTGTTGTTTCATGTTGAGATTTTTGAAAACTATCGCGTATCGAAAAATATTTTTCTTCCGCAAATTCATCCACGCTCATCGACAACGCCTCATCCAACTTTCTACGACTATCGTCCGCCCAATTTCTTAGACGCGCTTCACTGATCGAATCGAAAGCAAGGGGTTCATATGGAGGAAGTGGCTGAATCAACTCCGAATACATTTCGTTAAATTCAGCTTCCTCCTGTTCAAGCTGCTTCTCTTCTTCCCTCATCCCATTAATTTCTCTTTGAAGATCATCATGTTCATCTTCGATTTTTTGCAACGCGCTGTTTAAATGAACAATCTCATTATTTAGGGACAACTTTTTTTCACGGGCTAGAGTCATTTTTGTAGAGCATTGTTCGATGGAACGATCGAATTCATTTATTTGATAACTCATTTGATCTCGTTCATGGCCTTTTTCCTCGATTGCGCTGCGCACTTCCCGCAAACGGTCCAACTTAACAGACATTTCTCCAAATTGACGATGGATCTCCAACTCTTCAAGAACCTTGTCAATCTGAAGCTCCTTTTCTTTACGTTTTTCTAAAACACGTCTCGTTTCAACAGAAAGCTCACTCTTTTGGTCACCCCAATGTTTCAACTTCTGATCTAGATCATCTAGCGTTTGTCTTGCCATCTCTCTTTCTTTTTCAATAATAGGAAGTTGGTTCACCCTTTCTTCATAAAGCTTTAATTCATCCCAAGATGCGTACCATTGAAGCTCCAAACCTTTTTCCTTCTCTGTTAATAAACTCTTTTGAAACCCACCCTCAACTAAACGACTCTTGAGTAAAGAGAAACGCTTCTGCCACGCCCTTCTCCCAATTGCAAAACCTTCGGCAAAAGCTCCCGATTGTCCCAATGGTCCATGCAACTGCCCATCAAGTAAATAACTTTCTCCGCGGTCCACGTAAATGGGCTCCATCTCTCGGGTTATCACATGAATTTGCTCTACCCAACTGGACAAACTTTCTCGTTCTCCCGTCGTTAACAAATCATACGTTACCTTATTCCATTCCAAGAATTGATTAAGAGGCTTACCTGGTAACTTTTTTCGAAATAACCCTTGTGCTTTTTTTCTTGTTAATCCTTCTTGAAGAGAAACATGTAATAGCGGGGTTACCGACTCATTTATAGGGCCGCAAACGAATACGGAATGTTTTATTCCCGATAGCAAAGATTCCACCCGCGCGTAATCTTGATTGGCTAGAATTTCAAAAAGTTCGCCAAAGGCGAACGCCTTGAATCCCTCGTTCTTAAAATGGCCTATACTTTTCACTTGCAATGGAATTTTGACAACTCTGCTCCGTTTCAACTCGAGTTGTTCCATGCTCCAAGTTTGCATATTATCTAAAAGGTCCTTCAATTCTAAGCAGATATTAGCGTACTCTTCTTTAACCTCGTATGCCCGCCTTTTCAATTCATCGTATTGAGAATTTTGAAGAAATGTTGTCCACTCATCAATTTTATCCTGGAGCTCTCTCAATACATTTTCCCATTTTCCGTTATCACGCTGACTGGTAGACATATACCTATCTACTGTGTTAACTCGGTCTTCCATTTCCAATATAACGCGGCTTAAATCTTGTAATTCTTGTTCCAGTTCTACATTGAGCTTGTTTAGTATTTCTGCGGATCGCACATAGCGATACTTCTCTTCGATTTCTTTTGTTACCTTCTCTAGCTCTTCCCGTTCCTGACGTAGCTGCTCCAATAGCTGATTGGCTTGATCCCGATCTGCTATTTCTATGCGTTTTTCTTCTTGCAACTTTTTTTGCCTGTCTACCTCCCAATTATATGCCTCTGTTAATTCCTCAATTGTTTCCTCTCTTTGTTGAACTTCCCTCTCCTCTTTTATCCGTGTATGGTTTAATGAAGCCAGTCTCTGCTCTAGCCGATCCAAATGATAGCTTAATAACCGCTTTTTCTCTTCCAGGTAACTTCTTTTTAATTCGACACCTTCTTTTCTAAGCTTGTTCCGACTCTCCCACATCTTGTAGCTTTTCTGGGCAAGAACAATTCTCTGTCTTTCCCTTTCCAAATTAATCTTTGCTCGGTCAAAGTCTTCCTGAGCAATTTTTCGTTCAAACTTAGCTCTTTCCCATCTTTCCTGTGTATCTTTTAGACCGTACATCTCAGCAACATACTCAAATCGTTCACGGTCCTTCATCGTGGCGAATCGAGTAATACTATTTTGGTACCAAAACATAAAAAACTTGTCCGGTGAAACACCATATTTCAATTCAAATTCTTCTCTCGTCTCTACGCGAGTCTTAAACTGACGAAACAGACTTAATTCATCGATCGCGTCACCATGCTTGGAAAAAAACTTGCTAAATGCTTGCTGATTTGGCTTCTGAGTGATTTCGACCCCAAGCGATACCCATTCAGGCGCATCAATCGCATCAGGTCCCTGGGGATTATGAAAGATAATTTCGACATGCGCTTGCCAGATTTCCCGGAATAAATCCAGACTTTTGGAGCGCAACGTATCTACACTGATCTGATCGCTACCCAATGCATAAGCCGCCGCAAAAGAGATCGTGGATTTTCCCGAGCCGTTTACTCCACCGAACAACGCCAGATCTTCCTTATCCCCTAGATCGATTATTACAGGGGATATATCTCGAATTCCACCGATCTTCATTTTTACAGGATACATCAGTCAACAGTCCCTTCGAAGAACCCTAATTGTTCATTGCCTGACTCTTCGTCAACCTCAAGCTTTTCTTCCATCGGCTCATTTCCCAATTTAAAGAAATCGCGGACTTGATCCAAAGTGACTTCACCGCCTTGAGAAGCAGATACTACCCGTCGCAAATAATGATCTGGGAAAATACAGCGTCCGACAGCAGTTAGTTGATAAGCGACATCTTTATCATCATCTGCATGATCCAAGACACAGATGAGCTCTTCTTTACAGAGCTTAGTCAAGCGTGTTTTTAATCTGCGTTCCGCATGCAAGTCAACATGCTCAAATTGTCGGAGAATTGTCTCAAAGCTAAGATACGGGAAGCCCGCCACTCTCTCACAATAAAAAATATACAACAGGATTGCTAACTCCATGTCATTTAAAACGTACCGCGCGGTATAAGTAACCAACCGAGTCATAGCTACACAACGCTCTTGTTCTTCATCGTACACAATTTTAAGCAAGTCCCCGATTAAATGATTTGCCTTTTTGATAAACAGAAGAAAGGCCTCGTCTGAACGAACTTGAAGAAGCCGCATAATTTCCTTTTTCGTGGCCCCGGCTTTTCTCGAGGTTTGCTGTAAAATTACCGCTACTGACAATCGTTCAAATTGCGTTAAATTTCCATAATAATCTTGTTGCCCATTTTCAGAATTCACTTCACATTTCCTTCCTCTCCTAAAATTCCGTCCGTATCGTTTAATCTCGTTTCCCCTATCCTTTAGCCTTATTTAAAAGTTTCTCAGAAGCCTGTACCACCCAGACGAGATTTCGATCTTCATCGGGATGCCCTAACCGAAAAGGTACCAGCTTAGACAGATCAGTTTGCAGGGGCATTTGTTCCAAGTAAGCCAAGTGATGTGAAATAAGGGCAGATACTGAAAGCAAATGATTTGCCGCTTCTTCCCAAGTATTCGAAATTTCCACTAGCAGGGAATCGATGCGCTCCCTCCTCAAGTCCCTAAGATATTCCTCGACTCTTTTCGTATTAAACGCATATTCTTCAGCAAGACTAGCGGACTGACCTTGTAATTCTTTCAACTGCTCTGTCGAAACCGTCTCTGGTTCAGTAAATTCCATCTCGATCTCTTCATCAATAGAAGTTACAGGTTCCATCCAGAAGATTCTTTCTAATTCTTCCAAACCACGATTAATCAAATCCTCGGTTAGCGGTTTAGGTAATTGTTGCGGCCACCAAATGCCTAAACCATCATCGTTTTCATCTCCCAATGGCTCCATTAAGTCAATCAGACCAACCTGATCATTAATATTTCGAAATTCAAGTTGCGCGCAGTTGGAAAGATAGCGAAGAAATTCATTTACATTGATTTGCGTAATTCTTTTATCTTGTCTACGCACACTGGATATCGCCGTTTGACCTAATGCTGGATAAGCTACGCGATGCGCATCAGCAAAGGCGCGATGGGCGCGTTCACTAAGATTTTGCAATCGGTTATCTGGAATGAGATCCGCCGATTTTTCGAACCGGGCTTCAAGATGTTCCTTCACTTGATCCAATATACTGTCTATCTCTTGAACCTTCTGGTTTCCTTTGCCTTCATAAATATAACGTTGAATATTTAACTCCAACTGTTCACTTACATCCTCAAGATTAGAGATCATGCTAGCTAATACTTCCCCTCCACCAATCCCTTCATCTTCATATGCCTCGCCTAACTTGGCATCACGAATCGCTTGGTAAAGGGCCTGTTGATCTTCTGGCTGAAGATGGTAAGCAAACGCGTCGTTGGCAATCCGAAATAAGTGTCCAATCATTCTTTTTCCAGTTGATTGAAGTCTAAGTGGCGGATTTTTGGCTGAGGTGATCCAGTTGTATTTCCTGCAGACGTTTAAAAATTGTGTAACATCGAGCCGAGGATATTGTTCATAAAGACGATTGTAACGATGAACGATTGCATTATCGTCGCGAAGCTGCCATTCTCCTTTATACAGCGTGGCCTGTAAAACGAGATCCAGTAACCTTAAGGTCTCTAGTACCCGTTCGGTATCCCGCCAAAAATCAGCTGAGGAAAACTCCGTCATAACCCCACTCAAGCTAACAAAATCTGATAGAGCGGCGCGTAAGGATTCATTCATTTGGGAGCGTAAAATGTGGATGAGTTCCTGTTCTTCGATCACGATCTCCTCCTTTAAAGTTTTCTCTTTTTACATTTTAAAGTTTATATGGTATGAAAAGTACCGGAAATTTCTTGAAATATCAATGGGAGGTTTACATGTTAACTCTAGTTAACGAACAAACAAAGTGACATATCGTTTGTAAATTAACAAACAAACGGAACCTCCGTTGTGATACGTCCTTGACTAAACACAAACAAAACAATATAATGTTTATTGTAATAACAAACAAAGATATCTAGAGTTTTGATTTTATGATGAATGGATGTGTGGCAACGATGGAATCATCTAGTTTATTCTGGGAGGCCTCCTTGGAGGAATTAAAACGAGGCTATATTGAGGAAAAAAGCGTATTTATCTGTTTATTATGCGGAGAGAAGGTGGAAAAAGGGATAGTCTACCCTGTTGAGGACCAGCTTTACGAAGCGGAGAGGTTCACCCGGCTCCACATCGAACAACTTCACCGCTCTGTTTTTGACTATTTGCTCAGCATGGATAAGAAGTTAACAGGATTAACTGATCACCAGAAAAATCTTTTACAGCTGTTTTATGAAGGGAAAAGCGATCAAGACATTCAACAAAGACTAGGGATTGGCAGCGCTTCGACGATTCGCCATCATCGCTTTACGTTGAAAGAGAAGGAACGACAAGCAAAAACTTTTCTCGCGATGATGGAGCTGCTTAAAGACAAGGACGAGTACGCCCCTGCTTTTCTCCCCGTGCATCCAACCGCAACGATGGTTGATGACCGATACAACGTAACGCAAGAGGAACAAGAAAACATCATCCAAAAATTTTTCCCGAATGGTCCAAACAATCGATTAAAGCAATTCCCGCCTAGGGAAAAGCAAAGACTGATTGTCTTGCGTGAAATTGCTGGTCAACTGAAAGCAGAACATCTTTACAATGAGCATGAGTTAAACGAAACGTTGCAACACTACTATGAGGATTACGCACTGATCCGCAGGTACTTAATCGAATACGGCTTCTTAGATCGAAAAGCGGATGGCAGCGCCTATTGGCTAAAAAATTAACCTGGTGGTGAACATGATGGAAAGAAAAAAAGAATTGAAGGAACAGTTCAAGGAAACCGAAGTGGAAGCGGGTGTTTTTCAAATTAAAAATAACCGTACGGATCGGATTTTAATCGGCAGCGCAGCTAACCTAAAGATACTCAATGGGATCAAATTCATGCTTGACACCAATTCATACATGCCAAATCGGGAACTGCAAGCTGATTGGAACGAGTTTGGAAGCGACGCCTTCACCTTTGAAATCTTAGAGAAATTGCAGAAGAAAAAGCAAAAGAAGAAATTTAATGAAATGGAAGCGTTGCTCGAGCTTGAGAAAAAATGGGTGGAACGGCTCCAACCATATGGTGAACGCGGCTATAATCGTTAGCTTGTAATGCGGTCATGAACTCTCTAACGGGAGAAAAGACCGTTGGATGGTAGGTGGGATCTTGGAAACGAAGCTGACGCTGTCCGGCGTCAGCTTCGTTCCTTACGTGTTAGGGAGCTTTTGCAAAGGGAGAAAAGGCCGTTAGATGAGTCGGAGAGCAGACGTGGCTGGCGCAAAGGTCGAATCTCCCGTTACAGGTCGAAAAAATGGGTGTGTCCAGAGATTATCGAATGTAACGGTCCCAGCGACCCTTACAGATCGAATCTAACAAGAGGCGACGCTCTAACGGTCAAATTCCCCGCTACAGCAAGGCGCCGCCCGAGAATGCAGCTAATCGCGTGACGAGCAAAACTAGCGTTGACCCTCTGCCTGGAATCCGACCTGGCTTATGGCGACTCGAGACCCCATAGCTAGTTGTCGCCCTCTCCTTCTTGCGCATCGTGTGATAAAATAGTCTGAGTAAACTAAACGAAGGTGGAGGATCGATATGCTGCAACTACTCGCGATGACAACGATGCTCATCGACCATATTGGATTGTTGTTTTTTGATGATCAACCCATATTTCGGATGATCGGTCGACTCTCCTTCCCCGTTTATTGTTTCTTGTTGGTCAAAGGATACGAGCGTACAAGAAGTGTAAAACGTTATCTGACTCGCTTACTTATCATCGCCCTCATTTCTCAACTTCCATACAGTCTTCTTTTTCAAACAGTTGAGCTTAATGTCGTTTTTACTTTATTTATGGGTCTATTGATTTTGTATGTATGGGATGAAGAGCCGGAATCCTCTTCCTCAGCTCAGTCCGACCGAGAAACGAGGCTTACCCCAGCTGTCCGAAAATCAATCGTTGCAACACTTTTGTTGATCAGTTGCTTCATTCCGATGGACTATGGGATGTATGGAATTTTGCTGATACTTATTTATCGCTCGTTGACAGGCACCCGCCTTCTTTCGGCCCATTTCGGCTTAAATCTGTTCTTTCTCATCAGCCAGCAGTGGGTCCTGCAAATGTATAGTATTTTGTTTACGATCTTACTCGTATTTTATAAGAGTCCAAAAGGGATCCGAGTGCCACTCTGGCTTTATCGCTCGTTTTATCCCGCCCACTTAGTCGGTTTATATTTATTTCAACTCCTATTTTACCGATAAAAAAAAGACGCGAGCGGACGAACAGAGATGCTCACGTCTTTTTTTATTCTGCTTCAGCCCCTTCGCGTTCCTTTGACCTAACTTTCTGTAAATCGTCTTGCACACTAATATCCGCTAATTCAACATTAGCGCGATGGGCGCTGCGGGTGATCGCATGGGCTGCGACAGGGGCGGTTAAGAAAATAAAGAAAATCCCTAAAAATAGCCGAATGCTAAAATACCCTTCCTGAAACAAAAAAAAGATAAAGGTGCCGACCATCGTAAACAACACACCCAACGTCGAACTTTTTGACGCCGCATGTGTGCGGGTATACACGTCAGGCAGTCGAATTAATCCAACCGTACTAAGAAAGCTAAAGATCGTCCCGACCAAAATCATTAGAACTGCGACGAGTTCACTTTGGCTGCCCGCGCTCAATGACGACACCCCTCTCAATATATCTTGAAAATGCGATCGTGCCAATAAAAGATAAAATACCGATCAGTAAAATGACTTCAAAAAAACCCGTATTTCGCGACGAAACCGAAAAAATAGCAATTCCCGAAATAATATTGATTCCTAACGCATCTAACGCTTGCACGCGATCTGGGGCGGATGGTCCTTTCACCAAGCGATAAAGTGTTCCTAAAATTGATAAAATCAAAAAGCAATAAGACAGAATTAAAATTGTGTTTACCATTAACGCGTCACCTTCTTTATAGCCGCTTCAAACCGGACTTGTGATCGAAACACGGCGTCACTTGATTCAGGAATGTCCATCGCATGGATGTAAAACAGTTTATTGTCGGGCGTAATTTCCATTACGACCGATCCGGGTGTGAGTGTAATCAACATCGCGAGCAACGTCACTTCCAAGTCTCCTTCTAGCTCGGTCTCCAATGTAAAAATCCCCGGCGTGATATTTATTTTCGGTCGGATCACCTGGCGAATCACCAGGATGCCCGATGAAAACAACTCACTAATAAAAACGAGCAGTAACTTTAACACGGCAAACATCGTAATCGGATAAAATTTAGAAGGAAGAAAATTGCGTAACATAAAAAGAACGAGCAGACCGAATAAATAGCCAGATAAAAAAGTTAATCCATTCCAACTATCTTGAAAAAACATCCATAAAACACCGATACATAAGTTCACTAATACTTGCATCGACAACGGGTTCCACCATCCTTTCCAACTATGCTGTTCTAGATTCTCGGATTCAACCCTAACACCGCATCAATATAGAGATGTGTATTCATTAAGCCTTCAATCGCCACATCGACATATTGACTGATCCCTTGCGCCCCTAAGCCAAGGGCAATCGTCATCAAGGTCAATAGGCCGATCGGAAACAGCAAGCCTTTCGGTGATTCTAGCTCACCCTCTTCATAGTCGGTGTAGCCCCAAAAAGCGCTCATGAAGATTTTCATAATCGAATACAACACCATCAAGCTCGTAAACAGCCCGATGCCTCCTAACCAAAAGTAACCTGCCGTAAAGGTCCCTTCAGTAATGAAAATTTTTCCGAGAAATCCGCTTAACGGTGGAATCCCAGCTAGCGACAGAGCTGCGATGAAAAACATCCAACCTAATGATGGATAAAGACGAATTAGACCGCTGATCTCTTTCAACTTGTTCTTTCCTGTCAGGTGGATGATCGTTCCCCCGAGCAGAAAAATGAGCGCCTTCACAACAATATCGTGGATTAAATAATAAACAGAACCTGTCAAACCAGCGGGTGTAAACGAGGCAACCCCGGCCAAAATAAAGCCAACGCCGACAACGACGTTATACGTTAAAATGCGTTTGATGTCCGCATACGCGACCGCTCCAATCGCCCCGAGAATCATCGTTGCCGCAGCCATGATCCCGATCAATAAATGGGTCGCTTGCGGTTCGTGATAAAAGACGAGCGTAAACATCCGAATAATCGAATAAATCCCGACTTTCGTTAACAATGCAGCAAAGATCGCGGCAATCGCGGTGGGTGGAGCTCCGTACGAACCAGGCAACCAAAAGAATAAAAACAGGCCTGCTTTTAAGCTGAAGACGATTAAAAACAAAAAAGAAACGGTCGTCATCAAGCCATCTTGTCCCATTTCAGCGATACGCAGCGACAGGTGGGCAAAATTCAGTGTACCCGTCATCGCATATAAATAGGCGATCGCAACAAGGAATAAAGAAGATGAAATGACGTTGACTAAAATATATTTAATCGACTCGCGAAGTTGGAGCTTCGTTCCTCCCAGTGAGATCAACACATAAGAAGCAACGAGCATCACCTCAAAACAAACGAATAGATTAAAAATATCCCCTGTTAGAAATGAGCCGTTTACTCCCGCAATGAGAAATAAAAATAAAGGATAAAAGTAAAAGTTCTCCCTCTCTTTGCCAATCGTCTGGAACGCATAGATCAAACAACACGTTGCGACAACGCTTGTGGCCAAGATTAGCAACATCGCAAACATATCCGCGACCATACTCACGCCGAACGGAGCTTCCCAGCCCCCTAATTGCAACGTTTGGATCCCCAGCGCGTTAATTTGATTCATAAGCAGAATCGCAATCCCCAAGATCGATAAAGTCGCGGCCAAACTAAGTAGCCTGTGAAGTTTAATGTCTCTTCTAAAGATGACCATCACCATTCCCGTGATCACAGGAATGACAATCGGCAAGATTACTAGATTATTCATGTTCATTTCCTCTCAATTGCTCGGTATCATCCGTGCCCAATACGATGTAAGCCCGATAGCACAGCACGATAAACAGGGCGGTAATCGCAAAATTAATCACGATCGCGGTTAACAGCAAGGCCTGCGGCAAGGGATCCGTAAACGTCTGGTTTTTTAAACCGAGTAGTGGCGGACCCCCTTTTTTCAAGCCGCCCATCGTCATAATCAATAGATTCACAGCATGCCCCACGATCGATGTTCCCAAAATAATTCGCAATAAACTTTTCGTTAAGATTAAATAAAGACCTATCGCAAACAAGACGCCAACCAAGATAGACATCAACGTTTCCATTATCGATCATCACCTATACTCATGATTATAGTCAGGCCCGTACCGATTACAGCTAGCGCGACCCCCACATCAAACAGGACAGCCGTCGCAATCTCGGTCTGACCAAATACGGGGAGATCAATGTGACCAAACGCTTGTGTGAGAAAAGGCATATCGAGAATCATCGATCCGGCACCCGTCAACACAGCGATCAATACGCCCGAAGCGGCCACGACTTTAAAATCAACAGGAAACTTGCTCCGCACGGTCTCAAGATCAAATGTGAGGAATAACAGAAGGATGGCCGATGTAAAAGCCAAGCCGCCAATAAACCCGCCGCCGGGTTGGTGATGCCCCGACACAAACAGGTTGATCGCGAATGTAAAGATAATCACCACGGCTACTTTCGTCACACTGCGAATAATGACATCATTCGGTTCCTTCATTTTTATCCCCCCCAGCCAAGCGTAGTTTAATTAATGTGTAAACCCCCATCCCCGCGATCGTTAAAACGAGGATTTCCAACATTGTATCCACTCCCCGAAAATCTACGAGAATCGCATTGACCATGTTTTTGGCGCCTGCAAGCGGAAAAGAATCCTTGTAATAGCCTGAAATCGAATCAAACACACGGTGTCCATTCGCTGATAACGCCACAAGGGTGAACACAGCGCCCCCCGCAAGAGCCACAATCGCATTCCCAATTTTAAACGGGACGCGGCTTATTTCCTTGCGTAATTTAGGCAAATGATAAAAACAGAGCAAGAACAACGCCGTCGTAATCGTCTCCACAACAAGCTGTGTCAGAGCCAAATCGGGCGCCTGAAATAGCACGAAGAAGAAAGCTATCAGAAAACCTAAGCCGCCCACCGCGATAATCGAAGTGAGTCTCGAGTTTGAAAACAACACGGTCAACGCGGTCGCGACCATCCCCAGCACGATGCCGACTTCATAAAAGGTAATCGGCGCGTCTTGCGACGAATCGAATGAAAACCCGTTAAATAACCAAAATCCCCCGCCAACAATGATCACAAGAAAAGTAAAAATATAGACAAGATAATCCCGAATAAATCCCGTCATATACCGATTCGTGATCCACCTTGACACATCTTGCGTAATCGCAATTCCAAAATCATACAAGTTATTAAACGTGATCACTTGCGGATACAAAAAGTATAAACGAACCCATCTTCTCAATGTCAGGTAGAGTAAAGTCCCCAACACGATCACGCCAATTGTCATCCACAATTCAGGAGTCAACCAACTGTGCCAGGCTGAGATACGAATATCTAGATTTCCTGTTCCGGCAAAGGAAGGAAGGACGCCAAGTGAAGCCGGTATAAACAAATAATGAGCGAATACATTCGGAATAAAGAAAATAATAATGACGAATGCCGCTAAAATAATCGGAGAAATTAACATCCCCGCTGGAGCCTCTTGTACCTTTTTATCGAGTCTGCCCGGTCTAACCTTTCCTCTAAACGTGCGGAATACAAGGACCATACAATAAATGAATGTAAACACGCTGGCAATCCACGCAAGGAAAGGCAGTATCGCGCCAAACCACCCGATTTTAAACTCTGTCATCTCTGAAGCGTTTAAGACCGCGGTGAAAAACATCTCTTTACTCAAAAAACCATTGAACGGCGGTAATCCCGCCATCGCAAAGCTACCGATGATCGTCAATGTAAACGAAACAGGCATGAGTCCCATCAACCCGCCCAAATGACGAATATCGCGCGTTCCCGTCTCATGGTCAATAATCCCGATCACCATGAACAAACACCCTTTAAATGTCGAGTGATTGACGAGGTGGAAAATTGCGGCAAAGATCGCGACCGCATACACCGCAGACTCGCTAGCCTGTCCGAAAAATAAAGCGACAGATCCTAAACCGAGCAAACACATAATTAATCCTAATTGACTGATCGTCGAATAGGCCAATAGAGCTTTTAGGTCCGTTTGTCTTACCGCGTTCACGGAACCATACAACAACGTAATCAAACCAACCGATGATACAATCCAAAACCATTCTGCCGATCCCCCAAAAACAGGCGTCAACCTAGCGACTAAATAAATGCCCGCTTTAACCATCGTCGCTGAATGAAGGTAGGCGCTGATTGGCGTCGGCGCTTCCATCGCGTCTGGCAACCAAATACTAAATGGAAACTGGGCAGACTTTGTAAACGCCCCTAACAAAATCAAGATCAAGGCGGGAATAAACAACGATTGTTCAAAAATAATACTCGCATGATTGACCATTTCCCGAATACTGTTTGTATCCGCCATTAAGGAAAGCATAATCAAACCCGCTAACATCGCCAGACCGCCAAAGATCGTGATCAGCATCGACTTTTGGGCTCCATAACGCGATCGCTCCCGCTCATACCAATACGCAATTAATAAGAAGGAAGAGATGCTCGTGATTTCCCAAAACACATACAACACATAGATGTTATCCGAAAAGACAAGTCCGAGCATGGCGCCCATAAATAAGAGCAAATAAATGTAAAAATTATGTAACGCTTCACGCTCTTTTGACAAGTAATAAATCGAATAAAGAATGACGAGCGACCCAATTCCAGCGATCAACAACCCAAACACCAAACTTAACCCATCTATATATGTTGTAAAATTGATATCGTAGGCTGGCAACCAGGGGACAGTTTCGAGGTAAGAAAATCCATTGGAAATATCGGATATAAATTGAAACAGGTAGACAAATATCGATAGCGGAACCAAGAGCATGATCCAACCGATATGCAGTTTCGGGGTAAAGCGATTATATATAAAAGGGACAAATAAAGCGGATATAAATGGAACTAAAATCATAAGATGCAACCAAGACAAATTAAAAACTCCTCCTTTGCGAGCCAAATCTCGATGCTTTGCTTTACTTATTTTAGCGCTTTGACCTACTTAATCAAGGCGTTCTGAAATGAATGGACCGCTTTGAACCCTGCCTTTTCATTATTATTCCATTGCAGCGCCATTCTAGTAGCAGACCGCTTTTGAGAGCGTTTTAATGAAAGATTGACTGTTGATGTGGCATAGGTTATATTCATAGCAAGTCAATCGTTTTTTTGGTAAATCTTATAGCAGTGAAGGGGTGAGAACGTATGACGAGAATGAAGGAACGGATGGATGAAAGCATCCTTGTTTGCGTATATTATGGTCCAAATGGAGAACGACTGATTCAACGGGGCTGTAGAATTGCGAATATGCTCGATTGTCCCCTATTCATCCTCACTGTCGATCCGAATCCATTTGATGATTTAGACGCGGAGAAAACGAATTATATTACACGATGGAAACAACTGGCTAAAAAGCATAGCGCCGATGCCTTTATTATTAAGGACAATGAAAAAAGACCAATTTCGAAAGTGATTGCAGAAGTTGCGAGGGAAAAAAATATTACCCAAATCATTCTTGGGCAAACCGCGCAGAGTCGTTGGGAACAAATCGCCAGAGGTTCAATTATCAACGCATTGCTGCGGGAAATCCCTTTTGTTGATCTTCATATTATTTCGGTGGCCCGTTATTTAAAGAATCCTGACAAGCGTTATCAAAAAGGTGTTCGCGCTTATCTTGTCGAAGAGGAGCAACATTATCATCTTGTCTTTAAACATACAAAAAACGTCGTATACGAAGGCATTTTCTTTAAAGAGTTCGGAACTGACTTCAACAACGGTATTTTTAAATTTTTAACCGGCAGAGAAACATTGCAAGTCCAAGTAAACGAAGACATCGTGACAGACCTCACGCACGTTGACATGGATGACAAAGATGACTACTTATAACGTCCCTCCATCAACCGATCTAGATGGAGGTTTTTTTCTATTCCGCTAGATGTCGGCCTGCCAACACCCAATTATTCTCCCTGAGTCGCGCATTTGTATTCCAACCATGCGCTCCTTCGTTCACTTCATATAATTTTTCTATTTTCAGTTAAGTTACCCACTAGAAATATTAGCATAAGCCTCTTAACATAACAATTATTTTTATTTTATAACTTTACTTTACTTTAAAGTACCGATTGACTAACTGTTCCTTCGTCATCATCAAATAATTTGGAGCGAGCGGGCCTTTTTTCAAAAGGGTCAGCCTTTTATGTGGTTGGAGTAACATCATCATTGGCAATTGGAACCATCCTTTTAATGTCCTATAAGCGGGGTTGCTAATCTTGCTGACTTGAAAGCCTAAAGGCTTGACGCCTCGGTTTAAGACCGTGATGCCTAATAACGCTTTGATGTCATCACATTGGGGATGATTGACAAAAAAATGAGCCAAGCCCGGCAGAGACTGTTTGACACGTTGATAAACATAAAGAGCGCGTTTGATGTCATGGTCAATGGATTCCATTTCTTTCATGAGCCGATAATTATGTAAATGAATTTTTAGGAGAAGATCCGAGGATTGAATCGTCGTTCCATCTTCGAAGGATAGACTGGGTCCCCGATACGTGAGCAGACGTACTCGGAAAATGTTATCGCGTTGTTCATCAACAAATTCTAATCGACTGCATCTAAAGTAGAGTTTATCTAGGATAGACCACGCATGAATAATCTTGCTCATCTTCATCTCTCCTTCGTCTGGAACGTCTAAAAAAGAAAACAAGTTTATCTTTCCCCAGTTTCCGCTTTTAAATAGGTAGATTTACCTAACAAATTTAATGGATTGACAAGGCAGAATTACGTCAATATGCGGTAATTAAAAAAATAAAAAAAGGCGTCAGGATAAGTCAACTCCTGTCCTGACTTTCCCGACAACCCTTTTTTGAAAATTTTAGTTCAGGCCCTTCGGTAATAATGGTTTGACCGCATGCGTATGGTCGACGTAGATCAACGCATTATATCGATCAGACAACCGCGAGGCCACGTAGGTCTGATATTCGGCCTGGTGATCGGGATGATAAACGACGCCAATCGCCCGTTGCGGTAGCGGTGTCGAGAAAATCGGTTCATCTTTACCGAAGATTAAAATCTTATCCTCTGCCCCCGCCTCGTGAAGCAAGGCATCCCAGCTACCCGAATGAGCCGCCCGTACTTCCACTTCCTCAAAAGGATGATTCCAATCTTTCGCGGAAATTACTTTTCCTGTATTCGTAGAAAAACCAACTGCATAAACATTGTCGTCACCCCAATGTTCTCGCATTAGCTGAGCGACATTCACAAACCCTTCGGCTGGCATCCCTTCCGTTGCGCGCGCATCGCCCATGTGCGTGTTATGACCCCACACGATAATCTTTCCATTTTCCCCTTGACGTTCGATCAATCGATTGATCACTTGGACCATATGACGGGCCCGAATATTCCAATTGTCAGGTCCACCCATCGCCATTGATCGCCAATAGTGTTCTGAGTTGCGTAGCACAAGAGCGTTGATTTCATCGGCTAACTCGTCATCGGACGGGTTTTGTTTATACCCTCCCCGCGCTTCTGCTAATTTCTGGTGGAGTTCGGTCACCATGGCCTCACACGATTGATTGAAGAAGATCGCATTCAATCCATAAACCTGCGGGTTTTCCTGACTCGTCGCCAATCCCGCTTGAATCTTACGGGCCAGATCTACTAATTCTGGCGATCCAAGTCGCTCCGTAGACTGAATGACTTCATCCAATGACAGCCACAAGCTTTTGAGGTCATCCCCGTAAAATCCGATCTTTTCCGCTTCTGGCAACCCTTGATTGTATTCTCGTAACCATTCAAAAAGCGGAATCATTTCCTCATTGGCTCTTGTCCAAGTTGGAAACTCATTGAACCATTCGGGAAGTAAAGCGGCTAAATCCCCGTTTTGGTGCGCATGCCCTTTAATATAACGCGTCACTTCATAAAAAGGGACCCAGTTCCCTGAAATCGAAAGCGTCGTAAAGCCTTTCTCTGTAATTAGTTTTTTCGTTAGCTCGGTCCGCAAATTATAAAATTCTGCGGTGCCGTGGGTTGCTTCGCCTAGTAACACAATTCGCGTATCGCCAATCGCTTCCACTATTGCATCCAAGTCATCATTCGTATGTAGTGGTTTCGCCCGCTTTTTTATCTCATCGATAAACTGTTGCTTCATTATAGATTCTCCCCCTTTTGAGATCATCACGAATTGTAACCGCATTCATTCTCTTGCGCCCGAACAGCCACAAGAGACCTAAATATTAATTATCGTATAGCGCTCTTATAACATCGTCAAGTCTTGAACCAGGTAAGATTGAGTTTAATTCTTGACTTAACAAAAAAGACTGCCGAAGCAGTCCCTTTTTGATCTAGCAGTTCAATGAATCATTTTTTTGGATCCCTTACTTCGCGGCTCCTTACCTTCGTAAATGGAACGAATCGCGCTATACCATTCGATCATTGAGTATTCTTTTCGATTCTCAACGATGTACATAAACACACATGTAAAAGGATCTAATTGCAAAGGAGCTTCCTCCCCTTCAATCGGAATGATGACACGAGCATCAAATGGATTTTCAATATCCTCATACTCCCAAAAAGCTCCAGCAAAACTGTGAACCAACACTTGGCCGAGATACAAGCCCAAAGCCATAATATTATAATGTTCATCCTTGGGAATCTCTGTCGGAGTTGGGTAGCGCTTTGTCACCCATTTTTCCATCCGAATGAGATCGTTATATGTGTAACGCATGGACAGCTTTAAATCCTGCGAAAAGAAAATAGAAGCTGGATGATTCGGGCTTGTCACGGCGATTGCTTCTGTAAATTTATTCATGTTTATTTACTCGCCTCACTTGTTTTAATTTCTCATTATATTATAACCGAAAGTGATTGGCGGGAGAACCCGTTACGGGGAGGGCGCCCGTCCAACGATCAAAGACCTCCCGCATCTCTCAGTTCAAGCCTACCATTAACATACGAAATATGTAAACGATGGATATGCGCGGCGGCCTCTTCCCCATAAACGACCGTTAGCCCATTGACTTTTATTACAATGTCTCCTTCTTTGATCTCATCCAGAGTCAAGCGAAAGGCGGATAAACCTCAACTACTTTTTTCATTGTAGCCGATTCGAACGCCGTCACGACTTAACTTGTTCATTAATTGCTGGATAAACAGACAAGCATCATCTGTAATCACCATCGTTTGTGAATCACCTCATTCATCTTTATTCACCGAGCGGGAACGGCAAAGAATTCCACTCGCGTAATTCCAGTGTACGGGCTTTTTCAACAATCACAGGGTCTGCTTCAGCTAACGCTTTCGCCTCTTCAAACGAATGAGCGCGGTAAATAACCATGCCGCCTTTTTTATCTGTAAATGGACCTGCTGATAAGACTTTTCCTTGTTTGTAAAGATCATCTAAATATGCAAGATGAGCAGGACGAACCTTTGCATTCAATTGTTCATCAATAATCGGTAACATTGCTACGTATAACATGCGCGCCAACCCCTATCCTATAAATTTAATATGCTCAACATTATAACAAAGATGGCAAACTTGTATAGCGAAAATAAGCAAGCTAGTCTATGTAAAAATCGATGTCAAGGAAAAAAAGGAGCCATTGTCGCGGCTCCTTATCACATTCTCCGTTATCCAATTAAATTAAATAAAAAACGCGCGTATTCATCTGATATTGTAATATCAGTATGCTGGTCATCGACCACGTACTTAGCCGTTAAACTGAACATTGATCCATCTTTTAAATAGATCGTTAACGTTTTAACGAGATGGTCTTCCACCTCACGATTATCTAACATATACTCTCGCAATTGTTTGGACTCAAAAGTAGCTCCTTTGCTGCCCTCATCCTTTGCTAGAAGAATATCAACGACTTCTCCAAACCCTTTAATTTTACGTAACTCCAATTGCATCCTGCCTTCATGGTAATATTCATAATCATTTTCAGTGGACAAAATCGTCATCAAACCGACTTGTCGGCCTACAAACCATCGCAATTCATTATAAATCTCATGTGTCAATGTATTCATCTGTTTCCATCCCCCTTAACTAGAAGGTAATCATCCCTACCTTTTGACAAATCATATCTCTAGACAAATCGTAACATTTTCAATTGGATCGGAGATCTCCTTTGATAAAGGGCATTTCATCATCTACTTTTTTTTATATTATCGAAACTACTCGCCATTTGCAACAGTTTTCTGACTCTTCAGTACCCTTTGATTAATTTACGCTTCAATGATCTTTATAAGCAAATTAATTATATTTTAACATAACCACATCAAAAACCATATCATCCAACTGCTTCCAAATCATTGTTCAGCCATTGCCTTTCCCTCACTTATTTAAAGGTGTTATAATATTCAATATATTCCGTAGCGTTTTTAATATTTGTTCAAAATTTGTTAAGTTATCGTCATTTAGAATACCTTTACTATCGGTTACAATAATAGTAAGGAGCGAATTCAGGGAGATATTTCATCTGAAAAGAGGGATGATTGTGTCGAAAGTAAACTATACGGATGAACAGTTGTGCGCAACTTGCCAAGGGGCCTGCTGTAAATATTATGCGGGTTCTGCCCTGCCTTCGGATTTTGAATCGATCAGTGTCACCGCGCTAACTGAAAAGTTTGCTTCCGGTGAATGGGCGGTTGATATTTGGGACGGAGATCCGCGTGAAGGAATGTCTATTTTTGATGAGGCTTATTTCATTCGTCCCGCCCATACGAACGCGATTGGAAAAGTATTCGACTTTTCCACAGGAGGCGAATGTGTACATTTGACACAGATGGGCTGTCGTTTAACGAGCGAACAACGCCCCGCTGGATGTCGACTGCTTAAACCTGGCATCGACGCCTGTATTCCATTAGGAGCGACAAGCCAAGATGCCGCGGTCGCTTGGCTTCCTTATACACGTGATATTTTAGAGGCGGCTAAACGAGCTGAAAAGATGTTGCGCGAAAAAAACGCAAGCTTATCTGTTCATGACGGGGGATAGAGATCGGCCTCCTCTCCCCCTTCGCTTCACCACCCACAAAGATGACAGAAAACTTAAGCTTTTTCATTAATTCAACTTTTTATGAATTTACCCTGTTATGTAACGAATATATTCCTTATAATAAGATTAGCTGATCCGCGCGAAATTGAAAAATAGAGTAGAAATTCTTTAATTGTCCACTTGCCAAAATGAGCATGGATAGCTATTATTTTTAAAACACTTTAATTGTTTAAAGGAAAAAAGGTTATCATCCAACACAGTTTTTCACCCACTTTGAAATGCGAATCGTGTAAAATATGGACAAGCATGCATAATTTTCCGCTTAAATTTACATGATAGAGAAAAGTTTGTCTTTAATCCGCAGATTAAAAAACTGAACATTCACACCCCGACTTTCTTCAATTGTTCACATTTTAATTAAAGGTAAAAACAAGGATGAGGAGAAGAACTGAATACTGGATAGTTTAAGGAGGACACAAGATGAAACGAAATAAAGAGATGTTATTGGTGCCAGGGCCTACTCCTGTTACGGGCGAAATCTACGATGCGCTTGCGCAAGAAACATGGGGTCATACCGATCCGCGTTTTGTTAAAATTTTCAAAGAGTCGATTGCTTTAACAAAGCAATTATTTAATACAGACGGTGAAGTGTTTGTCCTCGCTGGTTCTGGGACCGTTGCGATGGAAATGGCGCTCGTTAATACCGTTGCTCCAGGAGAAAAGATTTTAGTCGTCAGTCACGGATTTTTTGGCGATCGATTTATAGATATAGCTGAAGCGTTTGGTATTCAAGCTGAAACGATTCAAGCGGAATGGGGACAACATGTCGATCCAGAACAAGTTCGGGCGAAATTGGCTGAAGGCGGCTTTAAGGCTGTCACTGTTTCCCATGCGGATACATCAACAGGTGTTGCCGCAAGTTTAGAGCAACTTGTCCCAGTGGTGAAAGAAGCGGGCGCATTATTTATTCTAGACGGTGTCTGCGCAACAGCAGCGATGGACGAAGATATGGGGAAAGAATACGGCGCTTCAAACCACCGAATCGACGTCATTTTGACAGGTTCGCAAAAAGCGATCGGGGTTCCTCCAGGCATCGCGATCGTCGCCTTTAGCCCTGAAGCGTTAGCGGCGAGAGAAAAGTTAGGACGCATTAACGCCTACTATAGCGATATTAAAAAATGGCAGCCGGTGATGGAAAATCCTGCGAAGTACTTTGCGACTCCACCGGTAAACTTAATTTACGCTTATCACCGCGGACTGCAATTGGTTATGGAGGAAGGATTAGAAACACGGTGGAACCGCCACACGATCTCTGCGAAAGCGATTCGCGCCGCGCTGGCGACTTACGGTATGGAAGCATTGGCAGATGAAGCGATTGCAGCCTCTACGTTAAGTTGCTTCATTTATCCAGAAGGCATTGACGATGGAAAATTTAGAGCCGCTTTAGCAGATAAAGGGGTTGTCGTTGCTGGAGCGCTTGCCTCGTTAGCGGGCAAGGCGTTCAGAGTGGGCCATATGGGGAACGCTACGAACGACATGTTCGCCAGAGCAATTGAGTTAATTGGCGTAACGTTAAATGAGATTGGATACACCGTGGACACACAAGCAGCTGTTCGGAAATTCCAAGAAACATGCGAAAACCGAATTGTATTAGAATACTAAACAACATAGTCGATCTCCAAAGAGATACAAAAAAAACACCGTCCAAAACTCGAGGAGCGGTGTTTTTTTATGTTCATCCACTTGTTTCCTGGGAAATTATGACATTAACTTTCAAGCGTCTTCACAAGAAATTGAGGCAACGCAAAACAACTTTCTACGATTTGTTCATTGACGTACTTCGTTTCTTTCCCGCTTACTTTGGAGGCGTTCGGCTGAATCGATTGCTTTGCCCCAATGGTAAAACTCCAAAAACCGCCTGGATAAGTGGGAACAACTGCTGTGTACATTTTTGTCTCATCGAAAAGTTCAGAAATTCGGTTGCGCGTTTGCTTCATCACGTCCACATGGAAGATTGGCGACTGACTTTGGCAGACCATCACGCCATCCTCTTTTAATGCAGTATGTAGGCTTTCATAGAAACTTTTTTCGAACAACGCTTGGGCTGGACCGATCGGGTCGGATGAATCAACAATGATTAGATCGTACTCACTCTTTTTCGATTGAGCAAATTTAACCCCATCATCAAAAATAAAATGGACACGCTTATCAGACAGTCGTCCCGACACTTCCGGCAAATGCTCCCTGCAAGCTTTAACGACAAGCTCGTCAATTTCAACCATATCGACCTGCTCCACTTGTTCATACTTACATACTTCTTTCGCTACACCGCAATCACCGCCACCAATGATTAATACTTTTTTCGGATTAGGGTGAACCGCCATTGGAACATGCGAAATCATTTCGTTGTAAATGTGGCCATCGATAGCTGTCGTTTGCACAATACCATCGAGCGCGAGCATCCGCCCAAAGTGGTAAGAATCTAAAATCATCACTTCTTGAAAAGATGACTTCTCTTTAAATACAATTTCCTTAATCCGATAACTCACTTTCAGATTATCATGTTCGTCTTCCGTTAACCAAAGAGACCCATCCCGCTCGGTTAAGTAGGCTGGCAAATAGTTGGTCATCATACTCCCCCATTCAATGAATAATATCCATTCTAATATAGCCCCTTGTCTGTCGAAAAGCTAGTGGCGCCGCGACAAAATAGAGTAAACAAAAAAACAGCAGGTTCAAAAAAACGAGCTGTTTTTCTGAACCTGCTGCTGTGTTTAGTTTAGATAGATGGTTTCAGTTTGCGGGTCCCAATTTACTTTTGCTCCGAAAGCTTCGGCAATCACGCGAACCGGTAAAAATACACGTCCATTTTTATTAATTGCTGGACTATCGTTTTGAATAAATACGCCATTCACGTTCATCACATAGCTACCGACGATAACTGAAATCGCTTTGCCCCCTTTAAGGATGGTTACTTTCCCATCTTGCGGGTCCCATCCGACGACAGCGTCAAACGCTTCCGCTACCGCTCGCACAGGCACAAGCGTACGTCCATGCTTATCGATAAATGGGGCGACATCGATTTTTTTGGCAACATCGTTAACCATATAGGAATTAGAACCGATCACAAAGCTCACAGAGTTCATAATCGTCCCATTCGTCGGCACCACGACATTCGCCACCCCGATACTCCCCACTGTATCCGTTTGAGGGAAACTGTTTGTAATCGCTCCGCCTGTTTGAATCATTGAACCACCTAACTCAATACGCATTTCGCCTTCGGCAACTGTTCGGTCCGCCGTTACTTTTAACCCACTAAAGGTAATTGTAGACGGCTTTGAGCTCGCCGCTAACGTAGCCAATTGCAAATACCAACGTCCGTATTCATCTTTATCAATGATTGGATTCGCCGTATCAAGGGCAAGGTCTCCGTCGATCTGAATTTGATCTGAATCCGGCATATTCGGTCTGACCCCTGCAGGGAACGTCAAGCGAATAAATGAATCTCTTCCCGCGCTATCAATCGCGCCCGCGAGCTGTTCTTCGACAATCAAATCACTGATCGTTCGATCTTGCACACCGGCTTGAACCGGTTTCAATGTCGCGTCTGGAACGGATAAGCGAAGCGGAGCAACTACGTTCGCAATCACTCCCGCATTGCCGGACGCGCCCGCATTACCGCTAATAGTCGCGCTCACATCAGCAGATGTAGCGTCTGCGGCCACATCGACCAACCCTTTTTCCAAAACAAGCTTACCGCCTTTGGTTCCTTGCGATGTCGTTTTAACCGAGGTCAAAATTGTTTGATCATCGACAAGCTCCCACTCCGCTAATTCTAACCCTTGCAGATCGGATAAAAATGTATTCAGACGAGGCGCTTGAACGAGTTTTCGATCGGAATCAACCGCCCATTTCACGCGATTGTCTAAACGGACTCGAATCGAACCGCCTGCTCGGAGTGATCCTGGCGCCTGTTCTTCAATGACCAACTGACCAATTTCAGTATGCTCAGGATCTGCGGCCCCCGCTCGACCGGCTAGCACGTTCTTGACCTCTCCAACACGAATCGTCGCTTCGTATTTCACATACTTACCAACCACTAATGATTTTTCGCTCATTTTGCTTGTACCGCTCAGTTCTACAGAAATCGCTCCGTAAGCGGCTAACTTATCATCGCCAACCGTAATCACCGCATCTTTTAACGTGAAATAACTTGCCGCATTCGTCGTTACAGGAACTTGGATTTCAAGTTCGCGTCGATCCGCGCCGCGTGTGGCGCTTAACTTCGCTACCGCATCGTTATCCCCATAAATAAAATGAAGCGGATATTCATTTTCTTTCCACTCGAAACCTGATGGCAACGTCAGTTTTAAACGACTACCCGTTGTTAGCGCCCCTGGGCTATCTTCTTTAAAACGAATCGTATCCAGCGCCGCTTCGCCACTTTCTGGAATCGTCTTCACCGAATCGACAGATACGTCAACAATACCTGTTCCTTTCGTGGCCAATGTTACCTTTTCATTCGTAAAGGCGCTGCCAGGTTGGGTTTCAATGATCGCCTCAATCTTCCCAGCCGAGCTGCCAGGGACATACACGCTCCCAAGATTAATTTTTATAATGGTATTCGCATCCGACCCGCCATTAGGCGCTTTGTCCGCATTTTTCACAACGACTTTCATCTCATTAGAATGCGTTTGATAGACAGCCAGATGCTCGCTAACCTCGTCGTTCCACGGATCGGATGGGCTCACTGTTTGCATTAATCGCGCGGTTGTTCCATCTGGCATGGTAATCGTAGCCGCAGCGATATCGACAGTGTCATCTGTTGCCGCTGGAATGTTTAGCTTAAAATCCGCCGGCAATCTTACAATGAAAAAATCACCCGTCTTAATATCTGTAATCGGAACTTCAATTTTCAATTGTCCTAAACTTTTATAATCATCGCTCGTCGCGCTCATACTGACAGCTTGCGCGCCGACTACACTGACCGTCGCCGCAGCATCTACAACAAGTGGTGTCATCAAACTTGCGAGTAGAGCGACTGTCGACATAACAGATGTTAATTTCATTCGTTTTGTTATTTGCATGTCATTTCTTCCTCAACTTTCTATTTCATAAATTCGTTCGTTTTTCTGAAGTGACATGTTGTAACTTATCACGGATTGGCGGTGGATTTCATTAGGGAATCGATGGGAACGATCTGACGGGCGCAATGTGAGGAATCTCACCTAGTGGTTGTAGAAATCGGTGGAATGTATGTCATGTGGATGGAACATGTCAGAGGTGATCGTTGGGGATCACGAACTCACAGATCACGTGATTGGAGGCATCCATGTAGCGGTCGATTTGACCGTTGCAAGATCCGTAGTCCAAGAACGCGGGCTCTAGCGGCTGAAAATGCCATTGCATAAAGGTAAAATCGATCCCAGGTGATGGGACTTGGATGCAGTGGTCAAATCTCCCGTTGCAGGTTTCACCATATCCAGCTGACGACTCTAATGGTCGAATATGCCATTGCAGCAACTGACCAGTCCTCCTATGTTGCAAGATGTGAGTGTATCGAGATGTAAACAAAAAAAGTAGCCATCGAAGGCTACTTTTCATAAACAAAGTACAGTAAAAGTCCCGCTAACGGAAGGGATAAGACGAACACACGAATAATTTGCTTGAATTTTACTTTGTTTCTTTACTCGCCATTCGCAACGTTCTTACAATAGCGCCGATCAGAACGATGAAAATACCGAGCACTTTTATAACAGGGGAGGCTAAAAAAATCCCGATTATAAACGCGATTAACCCAATCGCCAGGAGCGTTTCCATGATTAATCCAATCAGACTGATCCGACCGTGATCCCACCTTTTAAAATCCTTTATAAATGCGAACATAAACATCACAATAAATATCGTTATAACCGCAAATTTCAAAAAAGCATGCATACCTTTTTCGCGCCTCCTTCCACCTCATCACTTTTTTATATTGGACTCAACGGTTAGATTCGCCAAGTAGCATGAAAGCTTAAACAACGCGTCCATTTTTAACATGTTCAGGACACTTCATTTTATGTACACCACAACCCCCACTTTAAAAGAAGAATACTTTTATCACAACTTATTTTTTATTTTCCCGTCAAAAAACTCATCATGCCTTGATCACCTCGCTTGGACCAAAAAAATTATTAAGCTACCTAATCACAGCAACTGATTGAATACAGTCCCGTTTTCAGCGCTATACTGGAAAGATAAAGAAAAGGCAAAATGGGGTGAAGAGGTGAATCTAGGTTTTATCGTTTTGATGATTGGCGTTTTTATGGCGGCTCTGGACAATGGAATTATTAGCGCGGCCTTAACAACGATCAATACTTCTTTTGAAGTTTCACCGACGCAAGGCTCATGGGGAATTACACTGTATGCGTTGGGGATGGCGGTCACAACACCGATTGTTGGAAAATTGGCGGATCGTTATGGTCGAAAAAAGTTATTTCTGATCGAAGTCGCTATTTTTACAATTGGCTCAATAGCGGTCGCTTTGAGTCCGACGTTTAGTTTCTTTTTAGCGGCTCGGTTGTTGCAAGCGTTAGGTGGCGGTGGAATTTTCATCATCGCCAGTTCGCATGTATTAAGTACAGTAGCCAAAGAACGACAAGGCAGTATGCTAGGAATGCTCGGCGGCATGAACGGAATTGCCTCCTTGCTTGGACCGAACATTGGAAGTTTTTTAATCGATTGGACGGGGAATTGGCACTGGTTATTTCTAATCAATGCCCCGATCGGCATCGGTTTAGTCATTTTAGGGATAACTTCATTGCAAGAGACAAAAGGACATCAGTTATCTAAAATCGATTTCCTTGGGATTACGTTGCTTTCCCTATCGATCCTAAGTGTGATGTTCGCTCTGAACAACTTATCAACAGGCAATCTACTTGAAAGTATGCTTCATCTAAGCGTTTTCGGGTTGCTCGTGTTAGCCGTTCTCCTATTTGCTCTGTTGATTTGGGTGGAGAAGCGAAATGAAATGGGAACTGAGTTTGATCCGATTCTTCCCTACTCCCTTTTGAAAAAGCCGACGTTTACGTTGACGATGATCATGGGTTTATTGACAGGAACATTCATTGGGTCGATCATCTTCATCCCTTCGTTTGCCCAGCAAATATTGGGGGTGTCCGCGGCAAAATCGGGCTATTGGATGACACCGTTAGCATTAGCGGCAGGAATCGGAGCGGGTGGCGGTGGCGTTTTAGTTGACAAACGGGGCGCAATTCCAACATTAGTCCTGTCAGGAATCATTTCAATCATCGGGTTCATTGGATTGGCCTTTACCGACACAAAGACGATGTTCATCCTCTTTTCAACGTTCGCAGGAATCGGGTTTGGCTTTTTCCTTGGCGCTCCCCTAACTGTCTTGACTTCCAACGCGGCCGGTGAACAAAAAGGATCTGCGATTGGAACGCTTTCCGTCGCGCGTCAAATTGGTCTGACCCTTTCACCGACGATTTTTGCGACGTTTATTCAAAACGGATTTGGTCAACTGGGACGAATCATTCCTGAAAAATTACAAGTGATTGGCATCGATCCAACTCAGATTCCAACCGAATTTCGCGGCCAAATGGAGCGTCTAGCTGGAGCTGAAGACCTCCAGACTGCGGTGTCGATTATTCCAGATCCACAAATTCAGCAAGCGCTGTTGGAAGCATTTGCGGAAGCAGCTCATGCGGCATATCAACCGATCTACTTGTTTACAGCGGTCGCCGCTTTGCTAATCATCGTCATTGTCGTTGCTTTTCAAAGGAGATTCAAAAAAGATGAAGAGCAAGAAGGAACCGCCGCTTAAAAAATATAAAAAAGCTGCAGAGGACTTATCAAGACCCATTACAGCTTTTTTTATTTGAGTAATCGTTTGATCCATTTTAACGCATGCTTATGATTCGGATAGCGGAAAGGAATATCAAAAGCAGTCGTCTGCTTCAGCACACTTTTTTCATGGGAAAAAGCATCGAAACTCCCTTTGCCATGATAAGCGCCGATTCCGCTTTCTCCCACCCCGCCAAAAGGAAGATAGGGCGAAGTTAAATGATAAAGCGTATCGTTAACGCAGCCGCCACCAAAAGAGATGCTTTCTATAATTTCGGCCTGAAACGCATCACTTTCCGTAAAAAGATAAAGCGCAAGCGGCTTCGGCCTAGCATTGATCGCCGCGATCAGACCCGATTCATCTGTGTAAGCAAGGATCGGCAAAATCGGTCCAAAGATCTCTTCCACCATAATCTTATGATCCCATGTAATCCCGTCAAGTATGGTGGGTTCAATCGCCAAAGAGTTGGAATCAAAACGACCGCCATGAATCGTAGTTCCGTCACCCAACAAGGCAACGAGCCGCTCAAAATGCTGTGAACTCACAATCCGCGTGAATCCGCTGTCACCTCGCAAAACATCATCCCCGTATAATGCCGTAATCGCCTGCTTTAGCAAGGTTAAAAATTGCTCTTTAACGTCTCTATGAACGTACACGTAATCTGGCGCAACACACGTTTGCCCTGCATTCAAGTACTTGCCCCACGCAATCCGCTTCGCTGCTAACGGTAAATTTGCGTCCTTGTGAACGATACAAGGGCTTTTCCCGCCCAATTCAAGAGTAACGGGCGTGAGATTTTTTGCGGCGGCTTCCATCACCTTTTTTCCGACTGCCACACTCCCCGTAAAAAAGATTTTATCGAACTTCTCCTCAAGCAACGCTTGACTTGTTTCAACTGCTCCTTCAACAACGGCAACGTAATCTTCTGGAAAAGTCTCACTAATTATTTGCGCTAGCAACCGCGATGTTGCGGGCGTCCATTCCGACGGCTTAATCACCGCGCAATTCCCCGCCGCAAGCGCCCCTATCAGCGGGGCAATCGCGAGTTGAAACGGGTAATTCCAAGGCGCAATAATCAATGCAACGCCATACGGTTCCGGATAAATATAGCTTTTTGAGCCGAGTTGTAGCAGCGATGATTTGACCCTCCGCCGTCGAGTCCACTTTTGTAAGTGTTTACGCGTGAACCGAATTTCTTCTAACAAAAAACCAATTTCCGTCGTGTACGCCTCAAACTCACTTTTGTTTAAATCTTCTTGCAAAGCTTTTGTCACTTGCGGTTCATAAGAACGGATCATCTTACCCAATGAATCTAGCACTCTCAAGCGGAATTGAATGGAGCGGGTCTCGCCTGTCGCAAAAAAAGTTTGTTGTTTATCTATCAACGCTTTCACGCTATTTACCGCCTTTTCAGTCCAAACGCCTCCGCCAACAGTTCAAACGAACGATGGCGCGACTGTTTTTCAGGGAGCATCGTTGGAATCATAATTTCATCGACCTGCGCCTCTTCCGCCAGTTGCCTCAATCTTTTTTCCACCTGTTTGATACTACCGATCACGAATCGATCTTTATTTTGTTCTCTGACCATTTCTTCCTGCGGCGTGTACACGTGGGCGTTTGCTTCTTCTAACGTTGGCGGCGCAAATTTAAATTGTCCCGTTCCCCATCGTACCCATTGTAGTTCAGCAGGTCCTGCTAATTGCCGCGCTTCTTCCTCCGTTTCCGCGGTAATTACAATAATTGACAAGGCGCTCTTCGGTTCGCTGTAAAACACAGACGGCTGAAAACGTTCTCGGTAAGACCGCAGCACAGGAATTGCTAGATGAGGTGAAATGTGCGCCGCAAACACAAAACCGAGTCCGTGATGTGTCGCAAAACGCATCCCGCCATCGCTAGATCCGAGCATATAAAAGTCGGGTCTCAACTTTTCATCTGGTGAAACCGTAATCTCTTTGAAGGGATGGTCTTCAGGGAAATCTTTTGAAAAATAGGCAAGCAATTCAGCAAGTTGTTCCGGAAAATCTTCGCCACTTAGCGCCGTTCTTGATCTTGAGCGTCGCAATGCCAACGCTGTCAGTCCATCCGTCCCTGGCGCGCGGCCAAGGCCAAGATCAATTCTGCCAGGATGTAAAGCTTCCAGTAGCGAAAAATTCTCAGCGACTTTCAGCGGACTATGATTCGGTAACATAATTCCGCCAGTACCGATCCGAATCGTATCCGTGACTGCCGCCACGTGCGCCGCAAGCAAATCAGGCGAAGTGCTCATCTGATGCTTCGAGTTATGATGCTCCGCAAACCAATACCGCGTATACCCCAACCGATCGGCCAATTGAGCAAGTTCGGTGGAATTTTGCAATGCTTCTGTCGCTGATTCCCCATTCCAAACCGTCGCTAAATCTAAAATTGATAATTTTAAGTCACTAGATACTCCCATTTTTAACTTACCCCTCTCAGGTTTAATTAGCAGGCTAATTATATTTGCGAAAGGATTGCGTAAGATCCTGCATCATAACCTGACGCAACAATCGACGCTCCTCTGGACGTTTTATATTTCCGTTTAATCTTTCATTTGATACATCACAATATCGAACTATACCCGCCATGTCAATGTTAACGTGTTAGTGATACTCATCCTTGCGCGGCGGTCGTCGATCGATCCGCCAACTCCACTTCGACATCGAAACATTACTTTTCCCTGAAACAAGCTTATCTATTTTTGATAGAATCAGCGCCAACTGGACAACGATAATAAACAATATAAATTCAATCATGCTAAATCTCCTTTTAATTGCGCTCTTCTTCAAGTAGAACTTTTCTTAACTGATTAGTCGCTTTGGAAGTGGTCAAAAACGCCTCTTGATCTTCCGTCATATAAACTAAGACGCTTCGTTCGTTTTTCTCTCCCAACCACAAATGAATCGCGTGAATCGGAAGGCCGCCCTTGTATTTGATCATTACGTCATAATCTGGCATTGTTTGAGCAAACTTTGACACGCCCTTTTTAGCTGATGTAATCGCCTCTTTAAACATAGCCTTCGTTGCTTCATCTTTAAAAGAAGCGAGCAAATTTAAGTTCATATCACCCGATCCGTTCGACCGCGACACGGCCACTGAAGCGATCGGTTCATCTAACAAAACCATCGTGTCTTTACTCTTGTTATTGATGTATCCGACGGAAAAAGCAACACCTAGTAAAATGAAAAAGATATACACCGTTCGCAAAAAATCAGCTCCTGCTTGTAGGTTGAATAGTTCATTTATAGCGCACCCGTATCGATTAGTCTTGAAAATACAACAAAACGAGTAAGATTGGGGCATCCTAAGTGTAATCGAAATTTTAGAAAAGGATGATAGAACAATGAATAAAGAACGTTTATTTGAAATTGCGCAAACCGCCATTCATTCCTCTACACACGATCCGAAACACATGTCGATTTCAAGTGTGCGTATGGCGGATTTACTCGGTGACAGCCACGAACAAATTGAACAATATCTGGCCGAGCTGGTTGACGAGGGGCGATTACGCAAAGAAAAATTAGATAAACCACCGCATAAAGATATTTACTTACTATCGTAATGAGAAAAAGCCCACTAATCGAACGTGGGCTTTTTCATTTGCGATGAGCGATCGCCTTCAGATTACCGTTTTCCCACTCGCGCCCCCTCTTTTCCAACACGCCACAGTTGCTCCAACAAAATCACCAAGCCCGTGCCCACTAATAGCCCATTACTCAGCAAATTTTGAGCGATCGAAGGCAAATTTGCGAACGCATCGGTGGGTAAAAACATCGCGCCCATTCCGATTAAATAAGAGACGCCGACGATCATAATCTTTCTTGAATCCAACGGCGCTAAACTCAAATTATGAATCGCCAGCCCGACCAATTGAATAAATGAGGCCATCAAAGCGGCATTAGCAATCGGGCTAGGAATACTGGAAACAAAGCTGACAATCGGTGGAAAAAACGCGATAAATATTAACAAAATCGTCGCAAAAATAAAAGGTCTTTTCCGTTTTTGTCCTGTTAAGGCGATAAACCCTGCGGAAGTAGCCAGCGGTACATTGGCAATCGCCGCGAACAAACCGGCTAATCCATTGTTTAGCCCTGAAATCATCGTGCCCTGATTGACTTGCTTACTTTGACTTTGATCGTCATATTCTACGCCTAACGTCTGGCTGACAGCAACAATTGATGCGACGATATTGGAAATGGAAATAATCGCAGTGATAAAAGCGATTGGAATCACACTCAGATCGAATGTTGGCCTTCCGAACGCGAACCATTCAGGGAAGGAAAATAGTAAAATCCTTTCTGAAGAAGCGGATTGACCGCCAATAAGCAGCGCATACGCAATCCAACCGATGATAATACCGATGAAAACGGCGTAGTTCCTCAGCCACCCTCTACCAAATTGAGACAATCCGAGCACGATCACAAAGGTGATAAACGCGAGCAGCGCATCAGTCAATTGAATCATCGATGAACCACTCTGCAAGCCCAACATCCCTTTGAGAAATGTTCCGCTTAATTGAACGGTCAGCAACAAAAAGAAATTCCCCGTCACCAAGGGAGTAAAAATCGGTAAAATTTTTTGCGAGATTTTAAACATTCCAAACAAAAATAAAAATAAGCCGGTCATGAGCATCGTTGTTTCCAACGAGCGAAGCGTGTCCGCATAGGATGAACCGCTATGGAGTCCAGTTACCGCCATAACGGAGAAAATACTAACCCATATCCCCGCCGGTCCTTCCATAATTGGCAAGCGGTGCCCGAACAATCCTTGCAACAGCGAAGCTAGTCCCACAACGAAAAACGTCCGTTGCATCAATCCTGCAACTTCCGTGAAACTTAACTGGAAAATCGATCCGATCACAATCGGCAAAGCCACCGAGCTCGCAAGCAGGAACACAAACCATTGAAACGTTTCCATCGTTGTCGTAGCCCATGATGTTGGTCTTCTATTCACGTAAACACCTCTGTTTTTTATGTACGAATCTTCGAAAGATCGTCTCACATGTTGGCTTCCATTATAAAAGATTAACGATGATGATTGAAACAATTTTAAGTGAAAATCTATTTTATTTAACAACTAGTTCATGTATAATGACCTTGTCAGCTATAATAAAAAAGGAGGTAACTCATAATGGATGATAAAAAATTCGATTTGTTGCTTGATGAAATAAAAAAGTTGCGTGTTGATGTGCAGACGATGCAAGGCGACGTAAAAGTCATGCAAGCTGATATGAAAACGATGCAAGGTGACGTAAAGACATTGCAGAGCGATATGAAAACATTAAAACAAGAGTTAAAAGATACAAGATCACAAATGAATCACCGTTTCGATACAGCGGAACTTAAATTTATACTGCTAGAAGACAAGCTTGACGAGTTTAAAAAGGACGCCTCCGCTCAATTCGATAAGTTAGTCAATGATCGAATCGAACGCTTGGAGCGCCGTCAAGATCATGCCGCCGTCCGTTTGGATCGAGTCGAAGCTGATGTGTCACTGGCGCGAGAACAGGTAGCTGAATCTGTATAAAGTCCCCTTGAGTGTAAGGGCGATTTCGACCTCTTGCCAACAAGATCTACACGCTCTGCTGAGCGTTCCAATTCGCCCAGCTTTTCTCTCTCCTCATCACACTTCCCATTTTTCCTTGCGCTACAAACCGCTACATTGATCCCTTAGCAGCCACCCTTTTAAGGTCACCCGCACAAATCATTCTAGACCACTTCATCTACCCAGTCATTCCTTTTGTCGGGACATACACTAAATTAATGTGTTGATTCTTGAAAAGGGAGGAACGAGCATGGCTAATAGCCTAGGCAAACTTACGAAACACAAATTCCTCATGATGTCTAAAGATTTGGTTTCATCACTCCCACACACTCAAAAAATGACAAAGGAAAGTTTTTGTTCTCTTCTAAATCGATACGGCCGCATTGTCGTTAAACCGTCGTCTGGTTCAGGCGGGGTTGGGGTTATGCAAATTATTTCTATGGGCAAACGACGATACGCAGTGCACTATGGAAAATATCAAAAAACAATTCAAGGGCTCCTGCCCACTTATCAATTTGCGCAAAGTAAAGCGAAGGGTTTGTATCTCGCTCAGCAAGGCATAAAACTAGCGAAGATTAACGGAAGACCTTTTGATCTTCGTGTGATGGTCCAGCGAAAAAGAAATTCAGAATGGGTCGTGACAGGGATCTTAGCTAAAGTCGCAGGCTCAGGTTTTTTCATTACGAATATCGTTGAAAGTAAAGGAAAAGCGCTTCCGTTGCGGACCGCTGTTCAGCAAGCTTCGATTAGAAGAGCATCGTACGACAAGATTAACCAACAAATTCATCGGCTCGCCCTCCAAACCGTCTATCGCCTGCAGAAGTATTATCGCATCCGAACGGTAGGGATTGATATGGGTATCGATGAACAAGGGAAAGTGTGGATTATTGAGGCTAATTTTTCTCCTGATAAAACGTATTTTCGACGCTTAAAAGATAAAACGATGTACAGACGGATCATGTCCTACTACTACGGATCACGCTAAACAGAACAACAAGCAAAAACCCCTCTGAGCGATACTCAAAGGGGTTTTGTATGGTTTATTTCACTAATGTAAAAGGATATTCTTTCACTCCATCGATTGAGTTAATGATATTCGTATAGCCGAGTTTCTCCAGTTCAGCGGCCATTTCAGCGCTTTTCGTGCCTGTATTACAGTACAAACCAATCATTTTGTCTTTTGGCAATTTATCCAGGTTCTCTGCTACAGTATCAAACGGAACGTTAATCGCTCCCTCGATCATGCCTTCATCCTCTGCTTGCTTCGCTGGACGTGAATCGACAATAACGATATCCTCAAAATCATCGATAAACTTCTCAAATGTTGCGCCTCTAACGTCTTGATAAGTAACGAGATCATAATCGAATTGTTTCACGCCAGGGGCGTTCGTAATATCTGTAAAGCCATTGTTAACTAAAATTTCGGCCACTTGGCTACTCTTCTTATCGGTGTTGCAATACGTGATAATTGGGAAGTCTTTAAGATCTTCAAGCTCGCCGATTCTTGTTTCAAAACTATCCACATTCATATTAATCGCGTGTGGAATGTGACCTGCTAAATACTCTTCAGGGGAACGAACATCAATAATGAGTACTTTGTCTTTTTCCTTATCAGAGTTTTGTTTTACAAGCTCTTCACCCGTCATCGTTTTGATCTCGGCGACTTTCGTCGTTTCTTGATCCGTTCCAGTTGCATCGTTTGGTTTCGCTGTCGGTTCGTTTGAGCAACCTACGAGTAAAACCATCGCTAGTCCAACTGCTGATAATAATCGAATCACTGTCGATCTTTTCATTCTATCCATCTCACTCTCTTTTTTGTTAATACCCATAAACGACTCTATCATATTGATATATGTTATACAACAAATAATTTATTACAATTTTCCAACGAGCGGGAGCTGCTAAAAACTTTTAAAAGGACGATGAATCCGATTGAAAAAAGCCAGACGTATTCAACGCCTGGCTGCTCGGTGCATCACTCATGTATGTACGTCCTATTTAGCGGCTACATCATCATAAAGCCACTTTACGAATTCATCCCTATTCCCTGGGGTGATGCCGTGCCCGACTGGGTAAGAAGAAAAATGCGCTTTGTTGCCTCGGCCTTCAAAAAATTGCTTATTATCCAAGCCATGTTCTAACGGATAGACATGGTCCACTTCTCCATGGGAAAGATAAATCGATACGTTTTCACCCGGGACCGCTGGATAGTCTTCTTTCACAAATGTCGGAATATACCCGTTCATCGAGACGATTCCTTTGATCTTGTTCCCCATCGCAACCGCTAACGACATCGATAAAATGGCGCCTTGGCTAAAACCGAGCAAATATTGATAGTTTGTATCGATGGGATACGTTTTGGCCGCATAGTCGATGACACCCTGTAGCTTTTCAATACAACGGTCAAATGACGCTCGATCTGGATTACCGTGGCTAATATTTGTAAAATAGGCAAACCCAGGTCCTTCCGGCACATCACCGCGAATTCCAAAAATGATAAAATCATTTTGCAACTCTTCCACCAATGGAAGAAGGTCGTGTTCATTTGCGCCTCTACCGTGCATCACAAAAATGACAGGGTATTTTTTATCTGGTTGCGCGTTAGCTGGCTGCAACACCGTATATTCTAATGGACTTTTCATAGTATGACCTCCGATTCATAGATAACTTGATAGTAATAGCTTTCTACACTAAACTTTAGCCTACTCCGCTCGTTTTTGGCAAGGCGTAACGCGCTTGCTCCTCGGCTACTACTTTAAAATCGTGTTGAGAAAAGCTTGCGTCCGTTTATGTTGAGGGTTTGTAAATAATTGTTGTGGAGGACCTGCCTCGACAACTTCACCATCGTCCATAAATAAAACTTGGTCGGCTACTTCCCTGGCAAAACCCATTTCATGGGTTACAACAACCATCGTCATATTTTCTTCGGCTAACTGTTTAATGACCTGCAAAACCTCCCCCGTCAACTCGGGATCGAGCGCGGAAGTAGGTTCATCGAACAATAGAATTGCTGGGCTCATCATTAACGCCCGCGCAATCGCAACACGTTGTTTTTGACCGCCGGAGAGCCTGGACGGATATTCGTTCGCTTTATCGGAAAGTCCCACTTTTTCTAGCAGATCCGCGCTTTTATGACGGATTTCCCCAGCCGAAGCGCGCTTTACATACTTCGGAGCGAGCTCTAAATTTTCTTTTACCGTAAAGTGGGGAAACAGGTTAAAGTGTTGAAAAACCATGCCCATTTTTGATGTAATGCGCTTTAACGTTTGATGGTTGGCATAGACGCCATCCTTGGCCAGGTAGTCCCCTTCCACACAAATGCTGCCGCCATCGATTTGTTCCAGATGAACGAGGCTTCGAAGCATCGTGCTTTTCCCGGAGCCTGACGGGCCAATCACGGCGACAACCTGGCTTCTTTCCACTTCAAAATTGATATTTTTCAACACGTCGAGCGAGCCGAACGATTTTTTCATTTGAGAAACTTGAATCAGCGACACTTTTCCACCCCCCCTTTATTCGAACCTGTATCTTTTTTCTAACTGTTTAAAAAACAGCGTTAACAACAAGGTCATCAGTAAGTAAATAATTCCCGCCACGAAAAAAGGGACGATTGTAAAATCACGGTTAACAGCTGTTTGAGCAAAGTGCAACAACTCGGGAACAGCGACCGCATACAACAGCGCCGTATCTTTGACCAACGTAATCGATTCATTGGATACAGCTGGCAGCGCGATTCGAAACATTTGCGGAACGACGATTTTTCTCGTCGTTTGCCATCGGCTTAAACCGAGAACCTGAGCCGCCTCATATTGCCCTTTGTCGATCGCGAGCAACCCGCCTCTGAAAATTTCCGCGAAGTAAGCCGCGTAATTCAAAATAAAAGCGACGCAAGCAGCGACAAAACGGTCCATCACCAAGTATTCGCCAACGACTGGCAAGATCGGCAAACCAAAACATACAAACAGCAACTGCAACAAAAGCGGTGTTCCACGCATGATATAAATGTAAAAATTAGCGATCCAAGCAAACGGTTTAAAGGCGCTTCTGGCCATTAACGTAAACATAAACCCTAACGGCAGCGAAGTGAGGATTGCCACAAAAAATAGCAATACCGTCATCTGGGCGCCTTGCAACATCGGCTTCGTGATCATAATGAGATAGTCTATGCTCATGATTTGATTCTCCTAAAAACAAAAGCGGATCAATAATTCGATCCGTCTTTGTTTTAACAAATTTGTATCTATTTAGAAATCTCGACTAAAACGTGAAATTAGTCGTTTTTCAATACTTTATCTTCTCCAAACCATTTTGTGGAGATTTCCGCCGCTGTTCCATCTTCATTTAATGCGTCCAGCGCAGCTTGTAATTCGTTCAATAATTCTTCATTACCTTGTTTCACACCGACTCCGTATTCTTCCGGAGCAAGTGATTCTTCAAGCAACTTGAATGTGTCCTCTTCTTTGGACATGTAATAACGAGCCACCACTTCATCGATGACGACCGCATCGACGCGACCGTTTTTCAAGTCAGCCAAAGCTAATACGTTGTCTGTGAACTCGGTCACTTTCTTCACTTCGGAACTGATCTCATTCGCCTCTAACGCGTCCAATGCCGAAGATAATGCTTGCAGTCCGACCTCTTTACCCGCTAAGTCATCAAGCTTCGAGATTTCGGAATCCGCTTTTGTTAAAACCACTTGCGTGTTTTTTAAATACGGCTTCGTAAATAACACCTTTTCTTTACGATCATCTGTAATCGTATAACCGTTCCATATAAGATCGATGCGACCGCTGTTCAATTCGGATTCTTTCGCTTTCCAGTCGATCGGTTGGAAGGTCACTTCATAGCCCATTTTTTCACCAGCCGCTCGCGCATAATCGATATCGAAACCGACTAGTTCATTTTGCTCATCTCTAAAACCCATCGGAGCAAACTTGTCGTCGACACCAATCACCAATTTTTTCGCTTCGCCATCTGCGGGCGCTTCCGTATTTTCGTTTGGCGTTCCAGGATCTGCGTTCGATCCAGTGGTAGAATTCGAACTGGAACATCCTGTAAACACAGTTAAAATCATTGCAAAAATAAAGCCTATGAATGTTACTCTCTTCATATTTGTCTAGCTCCCCTATAAAATAGTAATTTATCTGCTCTTTACTTAGTCTACCACTTTAATACGATAAAATGCTACCTCGATAACAGGATAGAATCCCGTTTAAATTTTATGTTTTCCATAAATTATTTCACGTTTTCTCCACCAATCTTTGTTTTTTGTTTTTTCGAGCCGCTCCGACAGGAAATGACTTCCAATAGCCATTACCAACGTAAATGGTCCAACTCGCCTAATAAGGCGATTTTCGCGCGTTCGCTATGGCCCCATTGTCGGATCTCAGCTTTGATCTCATTCCACGATCCAAATTCTTTGACAAATCCGTTTAAGCGAGCGGTTAACGTAGCATCAATAAAAGCAGCGTGATCGGGAAATAGCCGAAGGAGTGTTTCCGTTGCCGCTTTATACCTTTTCAAATAATATTTCTGATGATAATCCTCAGCAAGCGTAAAGGAACGGCAAGCAGTAATTTCAGTTTGAATCGAACCGCCCCAGATATGTTCCCATTTCACCTTTTTACTTTGCGCCTGCTCTACTTGCAATGGATTGTGACACAATAAAATGGAAAGGTATTGACGCGGGCGTCCTTCATAAAGGGGGTTATGATGTTTCCAAAACAATTCCACGATCTCTTCAAATGAAATCAGGGTTGGATCAAAGTCGAGCTGAATTGTTTCCGAATGATCCCCTATGTTGCGATAAGTCGGATTGTCGGTTGATCCTCCCGCATAACCTACGCGCGTCCGAATCACACCAGGTAGCTGCCCGAACCGAGCATCAGGTCCCCAAAATCAGCCCATCCCAAATGTCGCGGTCTCTACATTCGATGCCTTACGCGTGAAAGTTGTAACGGAAAGCATGTCCATCCCTCCTGTTTTCTTCAAAATAATAAAATTGATCGAAACGACCAACTTTCTCTCTATTTTCGGCTTTACTGCCACTTTTTCATTCGTTTGTCATCTTTCTTATCCTTGACGACTAAGATCGCATGGAGCGCCCCAGGAAACCAGAAGAAGCACGTTAAAATAAAATTCAATACTGCCTGAAATGGTTTTCCACATAACAACACAGCAACAGGCGGCAACACAATCGCTAAAAAGTACATCATCCTATTCACCCTTTTATCGTTTACTTTTGTTCCGTATTACTCCATAGCTTACCAATTAGCATATGTTTTATTTTTAATTTTCGTCACGTTCAGCTGCTGCTTATTAACGCAAAACTTCACGAATTTCAATACCCTAAAAGGTATAGATCTAGCCCAAAACTTGCATTTCATGACTATATGTGTCATACTTAAGGTAGAGGTGAGCACATGTCGAGAAAAAGTGGAGTCACCGGCGCGCTTGTGATGTTGCCTGGCGCCATGGTCGAGGAAATCACACAGTACAAGCTTGATAACGATATTCGCACAAGAAACGACGCCATTCGGGCGCTTATTAAAAAAGGCTTAGAAGACTCTCAAGAGTAGAGAGTCTTTTTTCCTGCTCATTTTCAATTATATCATCAGAAGATAATCATGCTCTTCCCTATAATCGGAACATTTCAAGGCCTCGTTGCGTCATAATTAGTAAGCGTTTATTTAAAGGGGGAAACTATGAATCGAATTATTTTGCCGCTCATTATGCTGCTATCTACATTTTCATTACTCGCGGCGTCAGCTGATACATTCGCCGCCGATGCTCCCATTTTATTGCCCATTGAAGTTGTGAAAGATGGGATTCCAAGCGCGGGGTATATTAACAGCGAGGGTAAAACCGTCATTCCGCTTATATACGAAAGCGCCAAAAACTTTTCAGATGGATTAGCCGTTGTCCAAGACAAGAAAACAGGACGTTTTGGGGCAATCAATAAGCAAGGAAAAGTTATGATCCCAATGGTCCACGATGAACTCAAGCTTTTTTCAGAAGGACTAGCGGCAGCCCGAAAAAGTGAATTATGGGGTTTTATCGATACGAACGGAAATTGGGTTGTGAAACCGATGTTTCTAGAAGTATTCTCTCATCAAGCAGGCGTGGCGGCAGCTTTAAGTCCAGTCACCCAAAAGTATGGATTCATCACGCGACTCGGCGAATGGATTGTACCTCCTGTTTTTGATACAGTCAAGCCATTTTCAGAAGGGTTGGCGCTCGTAACCCGTACAAGGAACGACGTCCACGAGACTCTTTTTATTAACAAAAAAGCAGAACTCGTCGTACTTGCCCCCGCTTATCTTTCTTTTCAGGAAGGACTCGCCCCCACTTTAAAAGATGGGAAAGTCGGATTTATCGATGCAAAAGGAACGTGGGTAATTGAACCTAACTTTGACTATGCCCTCCCGTTTTCGGATGGGTTGGCTACCGTCTATGATGCGGTTGAAAATAAATGGGGCTTTATCAACAAACAAGGTCAATATATGATTCCGCCAAGCTTTTCCCCACTTATGACGATGCATAGCGGTCTAGGAGCAAATATCGCTTCCTTCCACGCGGGTATTGCTTATGTTGGGGATGGTTTCATCGACAAGCAAGGTCAGTATGTCATTCAAGGGGATTTTATTTCATCAACCAATTTCCGCAACGGGTTTGCAAAAGTCATTAAACTTAAATACAATGCGGACGGAAACGTGACCGATGGGATTGAAGGGTATATCAATACGAGAGGGGAATTCATTTGGAGTAAACCCGTCCCCTATATCGATGACATCATCGTTCAAGCCGCCAAATATGGTAGCCATCATCATGCTTTTTTTGAGGATCACCAATAGACAATAATCAAGAAAACCAGTCTAAACCAGAAACTGGTTTTTCTTTTGCCTATTTTTAGCAAGCGTCCAACCAGAGCAAAAGATGGCCGAATAGTATAATAGACCACACCTTTCGAGGAGGAAAAATTCGTGAGAACCCATCATCCTCGTGTACATGTTGCTTCATTACTATTGCAAAAAACAGCTCGGATTACGCTACCCTTTTACCGAAAGATTGCCAATGATCCACTCTATGGGCAACGTTGGAGCGCAGCCGTAAGGAATGCGGATCTTGATCAGATGAATCGCCTAATAAAACAAACGATCCCGCGGTTCGATCGTCATCAATTCGCACTAGGGGTCAATGGGATCGGCTATTTTATCGATGCGCCCACCCCGGGTCAACTTGGAATTTTTACGAACAGCACCGCAATCCCGCCTGGAAAAGTTCAGTTCCACTTTAGCGCCAAGGCCCACCGTCTAATCGCTAACGCAATTCAACCGTTATACGAAGGCATCAGCTCCAATGCCTTGTTTTCGAAAACGATCGTCGAAGCAATTTTCCGCAAAGAAACCCGCATTCTAAATCAAGTTATCCGCAGCAAAGTGGACTCTCCCAATCTGCAAATGGTAGCGATTATGCCCTACGGATTTCGGTTGCGTTTTAAATTCCCTTTTGACAAATATCCTTATGACAATGCCTTTTTCCTTGCATTTCCTTAAGCCGCTTACTCTGTCGGTATACTAAATAGGGAGGCGCTTTTATAGAAAAACGCCTCCCTTAACGATTAACGGATAAACTGTTGTGTCCAATAAAAACCGTACGAACCGCCTTTAGCAAGTCCAACCCCAATTTGTGTATAGTTCGCATTCATAATATTAGCGCGATGTCCCGGGCTATTCATCCACCCGTTGACAACCTCTTCTGCTGTCTGCTGCCCAGCAGCGATGTTTTCCCCCGCATAAGTATACGAAATTCCGAAAGATTCCATCATCTCGAACGGGGATCCATATGTCGGCGATTGATGGTCAAAATAACGTAGATCAATCATTTCTTGTGACTTCACTCTGGCCACTCGCCCCAACTCTTGATTCACTTTTAACGCGGGAAGACCCGCTTTTACCCGTTCAAGATTGGTCAATGCAATGACTTCCTCTTCAAACTGTTGGATAGGACCTGCTTGCGGGATCGTTAGAACTTGCCCCCAATGAATCGATGCAGGATTCGAAACCTGCGGATTCGCTTGGATCAGTTCATTCAAATCAACTTGATGTTGTGATGCAATTTTCCACATCGTGTCGTTAGGCAGTACGCGATAATCAGCTGCCGCCGCGGAATCTGTTACAATCCCCGCTGCTGCGAAAACAACTGCGCCTAATAGTAACGCATTCCCTAACCCTTTTAATTTTTTCAATCTTCATTCCTCCTTTTCAGGATACACACAATAATAAAGAATGCGTGGACAAACCGAAACACTAAATTTCTGGTTAGTTTGGAATGAAGTGGAACCCAGATTGAAGATCGCTCAAAACGGGACAAACTCCTTTAAGAAAAAAACAAATACCATAACCCAAAGGAAACGACATATAACGGGAGAATAAACATTATTTTCTTTTTAATTCCCTTGAAAAGGGAGCCATTGTTAGGAGCCAACCAATATTCTAACGAATTAAAAATTAAATATAAAGCAGCTAGTAAAACACCGATCGCTATCCCCACCAACTTTCACCCCTTCATTTCATTTAAAAATCGGACCTATGTATGATTTAGAAATTTAATCGTACATATCAAAAATACCCAATGCCATTATCTATTCATATTGGCGCAATTGAATCCATTCCTGCCCCCCTATCTGTTCCTTTACCACTTGAAAGACGGCCGCTTCAGGTTCAAAACCACCCGTTTTTTTAATATCCGCAAAATCGCCTTGCCCCCGCGGGTATTCAAGATACCTAACGACTTTGTTGTCCTTCACGAATACGATAAGATTAATATCATCCCGATTCTGAATTCCTGTCGATCCAACTTTTGACCAACTAACTCCCAATTCTTCGTTGATCGTTTCTACTGGAGTATAAGGCGGGAAGATAAACATGCGATCCCAGGGAAAGTCCGCTATCTCTTTAAATTCAATTGAATCCTGATTGCTTTGCGCCTCTTTGATCGCTTTGCTCAATTGCCCCTGCAGCTTTTGATTCCCCTCTTCTACTGATTCAGCTGAACAAGCCAACAAGGATACCATACAGATGAGGATACTAACTATTTTATACATTCACACGCATCCCCCAACCGCGATTCAAATTCATTTCACCTGCTCCGAAAAAGTCAAGGTCACCGCCTGGACAAGGTCCATTTCCGCAAAAACTTCGGGTGAATGATAATCCTGCAAATCATAGGTCTTTATCATCTGCGCCTCATCATAAACCATCAGCGCCACGGGTATTTCTTTGTTCAGTTCAATTGCATGAAAATCAGATAGCGACGTTTTTAGCGTAGCGAGCGAGCGAGCCGCCTTTTCAAATTCAAGTGGCTTACTGTTTGGAAAAGTCGTTCGCCCCAGACTGTTGCCGACGAGTTGAAATTGGATCGCATAATCCTCTTTTATCAGCATCGAAAGTAGGCCTTCCAAGCGGGCATTCGGTTCCGCGTCCTCTCCTAATGAAATCTGTCCGCCACCGAACTCCAACCATTGCCCTTTTTTTAAAACATAAGAAGCAATTTTCATGCTTTTAGCCGCTTGGGGCGCTTTGAAAGAAACAAAGAGGACGTCCTGTTCAAAACCGATCGATTGCAAAAGGAATTTTTCATCTGTAGAAAAAACGTACGGGGCAACCCCTTCCTTATTGAGTGGCTTCATTGCCTTCGGTTCACTTGAACAAGCCATCAAGCTCATGAATAAGACGACCATTGAAACGATTGAAGCTATCTTTTTCATCACCAATCTCCCTCTACATTTGTTACTCCAGATTATACCACTTCTATCAAATTCCTGGAATTGGAATCGTCCCCTCCCTTCCATTTATCGCGCCATAGAAGAGGTAGATCGGTTGATAGAAACCTTTTGAATCTAACTGATAACTTATCCCCACTTTATGAACCCGTATCGTTTCTATTTTTTCGTCATCCATGTAAAAGCGAAACTTCCCATCTAAAATTTCTTGGTACGCCTCTTGTTCACTTTTCATTTGAACATTCCTCACTTTGTCATAGCGAACTAACTGATTGTCAATCCCTTTCACGGTATCATCACTGTAATACTGAACGGATAAATAACCGTCAACAAGTTGATTCCCTATAACCTCTTTATCAACCGTCCATTGATACTGCCCTGTCTCACGCTTTTCAAAAAAAGAGTCCTGTGGGACATCAATACCGAACCCCCTTACCTTTTCAATTAAGGTTGCTTCATCTATATCTTTGCTGTTTAGATCCTCTTCAAAGCTTGAATAATCCGTATAACTGTAACTCGCGTCTAAGTATTCAATGGAAATACTGTGGGAACGATCCGCCGTCCAATAAATACCTGAATTTTGGTAAGCAATGATCTCCATATTAGCTGTGTCGAGATTCTCTTTTTCAAAAAAATCATATACAAACTTTAAAGCCGCCTCCTTCGTATAGCCCTCAGTCCGATAAATCGGAACAGCATTTTTATGCGGATCCAATTGGACATCGAGCGAAATCACTGTTTCAGCGAGGTCCAATTTATGCGACGGTCTCATCGAAAGATTTCCAAACTCTTTCAACTGATAATAGGTAACCATGCCCCCTGATAGAAGAAGAACGATGATCAAAGGCGCAAAGTAGAGCATCGATTTCTTCAACTTCTTTGCTTTGATCGTGATGAAACCCATTGTCATCCCAAAACCGATCGTGGCGCCGAGGAGGTTATTGAACAAGTCGTCAACAACAAAGTTACCGTATCCCGTCAACAACTGAGTCGTTTCGATCGAAAGAGTAGCCACAGCAGCTGCCCCAATCGTCCAAATCGCCTTTTTAAAACGTGTATGCAAAAGGGGCAAAAGAATGCCAAGCGGCGCAAACATCAAAATATTTAAATACACAAATTGCCAATGTCTGACGCTAAAACGGTGCCATGCCTCTCGATATGAACTAAACAAAGATAAATCGATCCCGCTAAAATTTGGCCCCCTATTCAAAAAGGTCACGCCAATCACCATCACCACATAACCAATCAACATTGTCCCAACAAGTATACGCCGCTTAGAAAAACTTCTCTTTCCACCTACCATATTCCGATAAATAAAAACATACCCGACCAAAAATATCATTCCGAAAACGATGACCACGAGTAAAGCAAGGGGGAAATATCTCGTCATGATCCCGACAACCTCATTTGTTCTCATCATTTATCCTCCACAACGTACCTAGACCTTAGTCTTTTATTTAAATAAACAAAACAGCGCTCTATTCAAGAACGCTGTTTTCAAGGTTTCATCCACCATTTATCGTTTTGATAGAATATGATCCAACAATTTTTCACACGAACGACGGATGATCGTATGTACGTTGTCAAAAGCGCTGTCGTCCAATTGGTAAGGATCTGGCACGTCACCGTTACCTTCTGGATCGAAGTCACGCATCATATGCAGTTCTCCCGCCACTTTTCCAAGTTTCTCAATGTTTTCGCGGTTCGAAGCATCCATCGCAATAACATAATCCCACTCATTCAGATCCGTTGACTTAAACTGTCTCGCTCGCTGATCGTCAATGCTGAACCCTTTTTTCACAGCCACCCGACGCGAACCTGGATCAGGAAGTTTTCCAATGTGGTAATCGGCCGTTCCCGCAGAATCAACCACAAATTGGTCTTCCAACCCTTTTTCACGAAGCAGCTCTTTAAAAACACCTTCCCCTAATGGCGAACGACAAATATTACCCAAGCATACAAACACAACACGAACCATCTCTTTCTCCTCCTTTACGTTTAATCATAGCAGAATTTAATATATCTATTGTATAAGAAGTGTAGAGAAACAACCGCCGTCTCTCTACACTTTGAACATTGCTAAAGTTTATTAACAGAATCGTCTACGGCGACGACAAAAACGGAATCTTGAGCGTAAACGACGACGGCGGAAACGGAATCGACGACAACGCCTTCTACCAAATCGAAATCCACCCATTTATACCACTCCCTTATTCTGACTTACTATAGTATATGTCAATTACTAGAGAGCGCTTGGACGGGCTAACGACTCCTAAAGGAGCCAAAACTAAATGAAGGTAGATCTCCAATCCCGTTACAAACGTTCAGCCCTTAAAATGAAGATCTCGCGAAGAAACGCGCCAATTACCATCGATAATGGGATGATCGTGATAACACTAATCATCCGCATGAAAGAATCTGAGGATTGGATGATCGTTATACTATTCCTAACAACCATGAAGATAAAAAATATAGAAATGATGACAAGATAACGGGGATCCTGTTTGTTTCGATCGTTAGTAGATGAACGCTTATCATCCGTCAGAAACAGATAGATTGATGATGCAAACAATGCAATCCCAAAAAGAATAAAAAAGATAAAGTTAGTCCACAATGCCGTCTCATTTGGTCCATTTCCAATCGGACCAACCCTCGGTCGGTAAGCATCGTATATTAACAAGATTGAAACCCCGATCATCAGAAACGAACTAACCAACAATCCATATTTCAGATTTTTCATATCGCCTCACCCCTTTCTAACCGCGCCACAATTTACACAAATAACGAGATAACGAAAGAAATACAAAGCATTCCAGCAATAAAAATAAGCGCGCCTTTTATATTCCCTTTGCTATCCCTTAGTATTTCCGCGATCATCACCAAAGCCACAAAACTAATACTGAGGAGAATCAAAATATTCTGAATGATTTTCAACCACCTCCAAAATTTAAAGGTTACATCTGTCTATGATCCTGTCTATTCGCAAACAACCAGTCACCGACAAACACGCTCGTAAATTGCGCCCATTTTATAGGAAGCTGTTTTCATAACAGATCATGCCCCCTTTTTCTGGACACCCTGTATCGATCAACAAATCTAAATATAATATTGACAACACTCATCATGAGCGCAAATTTTCCCGAATTGATTACATCCATATTCACAAAATAATAGGCTCCAAGAAAGATAACAATGAAGTAGATAACAACGTTGAGTATTTGTTTTATCATCATTTTGCTCCTAATCCGCCTTCTATTAATCGATACAGTTCTAGCATCCAACTGTCAACTGAATAAAACATAACAACAACTACAAATGTGAAAATCAGTGTGGCGACGTATTGTTTTGAACTCTTCAAATACTTCCATTCCAAAATCGATCGCAATCCAAGCATAAGCAAAAAGTAAAACATAAAATACCACTTTAGAACGGGTCCATCCGTTGTAACAACAAAGGGTATGGCGCTTATAAATACAACGAATATTGCGCCTCTACCCCATTGATCTATATGTCTACCGCGTGTTACGGAAATCTTTTGCTTTTTTACACCGAGTATTCGGCGCGTAACCTTCTCCAATAGAAGGAATAAAACGAGAAGTAAGATACCAAAAATTATAATGGCCACGAGACAACCTCCTTCACTCTAACAATGAGCCGTTTTTCTCAATAAAACATTAGGGCTACTATAACATATATTTCCAAGCTAGCTTGATTATTGACTTTCTTTTGTTTTAGATCCTATTCTTAGAGCAGTATTCATGTGGGGTGATCATGTGGCTAATTTAAAGAAACTGATTTATTTTCTGAATCAATTAGAAAAGATGAAGATTTACTACAAATTAAACAAAGTAAGAAACGAAGCGATTATGGTTGAGGTCGCTGTTCCAGGTCAACGATGGGAAATTGAATTCATGGAGGACGGAACAATTGAGATTGAGAAGTTCATTAGTGATCAAGACTTTTACGATTCAAACGAACTCGACGTCCTATTACGGGATTTTAGCGATTAAACCAATGATTTAGACAACGATCAACGGTTGATCCACTCTATTTTAAACAAGTGGAGTTGCCTGAGCCTTCCTCTTTAATACATTAACAAGGAGATCATAAAATGAAACCATTCATTCTATTTACTTTGACTATTGCTTTGTTGGTGGGCTGTGGTTCAGAACCCACATCGGAATCGAAACAAGATATGGAGGCCAACATGGCTTATTTAGATGCCATTATTACGGACTATAGGTATGAGGACGGAAAGTATATGATATATTTTGAGCACGATGGGAACCGCGGCCCAATCAAAGCGAAGGCGCCTACCTCTGAAAACATGTATAAAGCATTGGATAATTATAAGAGGACCAAAGCAAACCAAGACGAAGCCTATGACTTATATGACATTATGATTAACGGCGATGATCCCAACATCTTAGGAATATCCCCAGCGGTTAAAAAGCATGAGCGACAACAACACTAAGCGTTTCAAATCTGTGTAAAATTAGTGCTGTTAAAAGAAACTATCCCAATGCCAAACGCTCAAAAAACCCCAGCGTTCGGCATTGGGCAGCGACTGTTTGGCGCTGCTTCCATTATATGAAGCAGCTAGCCTCTCCTCTCTTTCAATCACTTTTCCTTCTTCATTTCTGCCAAAATCACTTTTGTACAGGCCACCACAAGTCCACTCAACAAAATCATTCCCATATAAATAGGGCGCAAATAAATTTCAGACACGCCGCCCGTTGGGAATATAAAAGGATAGATCATAAGAAATACCAAGAAGTTCAAAAAGTAAAATCCACTATAACACCAATGATGACTCTCATATGCTCAACCTTCCTTCATCAAGATGCCGATCTTTGCTGCGATTGAGCAGGCTTTATTTTACCACTTGGCAGACTGATGTTGCTAGCGACAATTCCGCCTAGTATAAGAGCGACACCGAACCATTGCGTGAATCCGACCTGTTCCCCTAAGACGAGCGAGGACATGGACACCGCTACTGGCAGCTCAGAAGCCGTCAAAATCGTTCCCAACCCAGGTCCAACGCGCGGCATTCCGATTGAAAATAACAAGGGCGGTAACAAGACGCCGAACAAACCAAGCAGAAGGCCATAGGGCATCACGCCGATCAAAACGGGATAGTCAACTAGAAACATGGGCGGCCAAACAATACAAACAACGACCAAACCTCCCGTTGAGAGAAGCGCGCCTTTAAGCACAGGTGGCGTATCTTTGCCGATGGAGCCGCTTAGAAAAATAAAGGTTGTAAACGTGAGCGCGGACAATAATCCCCAGGTTACTCCTTGCCATGACACACTCATTCCCCCAGCAGACAGAACGTTTGCAGCGAAAATTGAACCGACTAAAATAATAAAAATGGACATCAACTTTCTTCTTGTCGGTCTTATTTTTAGAAATATTCTCTCAAACAAAGCCCCAATCCACACAAATTGAAACAAGAAAATAATCGCTAAAGAAGCCGATAACGATTGCAATGATTGGTAATAAAAAACACTCGTCAATCCAAATGGAATACCCGCCAACAGCAGTTGAACAACTTGTTTACTATGTATCACGCCCTTTTTCGCGAACAGCGCAACCAACCAGATTAGCAACGTTCCTGATAAAAATTGTCCACCTGTTACCTCCGCCGTTGAAAAACCCGCGGCGTAAGCGAGTTTAACAAATGTAGATAAAATACCATAACAACACCCACCAATAAATACAATGCAAGCATAATGCCACGTTTTCATCTTTTTTCCCCTTTCTTATCACATAAAAAAGCCACACAACTGTCGATTGACAATCGTGTGGCGAAAATAGAGTTTCCTCTAGAAAAGTCCACGTCCAAAGTATTTTTATCATTCAAATTAAAATCTAGTATAGAATTTATGTCCTTGATTGTCAAACCGATAACATCATCACAACCCGCTAACGTGTAAATTCATTGATTAAAAACAGACAAGAACGGTAAATGCTCGCCTCACATCAGCAGATTTTAACCGCTTCACCAAGCAAATCCCATAACATTCAAAACTTTTACATAATTTTAAAGATTTTAACCATTAACACGGAAAGTTTGGTATAATTAGAATAATTCAAACAATTCAAATATTAGGATGGGGGTGAAAGACGTTCATTTCAAAGAGTAAAAACAAAGCCAACGTAGCTGCTAACGCAGCTCTTGGTGTGATTTTTTTAGCGTGACAAAGATCCATCGTGTCAACGTTCATATTATATTTTTGATGAAAAAGGAGGTTCAAGAGGATAACGATGATCACAGATATTAATCAGTATCGCTTGCGAAAGAAAAAAGAAAAATTAAGACACAAGCTAAAAATGACAGGTATGTGTGTGGTTCTTGCGGTTGTTACCTTGTCGGTTGCAAATATCGCTGTTACAAATATTTCCGACATTATGACCCATTACAGCTGGGAGCCAGCAATTATTTTAGATTAAATTCGGGTGTTCGTGGTCAAGACATCTTACAAAAGCGAAACATACATCAAGTTATTTTCTGTGATCACAAGACAGGATTCACTCCCATGCCGAAACAAGGAAACAATGAACAACCATTATCATATTGAAAACGGTTTCACCTTGTTGATGACTGCATAGAAGAAAAACATTTTTACTTGTGTAATACGAACTCAATTAAATTGAGCGGTCGATGAGGTGGAAGGCACTTATTTTATAATAAAGAGACAATGAAAAAGACAAGAGGCTCACATCAAAGCCTGCTTGTCTTTTTTATCTTTAACTATATTTTCTTCTTCATTCGTACTGCGGATAAAAACGCTCCGACCATACAAACCGCCGCAGCAACCCAAAAAACAAGGTGTAAAGCGCGTAACGCCTGCGGCGCCAAATCCGCAGTAAGATGCAACATACTTCCGCTCCCATCCGTTAAATTGCCGAATCGATACGAAAACAAGGAAACAGACGCAGAGATGCCGAGAACCATCCCAATGTTACGCACGAGCGCGTTCAAACCGCCCGCTGTCCCCAGTTTTGCTTTGGGAACCGAACCCATGATACTAGCGTTGTTCGGAGAATGGAACATACCGGCCCCAACCCCAAACACCATCAGATGAAAAGCAATCACCCATGCTGACGATTCTAAACCCAAACCCGTTAGTAACGCGAAACCGATCGCGTTGATGACCAGTCCGCCTGTGGTGAGCGCGTAAGAGCCTATTTTATCGGATAGACCGCCAGATAATGGAGCAACAATGGCCATCGTCAGCGGGTAGGCAATCATCACGTATCCTGTCAGCGACGGGGTAAATTGCAACACATTTTGCATATAAAAAGGCATCATTACTGTTGTACAGGACAGAGAAATAAAAGATAACGTGGCGGTGACATTTCCGATCGCAAAAGCCGGGATCCGATACAGGGAAAAGTCCAGCATCGGAAAACGGATTCTGCGCTCCCAAAAGTAAAAAACAACGAGCGTTGCAGCAGAAACGATGAACAGCGACCAGAAGCGACCCGATTGCCATCCCCAATCTTCCGCATGTGAGAATGTATATAAAAAAGCGGTCATCCCGAAGGCAAACAAGAACGAACCAAAATAATCGAAGCTCCGCTTATCTTTGATGGTGTTTGTTTTAGGCAAGATAAACCATCCCGCGATAAATGCGGCAATGCCGATCGGTACGTTAATCCAAAAAATCGAACCCCAGCCGAAATGTTGAACTAATACACCGCCAATGCCCGGTCCCGTCAGGGAACCGATTGAAACAACCGTTCCAATAATTCCAAGCGCTTGTCCACGTTGCGTAGTAAAAATCTCAGCTACGATCGCCTGGCTATTCGACATTAGACAGGAAGCGCCAATCGCTTGAAAAATGCGTGACATGATTAGAACAGCTAAAGATGACGAGAGCGCGCATCCAATCGATCCGAGTACGAACACGAGGAATCCATAATTATAAACCCGACTTCTTCCCCACCGATCTGACAGATTCCCAATAATCGGCAGTGTTGCGCAAATAGTCAACAAATAAGCAGTCAGCACCCACTGGACTTGATGCAATGGCGCATTCATAATCGCAGAAATATTTGGCAACGCCACATTGGCAATACTTCCATCCAATGTCGACATAAACGTTCCTAACGAAACATTCGCCAAGATTAACCATCGATTGCGATTAGGACCATGTTGCTGCTCTTTGACCGATTGCTCCGCATAACTCAACTGAACCTCTCCCATCCGTAAAATACCCGCTTCATTTCTTGCTTTTCATGTTACAAAACCCGTTTCAAATAAGCAAATAACCCGACTGTCTTCGCAATTTATTAGCTTTATGATAGTCTCTGCATGAACTCTTGAGCGCTGACTGCTTTTCCAAACAGGAAACCTTGTCCAAGTAAGGGGGGATAGTTGACAATCAAGCCGTCAAGATTTGTTCTGTTCTCTTTACAAAAGCATGATATTCACATTGACGAGCGACACATTCACAGCAATAGTTAACGGTTTTTTCCCTTGATCGATCCACTCTTTCATCTGTTGACAAGCTGCTCTCATCACCCATTCCCCAATCAAAACAATCCGTCCTGTTTCCTCCGCTATCGGGAAAAATTCACTTGGAGAGAGAAATCCAAGTTCAGGGTGCTCCCAACGCAGTAATGCTTCCACCCCGATAAACTCTCTTGTCCATAAGTTGACCTTCGGTTGATAATACAACATGAACTGATCATCTAGCAGCACTCGATTCATTTCGCTTTCTATTAGCGCCTTCCGCTTGTTATCCCGATCTAATTCTGCTGTAAAAAATTCAAAGCGATTCTTGATTAATAACAAATCCCCCATATCATGACCAAGCCGATCATTAATCTTTTTAAAATGGTCTAAATCGAGTAACAATACCCCTAATTTTGTCTGTTCAACCTTTGCTTTCTTCAAATAATGGGTCAAATCTTTTTGAAAACAAGCGCGATTGTGTAACTCTGTTAACGGATCGTAGTATGCTTGACGCCACAGCTGATCCAAAAGTTAATGATATCGCGCCCACCATGAAAGTACCTAGATTATAATAGTAAAGACGGCTTGCTCCTTTTTTTGAAGACGTAACTTATAAGTTTAAGCGATTAAAAAGCAAATATAGGTCGCTAACCACATCACATGAAACATTTTTGAATATTCGGAAATGCCACCAACGAGCTGATTCACAAACCAGCAAAGGCTCGAAACGAGGTGAGTAGTCATCCCAATTTTCAACAATAACCAGAACAGATTATTTGATCCGCTAGAAAGACAATTATTTCGAACCATCCAGCTTAACGCTACCACGCCGCCGATGATCGGAAAGAAAGTCCCGCCGATTGCGCGAGTGGACGATAGATCCGCGAAATAAATAATCCAACTATAAAAAATGACTGTCAATAAAATAATAAATCCAATCGCAAGATGCTTATTTTTCAATGGTAGTCATCTCCAATACGCCTGCAACAGTTTTTAGCGCATGATATCGTAAATATTTGAGAACCAATCATGACTTTTGCGCTGAGTCTTTAGTTACATTTTACCATTCCTTTGGCTAGCGCTTAACAACTTTTTTTCATATCTTTATAAAAAGTAGAGAAGTTTAGGACGCAATCGATTCTTTGTTTTCCATTTCAACGCAGCGTTTTAAGAGAGCGGCAGATAGACGGAAGATTCTAAATTTGCTAGGATAATAGAAGGAACAACTCGCCCCTCGTTCATTAGCTGTAATGAGAGGGCAGGAAGGAGAACGCGTATGATTTTTGAATATGAAAGTTCAGTAGGCGTAATGAGAATACAAGTCGATTTTCTTAAAAAAAGATACGGAATCTATGTTGATGACAAAGTGTATAGTTACCATAGCACGGTATCATCCGCTGCGGAAGCGGTTTACACGCACTCCACAGGATACCGCCCATGGGACGATCTAGACGGAAAAGTTGACGGTCCCGAACATCTTGGTCACTGGCAAAGAATAAAATAGTCGCCAAAAGCCCTAGACCTGACGTGGAAAGGTTTAGGGCTTTATTTTTGCTCAAAAAGGATCGATAGAGAAGGAAGGAATGACCCCGATGGCTGCGTCAAAACCGCTTAACTTTGGAAAACTATGGATCGGAATGATCTTGTTTCTTTTTTTACTATCAGGCTTTCGTATCGCTTGGGTCCAATACCATCAAGCTCCCGATGATCATCCACAAGCGCAAAACGGTTTACTAGATTTAAGCGAATGGGCAATGTCAGAAAGGCAGACCGCGTCGCTTGATGGAGAATGGTTGTTTTATCCGAACAAATTTATCGACCCAAACGCGCATGCTCATCTAGCTAGCGAGCTAATTAGAGCGCCTGGTCCTTGGTCTCACGTTTCAAAAGGAAGTAAGCCGATCCACTTTGGCTCTTATTTACTAACGATCCAACTCCCTAACAATCACTCCGACAACCAACTGTACGGGATCCATATAAAAGATATCCCCGCCGCGCGCGTCTATCAAAATGAACAACTGCTTATGCAAATAGGCGTTCCAGCCAAAACCGCGGATCAATACGAAAGCCGAACAGGAAAGTATAAGGAATTTTTTAAACCCGAGTCTAATCGAGTGGAGCTTGTGATTCATGTCGCTAATTTCGAAAATACGGTAGACGGAGGAATGTTGGAATCCATTACATTTGGAACAGCCAAAGCGATTGATCGACAAGTCTCTTTTTCTCATCTAATGCAATGGATCGTCGTAGGCATCCTGCTTACGCACAGCCTGTACGCTTTTGTCTTATACGCGATGGGTCGAAACAGACAGCCAGAACTTCTTTACTTTGGCGGAGTACTCCTTTTTGCGTCGCTATCTATTTTAGTCGATGATGATAAAATCTTGTTATCTTTGCTCCCTATTAATGTCGAGTGGTCTTTGAAATGGTTATACCTTACTTTTGCCGGAACCGTCTTTTTCATACTGAAGTTTAATCAATCCGTGTTTCAATTGAAAGGCGCCCTTTTACGCGGATTACTGTTCACTTACACGATTGCCAGCGCAGCGCTTTTGATTCTGCCAAATTCCTTTGTTAATGCAGTCGGAGCTTTGATCATGCTGATGAACCTCTTTTCATACAGCTATATTTTTATTATTGTACTGAAACAACTCAAGAGTGGGAATCGGGACGCTATTTTTATTTTCGTTTCCAACATCGTTAATTTATATAATGTACTGTGGGGGGTCGCGATCAATCTACGCCTCACACAAATACCGTACTACCCGTTCGACTATCTGATTGGCATCTTTGCCTTTGCGGGCTTTTTATTCAAGCGTCATCTACGAATCGTTCAGTTGAATGAAAAACAGACCAAGGAACTGCAACAGGCCGATAAAATAAAAGACCAATTTTTAGCGAATACATCGCATGAACTACGAAACCCACTGCATGGGATCATGAACATCACCCAAACCATTTTGCGTGATAAACAAGAGCATTTACATCCGAAGACGAAAAACAACCTGCAACTATTGCTTTTAATTAGCCAACACATGACCCTTACACTCAATGATCTGCTCGATATCTCACGTTTGGACGAAAAACAAATCAAACTTCGTAAGCAAAACATTTATTTACCAGCTGTGACGACAGGTGTCATCGACATGATTCGCTTCATGAATTTAGAAAAAAACATTGCGTTAACTGTCGCGATTCCGAAATCCTTTCCAAAAGTGAACGCGGATGAACATCGACTCATTCAAATTTTATTCAATTTGTTGCACAATGCGATTAAATATACGAAAGAAGGATCTATCACCGTTCAAGCGACTCACGATCGTCGTTTAGCGACAATAAGCGTGATTGACACCGGACGAGGCATAAATGAACATACGATTCAACACCTTTTTGAACGGTATAAACAAGCAGAAAACGCAACGTCCCCGAATGAAGGCGGCATCGGATTGGGGCTGCATATTTGTAAAGAATTAGTTGAACTACATGGAGGAACAATTTCTATCGAATCAAAAGTTGGCGAAGGTTCGACCTTTCGGTTTACCCTGCCCTTGGCTGATTTTGTTGGCGACGAAAGAATAGATTACAATGAGGTAGCTGTTACCCTCGAGAATGAACCCACAGTAGCCTTCTCGTCGCCGACGCCAGATCAAACGGATGCGCTCGGAAATCAGCCCTCCATTTTAATCGTTGATGATGATCCCGTGAATTTGCAAGTCATTAAACAAGTTCTGGAGGCGGATTATGAGGTCGTAACCGCGCAGAGCGGTCAGTCAGCGCTCGCTTGGATTAAAAAGAGGGATTTCGATTTGGTCATTTCCGATGTGATGATGCCGAACATGTCCGGTTACGAACTAACGCAAATAATCCGTCGACAATGGACCGCGTTTGAATTGCCGATCCTCCTGTTGACGGCCCGCAATCAAACGGAAGATATTAACGCTGGATTCCAATCAGGAGCCAATGATTATGTCGCAAAACCGTTAGATGCCTTGGAACTGCGGGCGCGTGTAAATGCGTTGACCGAGCTTAAAAAATCCGTCGATGAACAACTAAGATTAGAAGCTGCCTGGTTACAAGCTCAGATACAACCGCATTTTCTATTTAACACCTTGAACACGATCGCATCGTTAAGCGAAATCGATATTACGAGGATGACGAAGCTCCTTCATGAATTTGGAAATTACTTAAGGAGAAGCTTCGATATTCAAAACTTACGAAGTCGCGTATCACTCCAAGCCGAACTTGAGTTGATCGAATCGTATCTATACATCGAAAAAGAGCGATTTGGCGATCGCTTGAGAATCGAATGGAAGGTCCCGGAAGGACTCGATTTTCAACTTCCGCCTCTTTCGATTCAACCCCTTGTCGAAAATGCTGTGAGGCATGGCGTACTTCAACGAATTCGGGGCGGAACAATTGAGATTAATGTGAATGAAGCAGAAACTTTTTATTTGATCACCGTTACCGATGACGGCGTCGGAATAAGTCCAACGAAAGTTCAAGAACTGCTTGCCAAACAACCACATGAATCTCCATCGCTTGGAATCACGAACACCCATCATCGGCTAATCAAACAATATGGAATGGGATTAGAGATTACAAGCAAGCCCGATCATGGTACAACCGTTCGATTTCAAATTCCGAGAGATTAAAAATAGTAGAAGAGATGTGGATAACCCTATCTCTTCTACTATTTTATAACCACCTTGTTTCTTCCTCCGCTTTTGGCTTCATATAACGCTTGATCCGCCACCTCAATAAGATCCTCTTTAGCCATTTTGCTGGATGGAGTAATACTTGCCACACCGATACTAATCGTGATAAAGTTTTGCTTGTTATAATCTATCCCCATTGGGATTCGAAGCTCCGCTATATTTTTACGCGCTTGCTCCGCGATTTGAGCCGCTTCATCGATCTCTATCCCTGGCAAAATGATAATAAATTCTTCTCCGCCATAACGAGCCAGAAAGGAGTTCGAATTGCATAGAGTCTGTTCAACCGCTACCGTGACTTCTTTTAAGCATTGGTCCCCAGCTAAATGCCCAAATCGATCATTAAACCTTTTAAAGTGATCAATATCGATTAACGCAACGGATAGAGCAGATTCATTTGAGCTAGCTATCCCCCATTGTTCATCAAAATACTGTTCAAACGCGCGCCGATTCGCCGCGCCCGTTAATGGATCAGTATAAGACAGTTTCTTTAACATTTTTTCCCGCTGTTGAATCGTCGCTAACATTTCATTAAACGCCAAGACGACTTGTTCTAATTCCTTAGAACTTCCGAGAGGATCCAACATCATGGATTTAAAGTCTTTCCCAGTTTGCGCTTCAAGCATTACCCTCTTCAGCGTTCCAAGATGAGACTGGAGCTGAGTTCTCGTAGAATAGTTGAATAGGAGTCCAAGTAATTGGAGAAGTATTAACAACGTAAGCAATGAAATAACAATAAATTCAGAGTCAGACATCTTGGACTAATCCCCCCTTCGACCAAAGCTTTTAGACTATGCGCAGTCAACTCCACTCTACACCAGGGAACTATACAAAATATATACAGAGGAGCTTTCTAGTTGATCGTTGTAACCTGACTACTTTTCAGACCACTTTACCATTCAATCATTAGGATGAACGCTTTTTCTGATACAATAAAATAAAAATTGCCATGCTAAAAATGAAGATCCCAGCAAATATTATCAGTGGCAGTAGCTTAACTTGGCCTTTATCTCGTTTAGTTGAGTCAGGTATCGCAACCGTTCCACCTTCTTTCAATTGATGTGTAAAGATTTGTCCGTTATTATTTTCAACAATTATATTTGTGTTGGGTCGATTTGTATTTATATACCGAATCAAACCATCAATTAAAAACGGTTCAGTTGTCTGCGCCTGCACGGGAGCAAACACTGCCATGATTTTGCTATCATCCCACACTGATGGCTGTAGCCAGGCTACATGCTTAGCTGTTTCATTAACAAATTGGAATGAGGACAGATCTAACCTGTTATTTTCAACATCAACAATTAACTGATCTTGATAGGTGGTTAAAAGTAGATTAAGTCCAAATCTCCCGAAGATAATGACATGTTTTCCTAATAAATTGGTTTCATTTAACTCTTTTTCAAATATAATTTCTACGTTATCCAAAAAATTGCGATCATTATTTCTCAATATAATCCTTTGCAATTGGTTGAGGGAATCGGTAGGGACATCATTCGGCAACAGAAAAACTGTTTCGTCATTACTGTCAATCGAAACGAACGGATCAGGCCATGTTTTAAAATTACTTTCTGTTCTATATTCACGAGTGCCAAATTGTAAATAACTTTCTTCATGTACAAAAATCCATCTTCCATCCTCAACAGGAACACAAATTTTAGGTTCGCCAAGTCCAATTGCCTCAAATTGAATTGTTAAGTAGGGAGCTTTCTTGATTTGCTCAGCTTCGATCGGAATCTCCACATTAACAAAAGATTCTTCGGATTCTTGTAGTTGTTCTCGAATATCAATTGAATGTGGAATTTCATTTATAATGACGACTAGCTCAGCACCGTCTTCATTTCCTCTACGCTCTGATCTTGCTAAAGGTTTAGATGCTCTAATTTTTAAATGCAATGTACCATCTTGTTCTACATCAACATAGGAAGGTAACTGAAAAAAATAGTTCAAAGATTTTTTTCTCGCTTCTGTCAATGTTTGATTAGCAATACCTATCTCTTGAAATACGTGACGTTCTGCCTTTTCCTCCTTAGCTAGAGTTGGTATCTTATCAATCGAAAGTTGATCCCCTGCTAATTGTTTAACAAAATGATCGGTTGTTAGCGCAGTAATCTTATCTGAAATGATTTGATCTTTTAATGCCGTAATAAACATAATTTGTTTCGATTCAGCAGAAGCTCTGATGAGATAGTTACTTACTACAAGATTTTCATTCTCGACTTTTACATTCGCCGCATTAAATACTTTTCGTATGATCCCCGTCCAATCCTCCTGTTTTCCCAATGCAATAATATTAGTAGATATCATATTTAACTCTGATTCTCTTACAATCATTATTTCTTCCTGATCGCTAGCATGATGACTTAAGTAATTTGTTAGTTTTAATGCCGCCAGTATGACTGACGCAGAAGCTTCATCCGGAATCACGAGGACCGATTGAACGGTTTTAGCCTGTTGTCTTTGAATAAATGGATATGGATAATCTTGTAACATATTGATTCTATCTGAGCGATCATTCGTATGCATTACGAGATGGCTCTCCGCTAAAATCATCAACCAATTTGCAGGATTCTCCAAATCAGCGCAAAGCTCTTCCGATATATGGCCATAAAAATTCACTCTAATCGTATGAAAACCTTCACTGAGCGCTTCAGTTGGCAAAGGTCTTTTAATCTCCATTGCCTGTCGATCCATTTGTAAAGCTTCGCTATGGAATGGTTTATCATCAATGTAAACTGTCATCGTAGAACCTTCCTGTAGAAGTTCAGAATATTGGACAATTAAATTCAACATACTTCCATCTAAACCCGATCCTGATGGGATTTCATAGAAAAACTCAACGTTATCAGCCATTCCTTCCAACACTTGATCTTGCGCTGTCAAATTGATTATAGACACTGTCGAACTTTCACTTCCGTCGCTTTGAAAGATATCGTCATTTAATTGGATCGTTCTACCCTGCAACGGAAAGCCAACAGCCTCTGTAGTTATTGAAGGAAGGATTAGAAGCAAACTTAGTACTAATATAGTTAATCTCTGAAACAATTTATTCATTTTATATCTCATATGCGCACACTCCGCCTATCATGATTCAGAGTCAAATCGCTCTGTTTTATACCACTGCACTTCCTGTCTTAATAATGCGCGTTTGATTTCCAAAATCAAAGAATATGCCACCAATATAATCCACAATTGTGAATAGGTGAAATACATTAATAACACTATGAAAAAGTTAGTTAATGTCATCTCGGTTTGTTCAATACTCAGTGTTATAAAGACCTCAGTAACATATAAAAAATATGCCAGAACCCATAAAATGATCGATACGAGGCCGATCGTTAACTGAAGATCAATAAATAAATTCGTTATAAAAATAATGTTGGAAACAATCACGCCCGAAAAAAACAAAAAATACGTAAAGAAAAAATAAATTAAGTCGAAAGCCACTATCTTTCTTTCCAAACTTAAAAACGTCCGCATAAACTTTACAACAACATACTGATTCCCTCTCGCCCATCTCGTTCGTTGTCGCCACCAAACCTTCCACGTTTCCGGTTCTTGTTCCCACGTAATGGCTGCCGGAAAAAATCGAATAGAATACCCGAGATTATAGACACGAATAGACAACTCTGTATCTTCTGCAAGCGCTTGTTCATCCCACCCGCCTAAAGTTTCAATGATTGAACGACGAATCGCAAAATTTGTTCCCGGTATTGTCGTCATTTTAAACCAGAACCATCGCCCCGCCTGGGCCATCCATTGAAAACAAATCGTTTCTATATTAATAAATCGCGTTAGCAACGTTCTCTTTGCATTACTAACTCTAAACTTCCCTACAATTGCGCCAGCTTTCTGATCGTTTTCCAGACCCATTACGAGATAATAGACTGCTTTTTTTTCCGGTGTATTATCGGCATCGTAAACAATAATGTACTTTCCAGTCGATATCTCAAAGCCTTGGTTCAACGCGCTTGATTTCCCTTTTCCAGCGCGAGGCGGCATCGTGTCGACTACCTTTATGAAAGGATGGTCCATTGCGATTTTGCGAGCAATTTCTCCTGTTTTATCAGTGGAATTATCATTAATCACGACGACTTCCAGTCGATCTTTAGGATATTCAAGGCGAATCATCGCCCTTAATGTTTTTTCAATAACTACCGCCTCGTTGTGTGCGGGAATTAAAATGCTTACTGTTGGCAAATCAGTTAACTTCTTTTTCCATTGAGGGATGACACGTTCAAAACGTGTGAAATGTAAATAACCACCTAACATGAGAAACATATGATACAGAAGCATCACCCAGATCACGACTAGAGAAAGTAGAAATAAAGTATTAGCCAATCGTGTCTCTCTCCTTAAACAATCGTTTTTTTACCTGTGTTCTCAAATAAAAGGAAAATGCCAAAAACAAGAGGATGAATAAAAGAACAATTGTGGTTAATCCCCATAAAACTTTTTCAAGACTGGATAGCTCTGAATGATTCCATATATTTTCCCATCGCGCTATGTCATTTTTGATATGAATCGTCCCTGTTTTTTCAGTTGAGATCTGAACCCTTGAAGTCTTTACCGCATTAGAATGCTTTTTAAAATCGATCCATTTTAAATTTGGAACCTTCTCATAGAGGGATAAAAATTCGGGCAAAGGTTCTACGCCTAAATAAGGATGATAAAATCCACCGATCACGCTATCCCTAACAATTAATACTTGATTTAATCGCTTTTGGTTTTCCATAGATCCTTCCACTGTCCCATCCACATACCCAATCGTTTCAGGATAAAGAGCCATCCCGCGCAAAAGATGAGCGGAAGAGAGGTATGGTGGGGCGCTCATTTGCTCCCAATTTTCATCACTTAATTGAATTTGACCAAAAATTGACGTGAAATAATCTGCAACGATCTCATATCCTTGTTGAGACATCGTATAATGCGGGGCTTCAAAAGCTAATGGATACAATTCATGCGATGCCAACTCATGAATTGAATCTTTTATTCGTTTTTTTACATACTTTCTCTCTTTTTTTTTAAGCGGTTCAATATAGGCCCGATATTCTTCTTCGTTTGGAAATTGATCGATCGTCCTAATCGTTTCAATCGAATTATTCGGATTTGATTCAATAATAAATTGGTCATTTACTACGTCCCAAAATTCAAATCCTTCTCCCGTTTCACTGTCTCGGTATTGGTGCGTATATCCGTGGGAAATGACTGTCCCTCCCTTATTTTGTAATTCTCGCAGAACTTCGACTAACTCTGGAGAATCGGCAAAATACACTCGCTCCCCCGTGTTAGGTGTAATATAAACAGGGATCACAACGAGTAGATAAGGAATGCCTCGCTCCTCCAGATAAGCGGCAACATCTTTTAATTTTTTCGGATCGGACATCGGGTGAATATCTTCCAGGCGAAGATAAGCCAGATGTTCATCGGCATGATTATTCGGTAGTATCTCATGGAGTATTTCCGCAATATAATAGTAGACTAATTCTTCTAAGACCCCACTTGAAGTAAGCGCGTACTCATCTTCATACTGAACAAACAGCGGAACGCGTTCTTCCTCTTTAACCCCATACAACATGACCTCCATCTCCTCAGTAACATGAATGGGCTTAATTAAGAGCGGCGATGATTGAAAATAGGTTGCCGAGTCCTGCTGACTAATCTGATTTACCGCTAAAATTGCCCCCATCCGCCTATTAAAAGAAGAGAACTGTTCAAAGTTTTCGCCAACCATAATCAATGGTTTTTTAATGCCCTTCATTAGAGAAACCACTTCTTTATTTAACTGCCGCTCCGTCTCCCCGTAATAAATAACGTGCGTAGCGTCTTTCAGCATTTGTTCTGTGAGCGCAAAATCAGCGACTAAACGAACATGCTTTGTAAAATGATGAAGCAATAAATCTAATTTTCGAACGGCCACACTTTCAGCGCTATTTTCATTAGAATAGATAAGCAAGACTCGTACATCATCATTTTGTAAAGCTTCGAGCTGTTGTTTCGCGCGCGCTCCATTGGCCATCATAGGCAAAACTAACAAAGAAACAAGCAACAATGACAAGAATCTACGAAACATGGGCAGACACCTGTTCTTTCGCTAACTCGTAAATATTTGAAAACTGGCTAATTCTTTCATCCAAACCGATGTACCCATACTCAATTGTTAACGTCGTATATTTTCGATTTTCCAGCTGATATACTTTTAGTTCCTTTTCTAACTTTTGGATCACAACTTTCACATCACTAATTTCCGTATAAGGCAAGATCAAAGCAAACATATCCTTTTCCGGACGATATTTTTGATCGCTCGCTCTTACACAACGATGAATCCCTTTAGCAAAATGTTGGAACAGTCTGTTCATTTCTTTTACTCCGTACAATTTTTCAAATTGATCTAAATGATTGATTTTCATTAATACAAAGGTAAATGTTTGCTTATATCGTTTAGAACGATTGAATTCTAATTCAAGTTCAACCAACATCCGCTCTTTATTATCAAAGCCAGTGGTCGGATCAATTGCAACTAACGTTCTGATCTGCTCGCGCAATGATTGATTCTCATCGTGCATTGCTTTCAGTTGGGATGACATTTGCCCCGTAAGCAAAGAAATAAGCAGCATGCCGATCATCCACACGATAATGACGAAAAATGAAATGTCTATATTAAATAATGGAGTTTCAGTAAAAGCTGTCCAAAACATAACGCTGCCAATCATAAAAAATAAAAGCAATGTAAAGCCTAAAGCCGCAACGGCGCCCCCTATCACTCCGACAAGACCGATGAACAATCCCAGTGTATATAGGATGGCCCCGCCTTGTCCCCGCGGAAATAAAAACAAACCAAAACTGAGCACTAATAATAAGATGCTCGTTAGCAAAATAAACAAAAGATTATTTTTATTTAAAATTTTATTCATTCAATAATTTCCTCTCCGCCACCAATGCCAATAAATTATCAAAAGAATGGGTTGAATTAGAGAATACATACCCCCCCTTATACGTAGACATCGGATCGTCCGATCGCAATTCAGTCATCCGTTCATAAACACTCTTAGCAAACGCGCGTTCATTTTTTTCTAGACTATAAATAACTAACAACGCATAAACAGCTGGGGCTTCATATTCAACTATCCGTTGCTTACTCAACCGATCATATCGACCATATATGACGTTTTCCTGGAGATAGATATCTTTAATCCACTTGAAAAATGAATCGGTCGATATTCCGAATCCTTCTAGGTGAATCACAGTATACAATTGATCTATTAAATTAATTTCTTGATCAAAATGAAATCGATTATCTTCAACAGAATAATACTTTGGATAAAATCCATTATCCGTAGGCATATTGCGTAAAAAGTCCCGAAGTTGATCGAGTTCATCGACTGTAATTACCCCGTAATTAACCATATATTGAAAGGCCTTTGGAATTAGATAAGAAAGAGTCAATTCTTTGTTCTGATACTTGTATCTCACATCATAAAAATCAACAAAATAATCGTCTTGCCGATTATATTTCATTATAGATTTAGACAGGCGTATGGCTTGCTTGATATAATCGCTCCGATTCATTTGTTCCCCTTTGCGAAATAAAGAAGCAATAATCCGCAAATCATCTATCAAGGCATTCGTATCCGCCCTAACGCTTCCTTCCACTTTCCACATCACGAGATTCTCTTTACTAATAAAGTCTTTCTTTAACGCAAGGTAAGCTGAATCAAAAAGAGAATTATCCTTTTTTAGCGCAAGATATTCTAACCATAACCCCATCGATTCAGATAATATGAGGTTTCCATTTGGATTTCCCTTAAAATCTGTACGGATCATACCCGCTTCATCAAGCAAATGATTAAAGATAAATTGCTCTGTTTGAAGGATTGGTCGTTCCAAGATATCTTGCTGCTCCGTCTCTTTTACCAAATTCACCCTAATTACAACCAACAAAACAATAAGAAGGATAGAACTAACTCGCAAAATCCACTTTAGCAACATAATACTTCACACCATTCCGTATACTCTCGCACACAATTGATATCCATCATACAGTCCAAAACTATACAAAAACTATACATTGAATCTATAATAGTATATGTGTGACTACATGCATCCTGGAGCGTTGACTTAATACTTATGGAGGAGAACAGATGAGGGCGATTCTTGTTGACGACGAACCACTTGCCTTAGATTTTCTAGAACATCAAATAAATAAAATTAGCAATATCGTCATAGTTGAGAAATTAACGAATTTAGAGATCGCTGAGCGCGAGAAGCTACTACAAAATATTGACCTTGTGTTCTTAGATATTGAAATGCCTGGAAAAAACGGCCTTGAATTAGCCGAACAATTACTTGAAGTAAACAAGAATTTAGCCATCGTTTTTGTAACCGCCTTTCATGAATATGCGGTGCAGGCATTTGAACTGAATGCATTGGACTATGTGTTAAAGCCCGCTCAAACGGATCGCCTACAAAAAACAATCACCCGCATCAAGACGCAATTACAAGATCGAAGTCGTCCCCTTGCGCGGGAGAGCAAACTGCAATTTAATCTATTTGGAAAGTTGACATACAATACCTCAGGCAACAGCCCGCGCAAAGTCATTCAATGGCGTACGTCCAAAGCGCAAGAATGTTTCCTTTATTTGCTGCATCATCAAAAGAAAACGGCCCAAAAATCCGAACTCATTGAGCTCTTATGGCCAGATGTCGATGAACAACGGGCTTTTTCACAGCTATACACAACGATCTATCATATCCGAAAAACACTCAGTCATTTTGGTGAGCATTGTTCAATTAAAAACACATCGGAAGGCTACATTTTACTTCTCAACGATGTCCACATTGATGCCGTAGAGTGGGAAGAAAAACTTACATCCCTTCCACCTCTTACCCAGGAAACCCTCACTGAATATGAAGCGGCGTTGAATTTTTACACAGGGGCCTACCTACAAGATTATGATTATTTATGGGCAGAACCCGAACGGTATCGTTTGGAGCAGCGCTGGTTACAGTATGCTTACATGATCGCCGATCACTATAATGAACACGACAATTTTGAAAAGGCCAAAAATTGGTACACAAAAATTTGTTCGTACAAAGCGGAGGATGAACGGGCTCATTTTCAATTAATGATAGGTTACGCTTCCTTCGGGGCGTTCTCTGAAGTTGAGCGACAATACAATCAAATGAAAATAGCATTAGCCGAGTTGGATCTAGCAGTTAGTCCGCATGTTAAAAAGTGGTATGAGCAGTGGAGAACAGAAGTGGTTAAACCAAAATAAAAGACCGTCATCTTTGATGACGGTCTCTTGCCAATCGCTACATATTCGTTGCCAAATGATTTAAAGATTCCGCGGATTCGGCTACTTCCGTTGTTGCCTGACTGATCCCTTCCACAACTTGGACAAGCTCTTGCGCATCCCGTTCGACCTGTTTAATACGGTCCATGCTTTGACTCATTGATGATAGAATCTCATCAAATGTCGTTTGCGTAGCTGTCGACCCTTGCAGGCCTGCTTCCACAATATTTTGGACCTCCGCGATAGATTTCGTAACTTCCGAGGTCAGTTCAAATGACGCTTGAATCAATTCCGTAATTTCCTGAACAGAACCTTTCGATTCTTCGGCTAGCTTTCGGACTTCATCAGCTACAACTGAAAATCCTCTGCCATGTTCCCCCGCTCTTGCCGCTTCAATGGCCGCATTCAACGCCAATAGGTGCGTTTGATCCGCAATCCGTTGAACGAGCAAGATAATTTGCCTAATTTCAAGGGAAGATTCATCCAATTTTCGAACAAATTCCTGCATTTGATCCGCGCCTCCCGCAATCGATTCCATTTGGCCCGCAAGTCCTTCTACCATACCTTGACCGTAATTCGCTAGACGTTCCGTCTCTTTTGAAAGATGAGAACTATCCTGGATCGCTTGATTGACCTCATTTACATTAGCAGAAACTTGTTGAACCGATGCGTTCGTTTGATCTGTTAAGGCCACTAACTCTTCACTTGTCGCGCTAATCTTCGATTTTAACTCCTCTTTTACTTTTTCGTACTGCATCTCTCTTAATCTTAGATGCTCTTTTTCATACTCTGCTAACACGAGCTGTTGTTCAAAATTTAATATTTTTGAAATCGCTTTTCCGGCGAGAACACTGTCCTCTCTGTTCGTTAAATGCTGATTCACGATATCAAACAGGGCGCTTTGCAAATTTTGAAAAGCCCCGATATACCATTTCGGTTCTAACCCGATTCGCACGTGCGCCTGAGCCACACGCAACCTTTTTTGAATAAACGCCTCATCTATTTTTCCGCTAAACATTTCAATCATATGCCCGCTTAACGTATTCCGTAGGCGATCAATCGAGCTGTGTTCATCAATTATTTCCTTTAAATGAGGAATCGCTAAAATCGTATTGTAAAATGCGGATACAATCGTCTCGATATTCTTTTCCACAATCGACTCAAGACTCTTGATCACCTGCAATTCTTTTTTATCAAATTGAATCATTTCCATCTGTTTTCTTATTTCATGATACTGTTGCAAATCAATGCTGACAGTCTGATCGTTGACACTTTTCACCCAATCCAAATTGCTAAGTTGGTTTCTATTTCTTTTCAACGGCCACATCTAGGAACCCTCTCCCCCTACGTACATTTCTTTCAAAGCCTTATTTTTTCTGTCCATTATGTAAAAGACTGACCCTTTTTCACCTCTTATACGAACCCCAAATGATCTTTACAAAACTGTGAAATAGATTGTCTTAATCAGCTAACACTACAAGATGAATTGGATCAAAGAGCATTCCTCGCGACAAGCAGCAGGACCATAAGACTATCAATCGTTAGTTCTTTATGCTCCCCCTATATTTATATCTTACCTTCAATATTCTTGCAATGCATATAAAGCTACATTAAATTCGGAAATTAGTCACACAAATCAGTAGATCAATAAAAACCCCTTGCCTTCTTTGCTTCAACTTTTGGGCTTAGCATATATAATGTAGCGATCAGGAGCATCGCCCACGTACCGAAAAGGATAGCAAGTCGTGACTGTTAACAATTCCTCATCTTGTTCGGGTCGAATCACGGTTGTATCACCAGCCTCGACAATTTCGGTTTCTTCAATAATATAAGTAAAATTGCCGTAAGGCATGTTTACGACCAGTTCATCGCCAATTTCCAGCTCGCCAATCCTGCGAAAAACAGTATCTCGATGACCAGACAATACAATCTGCCCCTTGTCATCCGGAAAAGAGGTACCATAATAATGACCCACACCTCTGCTTAACTCAGATTCGTCAACACCTTCAATAATTGGCAATGTACTGTCTAGTTTTGGCAATGAGAGCACACCGATTTCTTCGCCTATTTTCGGGTCAAAAACAACAGGACCTTCACTCTTTGCTTGGTCCATAATCCTTTGCTCCGCTTTTAATAATGCAGCCTGTTGTTGCTCGTTTGAGGACCACATTTGAATGCCGCTATAACCAAGCAGCGCGATACCGACAATAATCATAAAAGTCGATAACAGCCTCAAGCTAACCCCCTCCTTTCCACAACTTTAAAAGCTTAATGAAAGAAAAACAGGTGGGGAAAGGATTCCTTTTCTCCACCTGTTTAAGAAATTTAACTAGTGTTGCCTTCTTCGACTACCCCACTGTCTTAATCCAAACCCGGCTAAGACGATCACTAATCCCGCTAACGCGTAATTATAGAGCGGTGTCGCAGTATTTGGCAACTGTCGACCATCTTGGTCGAACTTCGTTTTGCCAGACTTCGTTTGTCCAGACTCGCCTGATTGACTATGTCCATCGACTTTGCCTGTGTCGGCTGATTCCGCGCCGCCTGATACAGCATCAGATTGATCGGATTCGCTAGCATCCCCTTGCTCACCTGATTGTCCTGGATCCGTAGATTCAGATGGATCCGCCGGGTCAACTGGCTTGCTTGGATCTAGCGGATCCGTTTGCTCTGGATCTTCAGGATTAATAGGATCCTCTGGATCTTTATTCGGATCTTCAGGATCTACAGGCTTATCGGGATCCTGCGGATTTTTTGGATCCTTAGGATCGGTTGATTTAACATTAGGTATCTTGTCTAATGTAATATCTTTGTGATTTCTTTCGATCTTGATAGTACGAATCGCATCACCAAGTTCATAGCCCTCTGGAGCTTTTGTTTCAACTAACGTATACTCGCCAAGGGCTAAATCGGCTACTTTCGCTTGACCGTTCGCATCTGTTGTTAATGTCGCGACAACTTTGCCATCAGAATCTTTTAATTCAAATGTGGCTCCAGACAATCGATTGCTCTGATCTCTGCTGTCTACCTTAATGATCGAGAGCGAACCTTTTGGATCCGTTGGAGGTGTTCCACCGCCGCCTCCGCTAGGTCGTTTCTTATTCGTAATCTCTAACGCTATGACATGCTCATTATCGTCAATGGTGAAATCGCGCTCCGTTTTGTCGAATTGGTAATTACGCGGAGCCTTTGTTTCTACTAACTTGTAGTCTCCATACGTTAGATTTTTTACTTCCGCTTTGCCATCGGCATCTGTTATAACTGTAGCCACAACTTTGCCATCGGAGTCCCTCACTTCAAACTCGGCGCCAGATAATCGTTTGCTTTTATCGCGGCTGTCAACTTTTATAATTGACACGGAGCCTTCTTTGAACTGCTTGTTTTTGAATTCATATTCAACATTTCTTTCAATATCATTGTTTTGTAGCGTAAAAGAATATTCTTCGTCGCTTAGTTTGTAGCCCCAAGGCGATGTTTTTTCTCGAATAATGTACTTAGTATTAAATTCTAGTTTATCAAAGACAACAATACCATCGCTTGTCGTTGCATCCGACTGTTTCAATACTTCTTTATTCTCATCAAGGAGTTCAAATATTGCTCCTGAGAGTTTCGTTGTATTGTTATCAGCATCAATCTTAATAAGCTTAATACTTCCAGTGATCTTTTCGTTTTTTACCTTGTATTCAACATTTTTATTCTTACTTGTAAGAATGAATCCTTTCACTTCTCCATTTAAAGAATAACCTGTTGGGGCAGAAACCTCTTTAATCGTATAAGGGATTTCAAATCTTAATCGATCAAATAGGACTTCACCGTTGTTCCCTGTACTAGCTTCTCTAATTAAATTTCCATACCTATCATACAAAGCAAACGAAGCGTCTTTTAATCTTTTTGTTTCATCTTCAGCGTCAATCTTTATAATATTCACGCTTCCTGTTGTTCCGCTTGCTCCACCGCTTCCAGACTGATAGGCAATCGTATTGCTAGATGTTCCTTGATCATCGTTCAGGCCATACCCTTTAAAGTTGATCGTATTTTTAAACGGTGATTTTGATGCGTCTAAAATATCCGTTCTAAATACAAGGAGAAAGGCCTCATTATTATTATCTACTTCTGGCATAGTGAAAACAAATTTTCTTTCATTTCCATCATACGAGATATTACTGGCATCCAAGCCATTAACTTCAATGCCTTTTGTCAGATTTCCATTAACGTCCAACTCTTGTTTATAAAGTTTCACGGACGATGTATCTAAAGTCAATCCTTCAGGCAAAACATCCGTTAATATTGCTTTTCCTAGGAGCAGTTTGTTCTGGTTAATCGTTACCTTCCACTCAATAGTCGGTTCACCATTTACAATTGAACCCCCTTTAGCAACAACCGTGTTTTCAATTTTCTTTGTTCCAGTGCTCGATTCGGAAGGGCCAAAGTCGTTTGTTAATGTCGCAGTGTTCTCAACCGTCTTTTCCCCATTTTCCTTGAAGAAAGACTCTGGATCAGCAATGCTAGTTTTAAATATAATTAGCTGTTCTTCAGTAATCGTTCCTAAGGTAATTTTTAGTTTTTTATTATCGTAACTGTGTGTAGCCCCATCTGGAAGTACTAAAGAGTCTTCTACAAGCTCTTGACCGTCTCCTATCACATCCGTCAATACCGCGTTAGGTAACTCCATCTTGTTTTGGTTAACGACAATCTTCCATGTTAACACCCTATCTAGGTAGTCGTAACCTTCATTTGTTTTTTTAATTACTTTACTAGTGACTGTTTGTTTCCCTGTTGATGTGGATTCTGTAATATTGGCTCCCGTCAAAGTTACGCTATTTTCATAACTTTTACTTTTATTTGCAGCTGTGTGTGCTGGGTTGATTACTTTTGTTTTAAAAGTAATAATATAAGTTTTCTCAATCTTGTCAGGGAACGTAAAAGTTAACGTCTGGCCTTCTTGACTAAATATTCCCCCTGGATTCGAATTGATCTCAAAGGAACCTTTGACAAATTCCTGTCCTTTGGGAATCTGGTCCGTTAATACCGCATTTGTAATTTCAACCTCATTCTCGTTCACCGTAATTTTCCACGTAATTTCTTGAGTCGAACGATTATAACCTGCTCCAGTTTTTCGAATCACGCTGGTTTTCGGCCCAATGCCTACTTTATTAGATGAGATGGTTTTTCCAATACTAGGTATAAAGATCTTAGCAACATTCTCGAACTCCGGCATCTCGTGTTGGCCATTATAATATTTTTCAGGCACTTTTGTTGAAAACGTAATGATCTGCTTGCTGGTGATAGCACCCACGAATTGATAACTGAATTCACCATCTTTGTATTCAAAGCCCGTCAAATTTCCATCATTTAATTTTACCGAATCCATAACTAACTCTAGTTCAACTGGAAGTTGATCTATTATGGTAAAGTTCTCTAATTCAAGTTCGTCTTCGTTAACAATAATCTCCCAATCTATCTGTTTGTTCGCATAGTTGTCCTTACCAGATTTCTTAATATAATTTGCATTTGCAGTTACTGTAGTGCTAGATTCTATTTCTTTATCTTCATTATACTTGATCGTTGCTGTGTTTTTCTTTATTAACGAGGTTCCTTCGAAATCGGTAACCTTCGTGTCAAAGGTAATAGCATATGAATCAAGAATCTTGGCAGGAAATTCATAAGTTAGCGTCCCGTTATCCTCACTAAAATTCCCCCGTGGATCTGGACTAACTTTAAAAGATCCATTCACATACTCAAGTCCATCTACCAACGCGTCGCTGAATACAGCGTTTTGCAACGATACCTTTTCCTTATTGAAGTCGACTACCCAGGTAATCGTATTTGTTTGAGCATTATACTTTCCTGTCTTCTTAATGGTAGGCTCAGGTTGCTCAAAGTTTACTTTCACTACAATAGGCTCCGATTTGCCATCCACTTCAAACTTAATTTCAACTGGATTTTGATTTGGTATCTCATTTGGATTAAACTTGGTAGTGATTTCAAACCATCCTTCAACATTGGAGTGAGATCCAACAAACTCCGTAAAAGTGATAACTCCGTTGCCGTCCGTATCAATTTTAACATTTGCTACTTGATCACCGTCAGAATCCAAAGACAAACTGATCGTGTTCATAATAGCAAATATGCCTTCTGGCAATGCAAATTTATAAGTCGCGCCTTCTTGAATCTCATGATCGTTGGGCAGCTGCCAATCATAACGAAGTATAACCTGTTCACTTTTACTAACACTTTCAGCTTGGTCTAGATCCTTGCCATCCTTATCCTTGATGCTTATATTGGTGATAAAAGGGAATTCAACGATTGAATTACCTCCAAATACTCCACCAAATAGCCCCCAAAACAGCCCTGTCTTTTCTTCTTCCTGTTGCTCATCTGGGTTCTCAGCTGATGGCTTCTCGCCATCTACTTGATCTTTGCTGTCTGCATCTTGCTTTTCGGTCTTATCTGTATCTGTATCACTTTCATTACCTTTCTCATCTCCACGATTCTCTCCATCCGAGACTGGTTCAGAGTTGTTGCCTTCATTTTCAGGTTCTAAAGCAACATCTTCTTCCGATTCCCCGTCTTCGAGATTGTCCCCATCTTCAGGAGTGCCTTTCGCAACCTCTTCTACGTTAGATTCAGATTCTTCTTCCCCTGTATTTTGATCTTGCTCTACAGGTCCATCCACTTCCCCATTTTCATCGGATTCGTCTATTACCGAATCTTCAACTGCTTCCTCTGTCCACGACTCTTGCGCAACGACGAGTGGTTGAACACCCATGCCACCAAAAAAGGTTTGAAAGAGCAAAGCGAATAATAGGGATAGTTGAGCGATTCTTCTAACCAATTTCTGCTCACCGTCTTTCTATATGTAATTACATTCCATTATAAATGGGTGAACTATACAGATTCTGTACAGAATTTGGACTTAATTGGAAAGTGGAAGAAATATGAGACAAAACCGTCTCCCACAGGGTATGATCATGCTGAGAGCACACGTAACAGTGGACAGACTACCTTAAATTGTTTGAAACGGATGGAGACATAAATGAGCTTAAACATTTCAAAAGATAAATCGAAAGCGGTCCTTATTCTATTAATCATGATCGTTGTTTTAACGAGTTTTCGATTGTTGTGGTTAAATTACCATACACCGGCTGAACAACCTTTTGCCAAAAATGGAATGTTGGACTTGCGGGGTTTTACGCTGGATGAGGATTCGATTACGTTAGATGGAGAGTGGGTGTTTTATCCCGAACAATTGGTCGAACCTAACAAACTGAACCTAGCGAGAGACAATGAAATAAGGAGCATAGGGAAGAATTTAGATAAAAAAGACGGAGAGCCGTTTGGAACGTATCATTTAAAAATCCAGCTGGATGAAGCGTCAGACTCTGATGCTGTCTACTCAATCCAAATTCCATCTATTAACACGGCAACCGCTTTGTTTGTAAACGGAAACTTAAAAGGAAATTCTGGTGTTGTCGCGACAACTCCCGAACACCATATCGGAAAAGGAAGTCCATATATCGCTTCATTTTCAGCGGAAAAAGGCGAGATAGACCTCGTATTACACGTGTCCAACTTTGATACGATGAAAGGGATTTCAATTGCAAAACCGCTTCAATTTAGTTACACAGAGGTAATCGCGAAAGAACAAAGTTTTGCTCAGATTCTACTCATCAGTATGGTAACCATCCTTTTTCTGCATAGTATATACAGCCTTCTTATCTATATTTTGATTCATCGAGATAAAATTTTTCTATTTTTTACACTCGGATTCACTTTTCCAGCGATCGATGAGCTCGTGACGTATAGCAACGCCACCTTCGATTGGCTTCAATTAAATTATGCCTGGTCGTTCAAACTGAGGGAATTCATCTATCTCGCAGCGCCTTTCTTCCTCGTGCAGTTAATGAGAATGCTGCTCACGAATTATAAACAATACAAGCGTTTTCGGTGGTTTACAATCGCCTATGGAATTGGCGCGGCCCTAATCATTCTGCTGCCCATTCAAGCGATTATGCAAGTGGATGTTCTGTTTTTTTCGCTTTACTTTGTCTCATTCCTATCTGTTATTACGCTCGCTTTGAAAGAATACTTCCAATTCAAGGATGAGTCGTTTCTCATTGCGATCGTCGTCGTCAGTACGACTTCTGGAATTGTCTGGGGACTTATTAAGGATGTTCACGGCCTACAAATCCCTTTCTATCCTTTCGATTACCTTTGCGCATTTCTCGGTTTTGCTGTTTTTTGGTTCAAACGATTCTACCGACAAAATCGGCAAGTCGTTGAACTGGTCGATGAGCTGAAACGGGCCGATCAACTGAAAGACGAATTTTTAGTGGAAAGCACGGATAAACTTTGGAGTCCATTGAATAAGATGACAACGATCGCCCAAACGCTTTTTGACCGCAAGCAAAGTTCATTTACTTACCGCGACCGAAGCGATCTAAATTATTTGATAAATATTGGCAGGGGGATGTCCTACGTCCTTTATGATTTGCTAGATTTCACACGTTTAAAAGAGCATATGATTCAAGTCCACCCGAAAAACGCGAGCATTCAAGCAGTAATCGCCGGAGTGTTTGATCTCGTGAAACATTTGGCTGATGGGAAGCAAGTTGAACTTGTCTCAACTGTTCCCCCGCAATTTCCTCGTGTGTTAGCCGATGAAAGCAGACTCAACCAGATTTGCTTTAATCTAATAGAAACGGTGATCGCGAATACGGGAGCGGGAAAAGTCACAGTTCATGCAGAAGTCTGCAATCAGATGGCTATCATCTATGTGCGGGATAACGGAGAGATTGCAAACAAACAGGAACAACTCAATCGGGACGCTTTTGGGCTCAGATTGGACGTATCCAGACAGCTGATTGAATTACATGGCGGACGCTTGGCTATAAAATCAGAAGCCGATAAAGAAACGGTGTTCACTTTTAGCTTGCCGTTAAGTCATGATCAAGATAATGAAGATGATGAAGAGTCTGCATATGAACAAATCGTCGAAGACAATCAGACACAATTCTCCGTAGATCTCATTCACATCTTGATCGTTGATGATGATCCGGGGAGTTTACGGGTGATTGAAGGACTATTTCCAGCTGAACTTTATAATGTTGTCACAGTAATGAGCGGCAAAGAAGCGCTTCCATTAATACATGCGTTGGAATGGGACCTGATCATTATCGATGGCCTGATGCCCTATATGTCTGGTTATGAATTGACCAAATGGATTCGAAAACGATACACACTACTTGAGCTACCGATCCTATTACTAACATCACGCGGCGCAATGACCGAAATCAATGTTGCTTTTACGATTGGCGCGAACGATTACGTAATAAAACCGATCAATGCCGTGGAATTAAAGTCTCGCAGTGTAGCCTTGATCGATCTCAAAAAGTCCATCATCGAACGACATGCGATGGAATCGGCGTGGCTTCAGGCGCAAATTCGTCCCCATTTTTTATTTAACACCTTAAATACGATTGCGAGTCTGAGCCAAATTGACCCTGATCGGATGATCCGTTTGCTCGATACGTTTGGCAAATATTTATATCGAAGTTTTAAAGAAGATAACCTGCAGCAACTGATTCCAATTCAAGACGAACTTGAGCTTGTCAAATCCTATGTTTATATCGAAAAGGAAAGGTTTGGGGATCGCCTGCAAGTTGAGTGGAATATTGATAAATCGATCCATATCAAAGTACCACCGCTCTCGATCCAAACGTTAGTTGAAAATGCAGTCCAACACGGCGTCCTGAAAAAGCGGAAGAGTGGAACCGTTTGGATCCGTGTAACAGATGAGGAAACACATGCGCGGATTGCAATCGTCGATGATGGGATCGGAATGGATGCCGAAAAAGTAAACAACCTACTTGACGCCCAACGAAAAAGCGGAGCCGGAATTGGCCTGCCCAATACAAATAATCGAATTAAAAGGATTTTCGGATCGGGCCTAACAATCAAAAGTTTACCGCGCAAAGGAACAACCGTAGAATTTATCGTTCCTAAAGATTTAGATGCCTCCCCAAAAATATAAAAAAAGCCATAGACTTCTAATTTCAGGAGGTCTATGGCTTTCCTATTCATCAGGGTCAAATTTAAGCGGAGTTTTCTCCTGCTATTAAAGCCCCTGCCACAGCCGCATGACAATTTCAGTTTCGAGCTACGAAAACTGCGCCTCATGCAATCGGCTATAAGCGCCTTCTCGCGTCAATAATTGCTGATGACTGCCTTGCTCTTCCACACCATCTTTCGTGATCACGACAATTCGGTCGGCATCTTTGATCGTTGCCAAACGGTGGGCGATGACGATGGTCGTGCGGCCGATCGTCAGTTCCGATAGCGCCTGCTGAATCGCCGCCTCTGTTTCCGTATCCAAAGCCGATGTCGCTTCGTCCAAAATGAGGATAGATGGATTTTTCAGAAATAAGCGGGCGATCGAGAGACGTTGCTTTTGTCCGCCTGACAATTTCACGCCACGCTCCCCAATCAACGTGTCCAACCCGTCATCAAGCGACATAATCACATCTTCCAACTGCGCTCGGCGGGCCGCTTCCCAAATTTCTTCTTCGGTTGCGTCTAGTTTTCCATAAGCAATATTTTCCCGAACGGTGCCATCGAATAAAAAGACGTCTTGTTGCACAATCCCAATTTGCGAACGCAGAGATTCAAGCTTGATCTGTTTCGTGTCAATCCCATCGATTTTAATCGTTCCTTCATTCACATCATAAAATCGCGGCAACAAACTGCAAATCGTCGTTTTACCCGCGCCTGAAGGTCCAACAAGGGCAACCGTTTCCCCTGCTCGGATTGATAAATTGAAATCTTTTAGAATTGTTTGATCAGACTCATACCCAAACTTAACGTTGTTAAATTCGATGTTCCCTTTTAAATGAGGAACCTCTATCGCATCTGGTCTATCCTTAATATCCGGATCGGATTCGAGCAAATCGAGGTAGCGTCGAAAACCCGCAATCCCTTTTGGGTACAACTCAATAACCGCATTGATTTGCTTGATCGGCGCCAAAAAGATATTCGACAATAAAATAAACGCGATAAATTCTCCACTCGTTAATTGCTTTTGTAACACAAACCACGTGCCGCACAACAGCACAAAAATGGATACGACCTTCATTAAAATACTGCTGATTGAAGAGTTCCAAGCCATCAACCAGTAGGCGCTCAGTTTCGTCGTTCGAAATTGCTCGTTATTCACCTTGAATTGATCAATTTCGTGTTGCTCGTTTGCAAAAGCTTGTACCACTCTCATCCCGCTTACATTGTTTTCCACACGGGCATTGTAGTTCGCAACGTCGGCAAACATACTGCGAAATGCCCCCGTCATTTTTCGACTGAAAAACAGGGACAGAAAAATAATAATCGGAATGACGGCAAATGTAAGCAAGGCGAGCTGTGGGTTAATCCACAACATTAATCCGAAGGCGCCAAGCAATGTCATGATCGCGATGAACACATCTTCAGGTCCATGATGAGCTAGTTCGCCAATGTCCATCAAATCATTCGTCATCCGTGACACGAGATGTCCCGTTTTGTTGTTGTCAAAAAAGCGGAAAGACTGCCGTTGCACATGAACAAATAAATTCTTTCGCATGTCTGTCTCGATATTCACACCGAGCATATGACCCCAATAGGTAACCACAAACTGCAAGCAGGCGCTGATCACATAGATGGCCAACAACCCGACACATGCCCAAAATATGATTGCCCATTGTCCCGATGGCAACAGATCGTCTACAACGCGATTAACAGCGAGCGGGAACGCCAACTCAAATAATGCCGCTAAAATCGCGCAGGAAAAATCAAGCGCAAACAACCCTTTATACGGTTGGTAATACGAAAAGAATTTTTTAAACAATTCATCACACTCCAAAACTAAAAAAAGTACGCGCTCCGTTTAGGGAACTACTCTATTTTAACATTATTCGACATCAAGCGAGCACATCACTTTTTGACAAAGGTGACTGATTTGATTTAAAGTATAGATCGTTGACTGATCAGTCAACCAATTACATCTACTAAAAAAGGGTCGATAACGATGTCTACAAAAAGGATTGATAAATTTCAAAAGATTCGTGATCAACGTTATGAGCAACTAAGTCAAGCAGCTTTGCAACTGTTTAGCTCCAAAGGGTTTGCGGCGACAAAAATTAGTGAAATTACCTCTTCCGTCAATTTAAGTCATGGCTTATTTTATCATTACTTTGATTCAAAAGAGGATGCGTATGTTTCGATCGTGTTGGATGTGTTAGATCTTTTTATTCGAAGTGTGGATGATGCGGCAAGTCAATCAGGTTCTCCGCGCGATCAACTCGTCTGGCTGACCAAAATGTCTCATGAAGGGGCCACAAAAAAGGGCCTTTATCGCCACGTAATTTTGCTCCAAGCCTTTGACTCGAAGGAGCTGTCCGATGAAGTCAAGCAGACGATGAGCGAAAAATATAAGTCGGCTATTGACGGTATCAGCCGCATCATTGCAAACGGACAAGAGCAGGGTCTGTTCATCGATGGAGATCCAACGGAATTGGCCATTTACTTTATGTCCCTCTCACATGGACTGAATCTATGGAATGCGCGCGATATTTTACAAGTGGAAATATCAGTTGATAAAGTGCTGCGCCTCATTGAACGATAAGTTAAATTTCAAAGGAAAAAGAGCGTGATTGAATGAATAAAATGTTAAAACCAACGATTATTTCCATTGGGATGGCGACCGTGATGGCTGGGGCTGCCATTTCACCTGCTTTAGGTCTGATCGCGCAGGAGTTCCCTACTGCCGATCCCGTCCTCATTAAATTAATTTTGACGGCCCCATCGCTGATGATCATCCCGTTTTCTTTTTTATGTAGTTATTTAACGACAAAAATAACGAAAAAGTCACTCCTGATGGCTGGGTTAGTCATCTATCTATTAAGCGGGGTCGGCGCCCAATTTATGAATTCGATTGAATCGCTGCTCGCGTTTCGCTTAGCGCTTGGAGCTGGGGTAGGATTAGTGATGCCGCTTTCAATGTCCTTGATTAGCGACTATTTTACAGGGGAAGAACGAACGCAAATGATGGGGTATAACTCCGCCTTTAGTAATTTCGGCGGAATCGTTACGATGATGCTCGCGGGATACCTCGCAACGTTTGGCTGGAGAGTCCCTTTTAACGTGTATTTTATCGGGTTGATCATCATGATTTTGGTGTTCTTTTTCCTACCGAGAGGTACGGTCGAAAAACGAACAGGCAATCAACCGCGCAAAAAAATTCCATTGGTAGTGTATGGTTATGCTGTATCGATGGGCGGCGTGATGCTTGTTTATTATTCGATCGCGACCAACATGGCCTTGTATATGGAACAAAATAATTTAGGCGGCGCCGGTTTAGCCGGAACCGTCATTTCGTTTACAACGGTCGGCGGTATGACGACCAGCATACTCCTCGTACGATTGCAAGGTTTATTGAAAAACTATATTATTCCTATCACACTGTTAGTCATGGGAATCGCATTTTCAATATTATCCCTAATGAACAATCTGCCGCTCGTTTTCATTTCCGTTTGCTTAATCGGTTTCGGGCAAGGGATTTTATTTCCGGTTCTTTTAGTTAAAGTAATCAATGCGGTCGAGCCGCAACAAAGCGATCGAGCGATAGCAATCACTTCCAGTATGATATTTATTGGACAATTTTTATCTCCTATCTTATTGAACGGAATCGGGCGCCTAGTTGGTATGCCTACCATTCGTTTTGAGTATGGCGCGATCGCAGTTGGTTTAGGCATCGCCATTGTCTTCACCTTTATATCCGTCATTCGGTCTCAAAACTCAAACGCCGATATGCAAGAAGCTGCCTCGTAAAAATAGGATGGAAAAGAGGCCATTGCAGCGCCTGGATACTAGATTCCGTGGACGTAATCGAGATCTAGCGGGAGTTCTGACCTTTACAGCCGACAAGTCCCAAATTATCCGAGTGTAACGGGAGTTGGGGCCATTACAGCGCCTGGATACTAGAATCCGTCGACGTGATCGAGTTCTAGCGGGAGTTCTGACCTTTACAAAAAGGCAAGCCCTCCTCAAAAACAACAAAAGCAGGTAAAGCGATTTGCTTTACCTGCTTTTGTTTTACCCAATCCATCCCATCCAAGCCGATCCGACGCCGCCGTTAAAACCAAAAGGTCGGGTACTGACGCGCGCTTCGTAAATTGTTAATAATCAAGCCAAGCGCCACAATCAGCACTGCGCCGATCAACACGGGAGCGACTAAATAACTCCAACCGTATCCGCCCAACATGACTACAATCGGGTCCGCTCCCGCTGGCGGATGAGTTGTTTTGGTAACGAGCATGACCATGATTGCCAAACCAACAGCTAAAGCGATCGACCAGGGTTGGTTTCCAAACAAATGATACATCGTCAAGCCGATCAGTCCCGATAAAAAATGGCCGCCAATCACGTTGCGTGGTTGTGACAAAGGCGCGTTCCAAACGCCAAAAACAAGTACGCAACTAGCCCCAAACGGCGCCATTAACCAAGTCGCGTTCGTCACATCGGTCAACCAAACCAAGCTAAGAATCGTCAGAAATCCACCAATAAGACCCGTAAGCGCATCTTTTCCATTCACTTTAAGTGGGCTTCTCCCTGACCCTTTCATTTTAGATAAATAACGAATTAACGCGCTCGGTTGTTCCTCCAGCGGCATCTCCTCTTTTTGCGTGATTTGCAAACCGCTACACCCCTTCTACTCTACTTTTTCTATCCCTATCAACTTTCGACTTTTATAAATCTCCAACTTTTCAATTCATATCATAGAGAAAAACAATCATGCCGTCAATCTGGATCCACCTGCCCTCGTGAGCTCATTCATCCCCGACCGCCACGTCGTTTTGTGAGCTCACTTCTAGTTGCGTCTTTGAATCGCCGCCGATATTTAACAATACGACACCGATGATGATCAACAAAATAGCCGTTACCTTTGTCACTGTTAACGACTCCTGAAAAATAAAGTAACCAATAATCGCAATCGCCGCCGTACCGACTCCCGACCAAATCGCGTAAGCGATACTAACAGAAATGGTTCGAAAAGAAAAGCTCAAACAAATAAACGCCAGTAAATAAAATAATAGCATCAAAGCAGACGGAATCCATTTTGAAAATCCATCCGATAGTTTCATAGAAACGGTGCCTGCAATCTCAAGTAAAATCGCACTTGTCAAAAAGAACCACGCCAAACCTCTATCCCTCCCCCAACCCATTCATTCTCACCCGCGCGCTTCTGAAAAAGATCGAAAAAAAGCAACGGGAGCAGCTCAACTGCTCACCGTTGACTATTGCAATCGTTGCGGAGGCGGTTCATCATGCCCTTTGTGAACGACTTCCGTAAAGATGTTTTCCCCTGATTCACTTTGCGGAACAATCGGCTTCGAAACAAGCCGATTTTGTTCGTCAGCCAATCGAATATATGGCAATCTCTCGTTGATCAAATTCAGTACGTCTTGAATATCCTCTTTGGTCGCGGGCTGCGCTTTCTCTTTTAACATGTAACCCATTTTACCATTCGGCTCCAACGTTGCCCATTGCACATCGCCCACTTTCGCAACATTGACCTGCCTCAATTGCATTTCCAGTTGATCAACGGTTAACCTCAACTTCTTTAAATTCTTTTCTACAATTTGCCCGTTTTCAATGAGTGAAATCGCTTGACCTGTCACCAGTTTTTCAAAGGCGTCCGATTTAACTTCCAAGTATTCCATCGCAATCTGTGTAAGCACTAACACGAAACCGACCGCGAATGTCGCCCAAATATTTTTTCCAACGATCGGCTGCACTAACAACGACCCGATCCCGATCATGATGACCGTTTGAACGAGGGTCATCTGAGAAATCGATTTTCTACCCGCAATCCGTAACAATAAAGTGCCGCCGACAACAACGAGCGCTGCTTTCCAAATTAAGCTCAAATCCATTTGCGTACACACCTCCAATGCCATCCTGAGAAAAAGAAAATAACTTCCTTTAGTTGTTTATTTTCCCTCCATGACACTGGATTATGCGAACACTCCTTTTAAATAACTAGCCTGTTTTATTTTGCTGATCAGGATTCCAATCGATCGCAGGCGGACTTTGCAAATTATTTCCATAGTACACACTCGTACTGGGCAATGCGATCGTGACTCCTTCCTCCTCTAGAATTTGCATAATTTTCAAGTTGCAATCTTCTTTGACGCGCAGCCATTCTCCCCAGTTCGTTGTTTTTGTAAAAAAGTAGAGGATAATCGCTAAACCATGGTCGTCAAATTCATCAAAGTTAGCAAATAATACTTCCTGGTCCACTTCAGGATGCTCTTGGAGCATCGTTCGAATTTTTTCTACACAATTTCGCAGTTTGTCGCGCGGCGTCGTATACGTCACACGAAGCGTAAACGTAACACGGCGTTTACCCATTTTACTCCAGTTCACAATTGGCTCATTCGCCAGTTTTGAATTTGGCACTGTGACCAAAGCCTGCCCGAACGTGCGTACCCGCGTACTGCGGAACGTAATGTCTTCAACTGTCCCTTCCACACTCGGCGTTTCGATCCAATCCCCGATCCCGAACGGTTTTTCCGTAATGATGATCAATCCGCCAAAAATATTTCCGATCGCGTCTTGGGCCGCAAAAGCAAACGCCAAACCACCGATTCCAAGTCCCGTAATCAGTCCCGTTACCTCATAGTCCCACTCTTGAGCCACAATGCTAATGGCCAACGCGATCACGAAAAAACGGATGATTTTTGAAAAGAAGGGGATCACAATTTTGTCGATATCGATGTCAAAACGACGGGCGATACCTTGTAACCACTGTGACGATTCTCCCGTTAAGGTGAACACACCCCACGTCATCAGCAAGATAATAGCCGAGCGAAACGCGCGCGTAATGACCACGTTCGTCGCAGGTTCTAAAACGATAAAAGATAGTGAGATCTTAATCCCGATCAACACCATCATCACTTGTAACGGTTTTTCAAAGGCCAAGAATACTTGCGTGGTGATCTCCTGTTTGGTTTTATGTGTCAGCTTTAAAATGAATTGAAACACATATTTTATGATGATCTTGCGCAGTAACAGCGAAAAAAGGAACACTCCGATCGCAATGACTACATTTTCCCATCCGTTTGCCGCTTGCAAATACGGTTTAATCCATTGCTCAATCATCTCCAACTTCTTCACCCCCCTGGTATTTAGTGTAACAAGTTCCAAATTGGGTGGCAATCATCTTATCACAAGACCTGCTTCATTTCGACAAACGCCAGTCCACTCCACCGCCAATAAAAAATAAAAAAACGAAGAGCGCTTGGCTCCTCGTTTTGACTATTCAATCCATTGTACAATTTCTTCCATCAGTTTTCGTCTCTTCTCTCTTTTCGGCTCACCCGCGCGATAACCGAACGCCACCATCACAGACACAGCCAACTTGCCGCCTTCGAGCAAATCTTTTTCCGCAAGCAACTGCTGAACCTTTTCCAGATCGAATCCTTCGATCGGACACGAATCGATCCCAAGCATTGCCGCAACGGTCATCATATTTGCCAAAGCAATATACGTTTGCTTCCCTGCCCAATCGAGCATCGTTCGTTCATTTTCGAGCAATTTTAGACCTTCCTCTTGAAACGCCTTGTAGCTTCCTTTAATTTGCTCAAATACTTCTTCTGGGTAGCCTTGCACGTTAATCATCTGATTGCGCACATAGTCTGAATCGTATTTTGTATCTTCCATCGTTCTTGCCAAAATAATGACAAAATGGCTTGCCGTTGGCAACTGGCCCTGGGCTCCCCATGAAATTTCTTTCAATTCTTCTCTGAATTCACGGTTTTGGACCACGAGGAATTTCCATGCCTCATAACCGCACGAACTTGGCGAAAGCCGAGCCGCTTCTAAAATGGTGTTAAAATCATCGTCGGAAATCGTTCGGGTCGGATCGAATTCCTTTGTCGCGTGTCTAAAACGAAACGCATTCACAATTTCTTTGCTCGTTATTGTTCGTTCTGTCATTGTCATGCTCCTTTTCCTTTTTTACCCGCATACCTTCTCCTCCATACTAAACGTCAAATCCCTTTTTGGCAAAATCTCTTGTTATATTTCTCTTGCTTCATCATAAGCATGTAACGTCTAGCTCGAAAAGGAGGAGTTTAACATGATCCAGTCGTTGCTCATCGGCCAATTAGTCTGGAACCTCCCCCTACTATTTGGTTTAATTGGGATCGCCGCCTTCTATGGTTTGCTCGTTCTGCGATTTACAGACGGCTCCCTTTTATCAAAACAACCCCTCTTCTTTTTGCTTAGTCTCGGCCTACTCTACATCACGATCGGCAGCCCGCTAACAAAGATCAGTCACCTGTCCTTTAGTTTACACATGATCCAAATGAGCATCTTTTACTTTGTGATTCCCCCACTCTTTTTACTAGGCATCCCAAACGCGTTGTTTCAATTCCGACCCAAAATTCGATTCATCCATCCTTCCATCAATAAAATGAGTACAGCGCGCAATTCCTTAGTTATCTTCTCCATCTTGCTATTTATCTACCATTTTCCGATTGTGTTAACTTTCATCCTCCAACATCCCTTGTTCCACAAAAGCTACACGACACTGTTGTTTTGCTTAGCCGTAGGGATGTGGTGGCCGATTGTTACCCCGGATCCAGCTCAACGTCTTTGTCCTGATCGCAGAAAACGATATGCTTTTTTAAGTGGGATGCTGTTGATGCCTGCCTGTTCCTTGTTCATTTTCAGCGCGTTTCTTGACGGAACGAGTAACCCTTTACTTGCTCAATTAACCGCTCATCTTTGTGGACCAGACGGGACGTTGATGGGAATCCTTCCTTCTCCTTTTAATACAAAAACAGACCAGATCGCAGCCGGTTTTTTCATGCTCGGAATCCATAAATGCGCCTTGCTGGCGACGGGACGGATCCGTGATCAGGATAAAAAAGGCCAAACTTCAACTGGTAGCTGAGGTTTGGCTTTGTCCGTTTTGTTCTAAAGCTCGTTTGCTACTAATAGGGATGTTAGTAAATGAACGGAGTAGAAAGCGGTGAACAAAGGAGCATGAAAGAAACGGACCAAATCCAGATCAGTGGCATGCATTGCGCCGCATGCGCCACACGAATCGAACGAATTGTTTCAAAAATGGACGGTGTACAAGGCGTTCAAGTTAATTTGACAACGGAAAAAGGACGAATCACCTTTGACAAACAAGTCGTCAGCATTCAGGACGTCATCCAAAAAATCATGTCGATCGGATTCAAAGCGAGCATTGCGGGCGAGCAACAAGCCAATACAAAACATCATGAACTGACTGTTCTCAAATGGCAGTTCATCGTTTCCGCATTGCTAACCATTCCGTTGGCTTGGGCGATGTTGAGTCACTTTCAATGGGCTTCGTTTGTTACGATCCCTGCCTTGCTGCTCAACCCCCTATTCCAATTTGCGATCACGATTCCGATCCAGTTGATCATCGGTTTTCAATTTTATGAACGCGCTTGGCTCGCGCTCAAAAGTGGCAGCGCCAACATGGATACACTCGTCGTGCTTAGCACATCCGCCGCTTTTTTTTACAGCCATTATTTAACCTTTACGACCCTACATACACCAATCGATCCGCAGACGATCGTGTTGTTTTATGAAACAAGCGCCTTTATTATTACTTTTATTTTGCTTGGAAAATTATTGGAAGCCCGCGCAAAAATGAAAACAACCGAGGCGATCAAAAAACTGTACCAACTGCAAACGAAGACCGCTACATTATACGCAATGGATGGAACGGAATCTCCGTTGGCTGTCGATCAACTTGCTCCTGGTCACGTGATCATCGTGAAATCAGGTGAAAAAGTACCGATTGATGGACAAGTTCTGAAAGGGAATTCGATGGTCGATGAATCCTTGTTGACTGGGGAAAGCATTCCGATTGAAAAAGGGAACGGCAGTTCCGTCTACGCGGGAACGGTGAATCAAAATGGAACGTTGATCATCGAAGTGACCAAGCGCGATTCCGAAACGACATTGTCCCAAATCATTCGCATAGTTGAAGAGGCGCAAACGTCGAAAGCGCCAATTCAGCAGATTGCCGATAAAATTACGGGCGTGTTCGTCCCGATTATTATCGGCATCGCTCTACTTACTTTCGCGCTGTCGTATCTACTACTCGAACCCGCAACGCTGAGCTCTGCTCTCGAAAAAATGATCGCTGTCCTCATCATCGCCTGTCCGTGCGCGCTCGGCCTCGCCACCCCTACTTCGGTGATGGTTGGCAGCGGACGAGCGGCCCAAGTCGGCATCTTATTTAAAGAAGGTAAATTTCTTGAGGTGTTAGGCAAGGCGACCACGATTGTCTTGGATAAAACGGGGACAATCACCAAAGGCGAACCGCAGGTCACCGACACGTATGTTCACGATGGAAATGAGCGAGCTTTTTTTGAAATCGTCGGGGCCGTCGAAAGCGCCTCGGGCCACCCTATTGCAAATGCGATCATGCGCGCTGCAAGACAACGAGTCGTCAAGTTTCCGCAAGCGAATCAAGCGGAAGCAATTCCTGGCTATGGAATGCAAGCAACAGTGAACGGTCAACAAACGCTGATTTCGAATCCAACTTATTTTATGGAACAAAAGATTCACATTCCAAGGGACGCAAAGCGGATGATTACCAAGTTGGAACGGGCGGGCAAAACCGTCGTCGTCGCCGCGATCCAGTCGCGTTTTGCGGGCATCATCGCCATTGCGGATGAACTCAAACCTTCGTCGTGCTCGGCTATTTCACGTTTACGAAAAATGGGCATCGACGTGATGATGCTGACAGGCGATAATCAAGCCGCCGCCCAATCGATCGCTCGCAAAACGGGAATTAACAAAGTTCAAGCGAACGTTCCTCCGCAGCGGAAGGCCGAAATCATTCAAACGTTGCAGAAAAAAAGGGGAAAAGTGGTGATGGTTGGCGACGGGATTAATGATGCGCCTGCCTTAACCGTGGCAGATGTTGGGATTGCGATCGGAACCGGTTCCGACATTGCGATCGAATCGGGTGACATCACCGTGATCAAAGGGGATTTAAGCAAAGTGGTAGAAGCCGTCAAATTGAGCAAAGCAACGATGACCAACATTAAGCAGAACTTTGCCTGGGCCTTTCTCTATAATCTGATTTGCATCCCTTTTGCAATGTTCGGCTTATTAGCCCCTTGGTTGGCAGGGGCTGTGATGGCTTTTAGTTCTGTCTCAGTCGTCCTCAACGCGCTTCGATTGCAAAAGTCCAGAATTTAAGAAGCGATGCGGAGGGGATGGTCCAAGATTCGTACCCAATCTATTAGATAAAAACCTTTCACTCGGTGGAAGTAGACTCCTTGCTCGTTCAAAAGGGGGCTACTTCTTTTTGTCTTCCATTTTCCCCTATCAGATGGCATATAATATACAATAAAATACGAAGGCTTCACTTATATAGAGATGATCAGGAGAGAGTATAAAATCATTTACAAAGTACGGTCTCCTTATTATGATTTGTTCTTTAATTCAGGAGCTTTTTTAAAAAAGAGAAAGGAACTAGTTTCAGACATCCACTCCGATCACGGGAAAAAAGCTTGTTCGTTGGAATAGGGACCGAGCGGACCTGGAACTGATCCAACATCAAAACTTTGAAATTACCGCCTTCGACTTTTCAAGAGATATAATTAAAAAGGCGGAACAAAAATTCAAAGCTTCTTCCATTACCTTCATGGAAATGGATGCCCAACACCTTCAATTTGAAGACGAATTTTTTGATCGAGTCATTGGGAGCCTCATTTTATCCGTTGTCGCAAAGGCTGATCAAGCAATACATGAAATGATTCGTGTGAAAAAGCGTCATAGCGGTTTTTTAATATTTGACAAGTTCGCTCCTAAATCGGGGCATTTATCATTTAAAAAGCGATTGATCAGACCTTTGATTTCGATGCTTGACACAGATACTGGGTTAATTTTCGAAAAAACAATTGACCCCTATCTTGACAGTGTCCGCATTGTTCGCGATGAACCCTTGTTTTTTATGGTATGTATCAAAAAATAATGATGATCAAGCAATAAGTAAGATATGGGGTGTTGTACGAGATGTTCTATTGTATATGGCTTATAGTGTCTCTCTTGCTTCCGTTCTATGGCGTGATTCGTTTTTGGCCTCCAGCTACATTCAATGACGAATTCATACTATTTAATGACATTTGTACGGTTCTCACGTTTGCACCTCTCTTCTTTATCCTGTTCTTATCTGTATCATCGCAAACGATCTTTCTGCTTTTTAAAAAGTACGAGTTGGAATCACTTGTAAAAATAGGCTTACTTTTTTATCCGTTGAGTATCGGTTTGTATTCCTTCATCGTTATAGAAAGATGGCCACTCCCCGTTACAATTGTGGTCGCTGTCGTTGGATCCGCGGTTGGGATCACTCATTTGTTGCTTACAACATGGATCAGGCAGATGGGACAAGCGCGACGTCATTAATTCGGTCATGAACGCATCAATCACAACTGATACGCGAACGGTTCGCACAAGATTCGGTCATGAAACGCTTGTGAATCTGGTGTTTAAATGAAGGTTATTTAGAATCATTCCTCCAAAAGGAGCATACAGCGCGATTTTGTGAGCTAGCGGCTAATTTTGGGACCTAGCGCAGGAATTTTGTAACCTGACGACAACTTTTTGTGACCTAACCGCTATTTTTTGAACTCTGCAAAGAATTTCCTCAGATCTGACCCTATTTTTGACCATATGACGAATTCCTAGGATCGGATCATTCTTTTCGGGATACAGTCAGGGCGACAGGACAAAACAAAACTAGCATTCAAATCATGTTTTTATTATAGGGCCCTTCCAATTAATAATCAGATACCTCCCTCCTTCTCACCAAAAATCGACTTTTCCATCCAAAAAGCATCCATAAAATTGCTTTGTTTGACAACGACTTTGATTTCGTTTTAACTTGTAATTGAGAATCTACTAACAACTATAAAGAGAATAGAATGGGGTATATAGAAGATGTATCGCAGTTTAGAAGAATGCATTGCGGACTTAGAAGAAAATGGACATTTGGTTCGGATTCGCGAGGAAGTGGATCCTTATCTTGAAATGGCTGCGATTCACCTCAAAGTATATGAGGCTGGCGGTCCGGCATTGTTGTTTGAAAATGTAAAAGGGTCGAAATTTCGAGCCGCATCGAACTTGTTTGGAACGATGGAGCGCAGTAAATTTATTTTTCGGCATACGTTGGATGCGGTGCAGAAAGTGATCAAGTTGCGCAACGATCCAGTCAAAGCGTTCAAAAAACCGCTTGCCCATATTCCAAATGGATTTGCGGCCCTAAAAGCGTTGCCTTTAAAAAGAACAGGTGGTCTACCCGTTACCGAACATGAAGTCAACATTTCCGACCTACCGCTGATACACCACTGGCCGATGGATGGCGGCGCGTTCATGACCTTGCCCCAAGTGTATACAGAAGATCCAGATAAACCTGGAATTATGAATTCAAACTTGGGGATGTACCGCGCCCAAATGAATGGCAATGAGTACGAGTTGGATCAAGAAATTGGGATGCACTACCAGATTCACCGTGGCATTGGGATCCACCAAGACAAAGCGAACAAACGCGGCGAACCGCTCAAGGCAAGTATTTTTGTCGGGGGTCCACCCGCCCATACGTTAGCGTCGATTATGCCGTTGCCCGAAGGGATGAGCGAAATTACTTTTGCGGGATTACTGGCGGGACGTCGGTTCCGTTACAGTTATGTCGATGGCTACTGCATTAGCAATGATGCCGATTTTGTGATCACGGGCGATATTTATCCTGATGAAGTCAAACCCGAAGGTCCGTTCGGCGACCATTTAGGCTATTACAGCTTGACACACAACTTCCCGCTAATGAGAGTAAAAAAAGTGTATGCCAAACCGAATGCGATTTGGCCATTTACCGTCGTGGGCAGACCGCCGCAAGAAGACACCTCGTTTGGAGCGCTCATCCATGAGATGACGGGTGATGCGATCAGACAAGATATTCCAGGAGTGAAAGAAGTGCATGCCGTTGATGCGGCTGGTGTACATCCGTTGCTATTTGCGATTGGAAGCGAACGCTACACCCCTTTTGAGGAAGTGAAGCAACCAAGCGAATTGCTCACGTTGGCGAATCGGATTTTAGGAACGGGGCAACTCAGCTTGGCCAAATACCTGTTCATCACAGCTGAGGATATGCGACCGTTAGACACGAATCAGGAAGTGGATTTTCTAACGTATATATTGGAACGAATCGACCTGCGACGCGATCTCCATTTTCACACGAATACAACGATCGATACATTGGATTACACCGGGCCAGGTTTAAATAGCGGCAGTAAAGTCGTATTCGCTGCCTATGGGGATAAAAAGCGTGAATTATGCCGCGAAGTCCCCGACGCGTTAAAAGAAATACGCGGTTTTGAAAATGCGCGGTTGGTCATGCCAGGGATCGTCTCGATTCAAGGACCCGCCTTTGTCGATTATGAAAAAGCTGAACAAGAGTTGCAAGGGTTGAGCAAGGCAATTGCCGAAAAAGGAGCGCCTGATTCATGCCCGATGATTATTTTGTGCGATGACAGTACGTTTTTGAGCGCGACGATCAAAAATTTCCTCTGGGCGACCTTTACCCGCAGCAACCCGTCGCATGACATGTATGGAGTCAACAGTTTTTACGAACACAAGCATTGGTCGTGCGACAATGTGATCATTGACGCTCGCATTAAGCCACATCACGCGCCGCCATTAATTCCCGATCCAACGGTGGAAAAGAACATCGAAAGATTGTTCGTAAAAGGCGCTAGTTTGGAAGGCATTGAAATTTAATAGTTCGAACAAGCAAAAAGGTGAGAAAAACGATTTCGTTTCTCTCACCTTTTGTTATTTGTTCGCCTCTTGCCACACTTTCATCGGATCGAGTTGCCCCGCTTCTAACGGCATCCGCCGCATCGGAGGGGTCCGTTCATCTTTCGCTTTGCCGAAATCCTCGTAAATCTCTTTTGATTTCCCAAGTCCAACCGCCACCGCTTCTTCCACCGCATTGCAATAGTACACTTGATCAATCCCAGCGAAGCTCATCGCCGCAAAACACATCGGGCAAGGCTCTCCGCTCGCGTACATGACAAAGTCGGATAGATCGTTGGTTTGAAATCTTTCTTGAGCGCGCCGAACCGCTAACAGTTCCGCATGTCCGCTTACATCAAACTTCTGGTGAATCTCATTGACCCCTTCGGCGACAATCTCGTTCCCTTTGACTAACACCGCGCCAAACGGTTGGCCACCCGCTCGTACATTTTCAATCGCTAACTCGACCGCTCGTTTCATGAATGAGTTCATTTAGATCCCCCTTCCTTTAGTAAATAAGTCATTCCTCTATAGTCTACCACTTAACCTTTTTTGGCAAAATTTCCTCCCACTACTTAATTTCTTGGGTACCAGTTCCACCACTCAATCTCGCCCAAATGTTCGCCCCACAGAAAGTCAGCTTCCTGTAGTTTCAACAACTCTTTGGTAGGTCCCGTGACAACTGCCCCATAAACGGTAAATCCTTCTTTTTTCAAATAATCATATTTTTCCTCAAGTTGTGATAATCCCAAAAAGTTTTCGCGATAACTGTCGGATTCCTCTAATAACTCCTCCATATTCTTTAACATCATCGATTGGTTTTCCATCAACATTTCGTGACTTAGACCGATACTTCCGCCGCTTAAAAAATCTGCGCTATGCTCCCGTCCCCACGTCAAGCCAATGCCGCCATTTGGAATTAACGAGTTCCCGCCGCCAACATATCCCTGTGGATCGTAATTTTCAAATTCCCCCGTATATAATGGCAACCATAAGACTTTCAATTCATATGGTTCCAACAACGCCATCAGCTGCTCGGCCGACATAAAATCCATCGTTGAAAAAGAAAGTTCAGCAACCGTTCCTTCCGGTAATTTTTCCAATGTCGTCCACACCTGGTCACTCCGCTCCCCGCTAAGTTTCTTATCCGTTCGCGGATCGGTCGGCAAGCTAAATCCATATGGACTCCATCGCGCATTGTCTAGAGTCCTCAACCTAATGCTTGAGAAATCATTCCAAATTCGTTTTGTAACCTGAGCTTCCCCAATCTTTTTGGATTCGTCACCTATTTTTTTTAGTACATCATAGGAAAAGGTTTGGGTTCCAAATTTGGAAACCTGATAATCCACAAGTGTTGGAAAGGCAGCATACGTATTTGGCGTCGTCCACTCGACCGCTAGATTCGAATAATACGCGTGTTTCGCCCCGGAATCGGAACGGGAAAACAAGATATTCAACGCTAACATATACATCGCATACAACACATACACAATAATTAGGATCCGAACGATCTGCCACGTCAATGTAAATCTCGACTTTCGTAATATTTTATTTTCTAATTCTTCATTCCATTCTTCCGTCATGTTTCCACCCCTTTTTTTCCGCCAATTGGGCTAAGCGTTTTCTCGCTCGATGCAGAGTCACTTTCACCTGGTTTTCCGTCAGCAGCATCGCGTCCATAATTTCCTTGTAACTAAACTGTTCATATTCGCGTAAATACAGGATGGAACGATATTGTTCCGATAAATACGATAACAAGTCTACGATTTGTTCTGTTTGTTCCCTGGCAAGCATCGATTCCTCCGGAAGTCCGTAAGGACTGATCATTTCTGCTTTTGGCGCTAAAATAGAGATGAGGGGAATCGTTTGCCTGCGTTTTTGCTTTCGCCATTCGTCTAAATACACATTGCGAGCGACGCGAAACAGCCAGGCCCGCGCATGTTCTCCGTCATATGTATGAAGATGGATCGTCGCGCGGACAAATGTTTCTTGCGTTAAATCTTCCGCGAGATGGGTCGAACCGCCTAATTTAACAAGATAATAATAAAGAGATTTTGCATATTGTTTATATAACTGTTCTAATTGAAGTGATCGTTTTTTCATTTTCCCCCCTCATACTTAACACGTTTCGCTTCGTACAATGTTACACACAAAAACAGGATCGCGCGCCGTTATTTTCGCGCATAATAAACTCAGATAAAGGAGGCGCAGATTGCGGTGTTCAAAAGAATGATGGCCAAGTTCGGAATTGGAGCGGCAAAAGTTGACTTTGTCCTAAAAAAGCCCGCCTATGAATTAGGCGAGACCGTCATTGGCGAATTTGTAATCACTGGAGGCGCTGTTGATCAGCAAATTAACAAAATCACAGTGGACTTCAACCTCAAGGTTCGAATCATGGGAAAAGAGATCACGCAAGTCGTCGCCTCACTTCCTGTTCACGCCTCATTTGTCATGCGAGCAAAAGAGAGAAAAATCATTCCATTTACATACGAGCTCCCGTTTACTTTGCTCATTTCGCGGGAAACGGTATCTTATACGATGACAACCCAACTCGACATTGCGGGAGGAGCGGATCATTTTGATCAAGATGACATCCGCATTTTACCTCCGCAGCGATTTAATCAACTGATTCAGGCTCTAGCAAAGAGTGGCTTTCGTGAAAAAGCCGATTCAGGTTTTTTTAACGGACAAAGCCAGGTGTTTACGTTCGCGCCAACGAGTCATTTTAAAAATCAAGTGGACGAGATCGCCTTTATTTCCGCCTTGGAGGACTCAGGAATTCGCTTGCGATTGGAGCTAAAATCGCTGTCCCTATTACCAACGGGCAAACAACGGTTACGACGGGAACTATTTTTAAGCAATGAAGAATTGACAGATATCAATGCCATGTCCAACAAAATTGTAGATGTCGTCCAGCAAATGATCGATCATCCGCAAAAATACGCTTCACCAGACCAAACGGGAGCAGAACACTTTGACCGTCACCATGATGTGATGAGCGGGGCAATGGGCGGATTTGTCGCTGGCATGTTTAGCGGGTGGATGATGAACGAACTGCTGTTTGGAGAAGACGAAGTGGAATCGACTGACGATAGAACCCGATTCGATAACGACGGATTCGATATTTCTGATGGAGATGGCGGGGATTTTTAGGATGAAAGCAGCATTCACAACCGATACGCGAGCAATTAGCCTAACATTCGATCATGAACGCAGCATTCACAACCGTCGCGCGAGCAATTCGCCTTACATTTGGTCATGAGCGCAGCATTCACAACCGATACGCGAGCAATTCGCCTTACATTCGGTCATAACAGCATAAAGAGGATGGCTGTCAACCATCCTCCTTTTTATGAATATCGCGCTTGCTAAAGCCTACCCAAGTTCTACACTCTGCGAGCTGTCACATAATGGGACTTCCACCACTTTGAATTGAGGTCCGAAAACTTGACTCCACCTTTTCCATATGTATGAAGTACTTTTCCATTGCCTGCATAAATACCAACATGACCAATTCTTTTAATCGAAGATGAACTATATTTTTTTGTCGCGCTTGTAGAGAAAAAGACGAGATCCCCTACTTTTAAATTGCTACGACTGACATATTTCCCTACCTTTGACTGATTCCTCGCCCCTGATGGTAAGTTAACGCCCTGTTTACTAAATACATATCTTGTAAATCCTTGACAGTCAAAAGCTTTTGGCGTTTTTCCGCCAAGCTTATAAGGAACACCTAAGTATTTTTTCCCCGTCGCAATTAGTTTGCTGCCTGAGACTTGCGCCGCTGCGGAAGCCGTTTGAATAGGCGACAATGGAAGCGCTGTGAATGAGCCCGCTATAAACATCGCGCTAAGACCGATCGCAACCCATTTTTTCATCCATTTCTTCTTCATCATCTTTTTCATCTGTTACTCCCCCTAAAGATTTTTTGGTATTTTTAGAGAGTATAACAGAGGGAAGCTCCCCTAATATTTACCACAAAATTCGCTACGTCAGTCGGGCGTAAGGATCAGACCTCTTGATGAGAAAAACATGAGAAAGTTTTAATCTTTGTCAACTTTACATTTTTATGGATAGCTGAATATGACCGATTATATGGTGACATTGTAAAAATGATGTCATGATACCGATAATAACCGCGCTTGCCCCCTATCGGAACAAGCGCGGTTAAATTCATTACTTATGATACCAACTTTAATCCGCAGACGCCGAAAATAATGATACCGACGCTGACGAGCCGTCCAATGCTTTTCGATTCATTAAAAAAGACCATGTTCACTAATACCGCAGCCGCTGTTCCAATACCGATCCATACGGCGTAGGCGATGCTCACTTGGAGATAATGAAAAGACGAATATAAAAATGCAAACGCGGTGCCAAATCCGCCAATGAATAAAAGCGTAGTAAGCCATGTTTTTTGTTCATTGAATTTATTTAACCCAACGACCCCAACCAATTCAAAGATTGATGCAAAAAATACAAAGGCCCAGCCCATCCTAGCTTCCCTCCCCTTCTATTTCTATCTTCTTCATTCCCGCATTGTCTGATAGATTTAATAAAATAACGCCAACCACGATCACACCGATGAAAAAACCTTTTGCTGCGCTAAACGAATGGTTGAAAATGAAAATATCCATCAACGCGGTTCCAACCGTGCCCGCCGCGGCAAAAATAGCGTACACCGTTCCGGTCGGCAAATAAAGACACGCTTTTGAAAGGTAATAAAAATCGATCAAGATCAGGATCAAAACAAGCGCCCAATGCCACGCTTTGTCAGCCACATTAAAACCATACACCCATAGCAACTCAAAAATCGACGTTAACGCCACGTACAACCATGGTTTATACTTCATCCTATTACCTCCTCACACATGTGAATGACTGTCAGTCAGTTCTGTTCAAAAAAATTAGAGCCGCTCCAATGACCTTTTGATAAAATGAAATAGTTCAGCTCGATAGACAGCCAGTTCCTCGTCTTGTTCATAACCGATGTAGTAGCGTTCAGCTGCGTTTTCAATCATATTAATAAGCGAGCGCGCCGTCCATCCGACATGAATCGAATCGATAATTTCTTCGTTTTCAATCGCTTCTCGCATGACTTGTTCAAACCAATCATAATAAGGTTGATAGACCGCTTCCCATTTTTCCAACGAATGATGAACGGCAAGCCCAGAATAAACAAGCACAATAATATCTTGATGGGTATTCGTCGTTTGAAACGTCTCGTCGATCAACACGTCTAACTTTTCCCAAAAGGTCTCTTTCTGTTCTGTCTTCACTTTCACATCCGCTAAAGTGATCGCCAACAATTTATCCGCAATCGCTGGGATCAGATCTTTTTTTGATTTAAAGTACAAATAAAACGTCCCTTGCGCTACCCCCGCCAATTTTACAATTTCAGAAATCGACGATTTGTCTAGCCCTTTTTCAGAAATGACTTCAATCGCCGCTTTCAAAATGACATCGAATTTACCATCTGTCGGATTTGTCAATAAAATCACCTTACCCTTATATTGAATGACTGTCATTCATTATAAGGGTTTGAAAGAATAGTTGTCAATAAAAAAGCCACGGAAACCGATATTCTCGGCTCCATGGCTCTCATAAATTAATATATTACTATGGGAAAAGTAGGATCGATCTTGTTTCTTCTACCCATAATACTTCCCAGTCTAATGCTTCCGCAAAAGCTCGAATATTAACATAGCTTGTACCGTTCTCAACATCAACGAATAAATCGGAACGAACAGCTCCGTCAACTGTAACGGCATTGTTTTTGACTTGCTCAACCGTAACTTGAACAAGATGGTCGTTTGCCGCAACTGTAATTTGTTTCGTGTTAGGATCCCATGTTACGTCAGCGCCTAATCTTTCGCCAATTGCCGCGATGGGAGCCATCGTCTGACCGTTGTTAATATACATCGATAGGTCAAACTCGCCATCCATTGTTTCCGCTTTGTTTTCATCCACTTTCAGTTCGATGTATCCGAAATCAAGAGCGCCCATGTTAATAAACGGCTCAGCCAAACGAGCTAACAGGGAGTTTTCACCGAGTACAGCTTTTGCATCTTCCACGCTCTCTAACTCAACCAATTCTTCCATCGACACCAACTGATTTGGCACTTTAATCGGATCGATTTTGCCATTGTGGTTCCAGTATTGATCTTTTGCGGAAATTGTAATGGAATCGCCAGGAAGAAACGGCGCTCCCTTCATCCCTTCAAGATCCAATTGCGCAAGTTCGTCCGTATACTTCAATGTAAGTTCAAATTCCGTTTGGTACGTTTCTTTATCTTTTGGATCTACGTACGAATGAAGCGACAGACGAGCAAAATTATTCGCAACCTCTTCATTTGCAAGTAGAGGCGTTGTCTTGAACTCTTCTAATTGAGCAATAAATTCCTTGATGCCCGCATTGATTTCAGGACGAGCTTCATTGATTAAGGCATCTTTTAACTCAGCCGGATTTATTTCCTCATCCGTTCCTTCCACAAGCGGCATAACCAACTCTGGCAGCGCCGCAATCGCTTCGTAGAATGAATCTTGCATCTCTTTGTTATCTAAGAAATAGGTTAGTGAGTATTGCAACATGTCAATCAGGTCCACAACAGACAGCTGAACTTCAATATGCTCTGTTGTTACCGTTTTGCTATTTGGCAATGTAATATTCACGTTACCGTGGCTTTCAATTTGGTCAAAAGAGTAGCTATAATCCTCAATATAATCCTTGATCAAATCCGTGAAAATATCTTTGACCGATAAAAATAGCTCTTGGAATTGTTCTTCTTTCCCCTCACCAAACTCATCTGCCAGAAGCTCGGATGTACTAGAAAGAACGATCCCCTTTTGATCTTGCGAAGATGTAACGATCGTATCCCCGTTGTGAGTGAGTAACGAAAGCGTTACGGTCTCTTGTCCTGGAGCGACATCAACCCCCGCCAAAGCCAATAGGCTCGCATCAAGTTTAATATCACTGGAAGTGTTCCAGTAATCTACTTGTTTCGTGTCCATTTCTACTTTAAAAGCATTTTTAAATAACGCGGAATCAATGTCAACCGTGATGGTAGACGAGGCTTGGAATGATTCCAGATCGAGTTGCTTTAACGTCGCTTCTTTCAATAAAAGACCTGAAGAAGACGAGCAAGCAGAAACGACCAACATCATGGCAAGCACGAGGGCCATTATTGAAAATTTTCTCATTACGTTGTTTCTTTCTCCCTTCGACTAGCGTATTTTTAACTATCTTTTTATCTTAACATAGAAATTAAGAGTGTTGACGGGAATATTGGATTTTTCATCAAACTAGGTTAATTGGCCTATAAGAAATCGTGTGTGTTCAAATGCTTCTTCTTTCGTATAAACATCGAATCGGTAATCCAATGAATAATATCCTTGCCCCGTCTCAATCGTTAGGATATGCCCGAAATTCGTTTCTGCAAGGTGGACAGTGACACCATCAAGCTCGATTTGTTCCCCTGCCGCGCTCCCTGAACCTTTCGTAAAAGTAAGCATGAAAATGACGTCCCCTTCGTATGGACCCATTCGTATGGACCCAATAGAAATTTACTATTCATTTCCTGTTCATACTCTTTCAGACGGTCCTCATTTAAAGAATGATCCTCAGCGCGAAAATATTCATTAATGGGACCTCGTTTTTGAGCATACTGAACGGTTACATAATACGGCTCATCATTTTTATAGTAGATAAAAGCGTTCGTGATTTCTAAATCGGGGATCTCAGGAGCCTGTACTTCAACGCCAAACTCATCCTTTATTTTGTGCTGAAGACCCCCTACTTCATCTAACGGGCGCTCCGTCGCGCAACCCGTTGCTGTAAATAACATTGGGGCTATGATGAGTAGAATAAGTAATCGTTTCATTCTCATTCGACAATCTTGAAATATTGCTCGATATAATCCAATGCTTCTTCTCGCGAATCTGATAAATCCTGGATCATCTCACTTACATATATAAAGAAAGTCCGAATGTTTATCTTCATGATTCTATCGATCACTTCATCAGGCATCGCGCCATATTTCCTTTGGAACCTGGATACAACCAAATTCACTAAGCCTTCTTTTTCTTTGTCCCAACTGTCCTTTTGTTCTCGAATGCCCTGATGGTAACTAGCTAATTTACGTTCTTTTTTTCTATCGTTATCTTCCGTTTCATGATGGGAGGATATCTTTACTTCAATTCGAGGATCTTCGTTTTTATCTGCGGGAAGGTTTAGGGAACGGTATACGATATCCGTAATTTCTTGATTCGCCACCTGAAGTACCTCATCCCGAATCAACTCCGCATATCTAACTTCTAGCCAATCTCTCTGGAATTCACTTTGAGCAAAAACAATAAGTGTTTCGTTTTCCATTTGAACTGATGTCTTTTGAATCCATGTTTCATAACTCGGAACGGCCAGTCTCCCGCTCTCTTTAATGTTAGACAACACAATTGACCACAACTGCTCGGCATTCATCGCGATCATCCCTTTTCTCCAATCTTTTAACTTGCAAACAGATTGTAACATGCTTATTGGAAAAAGTGTTTTTTTAAAAACGATTTCCTGCTTCTGATCGTCTGCCTTTCTATAGAATAACACCGAGAGAAAAACCAACAATAGGCGCGCAAGCTGAGATCATGCAAGATTGTTTCGACCTTTTATGGAGGCCATCCTACATAGATCGTATGTTAGGAATGGAGTCCGCTAGACTAGTATGATAAAATAGAAAAGAGAACACAGACAAAAAGAGATACAGAAATACATACACGTTTATTAGGAAATGGGGGAGCTAAAAACCATGCAAGACGTTCATTACTCTATTGATCTTTTTAGTGGTCCCGGTGGCATTTGCACGGGGTTCAAATGGGCGCGCATCCAACCTTTGATTGCTGTTGAGTTGAGCGATCGGACGGTGGAAACCTACAGCATCTCTCACGATGCCGATGTGCTCCATTTGGAAAGTTACTTGCAAACCCCCGACCATTTTGATCACCTCTTTGATTATAACAAAAAAATGAAGACGCTACTGATCCACGGCGATATCCGAAAAGTAAGCAATCAGCTCGTCAAAGAAATTCTAACGCGTCGTTTTCGCGTGGACAGCGTGGACATTGTTACAGGAGGAGCGCCTTGCGAAAGTTTTTCTATGGCGGGAACCCGTTCGGAAGAAGATGATCGCAACACCCTCTTTTTAAATGTGATCCGCATCGCCCGAGCGATCGACGCCAAAATGTTTTTATTTGAAAATGTAAAAGGACTTTTCTCCAAAAGAAGCGAGGGCATTGCGGGGAAAATGTTTGAAGATATTTGCAATGAATTTGAATCGAACGAACACCCAAGTGGGGTCAGCTATAAACTCGCGAGTCGGGAGCGCGACGTTGTGCTGATGAATTCGATGGAATATGGTGTGCCGCAAGCGCGGGAACGCATTATTTTAGTCGGGATCAATCGAAAATACGACGCCACATTCCATTATCCGAAAAAAACCCACGGACCTGATCGCGAGTACGATTATGTCACAGTTGGCGATGCTCTGAACAACCTCCCCTTAGTAAAATCAGGTGAAGGCGGCGATGAATTGCCTGCCGACTATAAACGCCACATCACCGAACCAACCCCGAGCGGCGAACATTTCATTTCAATTATGAAAGGCGAAGTGAGCGAATACGAAACGCTTCCCCACCATGATTTTGATCCATCGATCGTCACCTTTCACCGCGCGGTCAATCATTCGAAAAGAATGATCCAAAGAATGAGCCTGATCAGACAAGGAGAAGGGATGGTTAAAGCGGCAAACCGACTGATCGAGGAGGGACGCGAGCATTTAATAGAAGAGTGTTTCCCAAATAAACTATATGCGGCCCGTAATCGTCGGCTTGAATTGGACAAGCCCAGTTTTACCGTCACCTCCCATTGTCTTGATGAGATGATCCATCCCATCGAAGACCGCGGCATCACCCCACGCGAAGCGGCGCGCCTACAATCATTTCCCGATTGGTATCATTTCGCGGGTCCCTACGTAAAATTTCACAGCGATCCTGAGCAAGATAAATACGAACAAATTGGCGATGCGATCCCGCCTCTGCTCGCCTATTCATTAGGATTGGAGATTACAAAAACGCTACAGGAAATCGAGCAAGCTTCATTAAAGTTGGTCTAAAAGGAAGCAGGGTCAAATGGAATCGCCAGACAATGATAAAAAATAGACGTCATCCACTTCACCAAATATAGCAAAGCCCTGACCTCCGCGTGGTAGACGGAAAGTCAGGGCTTCTTTTATACGAATTATTAAGCTAACAAATTCCGTAGTGTTCCTATTTTTTCAATGGTCACTTCCACTACATCGCCAGCTTGCAACCATTGTTGACGATCCGCTGAATACCCCAAAATGACCCCCTCTGGCGTGCCTGTTAAAATGAGATCGCCAGGTTTCAAAGTCATATACTGGGAGATATAGCTGACGAGATAAGCGCAATTGAACATCATTTTGCTCGTATTCGAATGTTGACGCATGCTCCCGTTTACTTTGCACTGGATATCTAGTTGGTCAGGGTCCACTTCATCCGCGGTGACGAGATACGGCCCGACAGGCGCAAATTGATCTAACGATTTACCCAGGAACCACTGGCTAGTCCGCATTTGCAAATCTCGCGCAGACAAATCGTTTCCCACACTGTACCCGTACACATAAGACAACGCATCCTTTTCACTCACGTTTTTCGCCGTTTTTCCCATGACAATGACCAACTCCGCTTCATAATCATACTCTTTCGCGCGATCTGGAAGTTGAATCGTCTCCTTGTGTCCAGCCAATGCATTATTAAATTTGGTAAAAAGCACAGGGAAATCCGGCACTTCCATCTTTGCTTCTTCCGCATGCGGTTCGTAATTCAAACCGACGCAAATAATTTTTTCGGGCTGATCTACAACTGGCAAAAACTCAAGTTCATCCTCTTTTAAAAATAGACGTTCAGGATATGAATCCGCAAAATAAAGCAAATCCTTTAACATTTCAATCCCTTGTGTGCCACGTTCAATCAATTGTTGCATCGTTTGAGGGACATTCAAGTTTAAACGATGCCCCGCCAAATCCACGTTTAAAATCCCTTTTTCAGTCCAGATTCCTAATCCAGTTTTGCCATGCTGTTTGTATTGCAGCAATTTCATACCACGATGCCTCCTATCAATCTCAATACAGCGGTCGATTTAATCATCGTTCAATTTCGGCTTCTTAGAAAAAACAGCAACCGCTCTTTTCGCAAACGACAACAGCCAACCAGCCACTCCCCCTACAAGAGCGGGAACAATCCAGCCAAACCCTATTTCGGCAAGCGGTAAATTTAGGATCGGCGCAATAAAATCCCATTTTTCATTCATCGCCACGAGTCCATCATTCAAACTAACAATCAGCGTAAAAAGAACCGCCCCTCGATAAACAAATGAATGTCCTTTAAAAAGTTTATCCAAGAAGGTCAAAGCAATCAACGTGATTACAATCGGATAAATAAAATTTAACACGGGAACAGACAAGCGAATCAGTTGCGCCAACCCGACATTCGCAACGAGGCCGCTAAAAATGGAGAAAAATAAAATAAACGCTTGATACGACACCGTCGGCATTAGTTTATTGAAATAGAGAGCGCACGATGAAATCAGGCCAACGGCTGTTGGGATGCACGCGAGTAAGATCACAATCCCAAGCAATACATTGCCATACACTCCAAAATATTGTTGTGAAATCCCCGATAAAATGGCTGCGCCCGACGTAAATGACATGGATGAACTTGTCGCTCCTAAATAACCTAGGCCAACATATACTGCGCTTAAACAAACAACGGCGATGATCCCTGCCTTCCAAATAATCCGCCGAATCTGCTTTTTATCATGGACTCCTCTATCCTGAATCGCATTGATAATGATCATCCCAAATACAATCGAGACAATCGTATCCATCGTTAAATACCCTTCTGTAATCCCTTTGAAAAAGGGATATTCCGCAAATGAACCCGTGGCGGTCTGCGGCGCATCAATCGGTCTAGAAATAACGGCCGCAATTAAAATGAATAACACACTGAGTAAAAAGGGTGTAATCATTTTTCCGATTCGATCCACAAATTTACTTGGATTCAACGCTAAAACGTAAGCAATCGCAAAATAAATGAACGTAAAGATCGCAAGCGTAAACGCATTTCCTCCATCAGTCAAAAAAGGAACGATAGCAATTTCGTACGAAACCACTCCCGTTCTCGGCGCCGCAAAAAATGGACCAACCGTTAAATACGTAACAGCTGTCAATACAACAGCAAATAACGGATGGACCTTTTTACTTAAATCTTCAGTTGAACTTCCACCGCTGGCGTAAGCGATCGCCAGCACACCGAGTAAAGGCAAGCCTACACCAGAGATCAAAAAACCACCGAGGGCAAACCCCATATTTTCACCGGCCTTCTGACCGAGTTCAGGCGGAAAAATTAAATTACCCGCTCCAAAAAATAGCGAAAAAATCATCAGCCCAACAAACACAATTTCTTTGTTAGGTAACGTATTCTTCATATCCATAGCTCCTTAACATTAACAACACATTAACGACTTCCTCACAAAACAACACCTTATTAATTTATAACATAACCACGCCTTTACAATACACGATAGATTTAAACATTCTGTGTATTTTTCATAGATTAGATTACAAGGCAGTGATATTTCACAAAAAACAAGAGCGCCTGCTTCCGTGCAAGATACGCTCTTGATTTATCCAACGGGAATAGCTATAAATATCGAAACGACAGGATCAATCTCAAGCTGAACCACACTTATTAAAATAAGGTCAACTGATCAGAATTTTGATCCTTGTCTTTATTTTTAATCGGTTCCTCTTCCACTTCAATTGTCGGTTCGACCGGCGCCGCTCCACTCCCCCCTATCCCCCTATAAGAATGCTCCTCCCCACAATCAGGACAAACATAAACGACATTCGTCTCTCGAGATTTAGCCAATTTCATCCGTTCTTCTAATGATAATCCTTTCGTTTGCGAACAGACTCCGCAAAGTAATTCCATGTCATTCTCTCCCTTGCAAAAAAACTCACAAATCCCATTATACATTTTTCATCATTGTACCACGAGTCAAATTGGCGCAGTATTGTTTTGCGTATACTCCCCTACCAATCGATCGTTTCTCATGTTATCGTTAGATGTAATGGAGTAGATATAAAGTGGAAAAGGTGATGGAGCGATGGAGATTGTGGCGCAATTGGCGTTCATTAACCATAAATCAGAAAAGTTGATTCCATAAGGCGATCGACCAACAGAAGAATCGCTTCAAAGAAGATGGTCGTTACTTATAAAGGAGGATGGAGAATGAAGGAAAGTTTAAAGGGATATATTTTGAGCGCCTTTATGGTCTTATTATTCGCTTTAACAGGTTGTTCAGAAGAAAGAGAAACGATCAAACATGACTTTACCTATACGGGCGAAGGAGAGCTTTGGTCTGCTGTATATGAAGTAAATGGAACCCAGGTATTTTATAAGGAAGACGGCGTATTAAAACATGATAGTGAAAAGGCAACAAAATTCCAACTCATTTATAAAGGTTCTTTAGAAGATCTTACCTCGATTAAAAAACTAGAGTACGACTACCTTTCGAATATCGGTAGCGGCAGAGGCTGGAGTAAGGAATTCAATCCCCCACCAACAGACAACATCTTCACTGAAATTGACAAGGTTAAAGGAGGCGCGCTGGAAAGCAAGGATTCTATCATTCGGGTGACTGTAAAATGGGATGGAAACACGGAGGAATTTACTTTAGAGAATAATGAAGTAAAATAAAAATGGCCTCCTCGTTTGGCGGGGAGGTCATTTGACATATTGTAATGAGCTATGCGCTAATGCGCGTTTTCATCGAACCACCTTAACTGCAGTGGTCGACTTCCGAAATTAGCGACAACAAAGGGAGTGAATCCGATTACAGAAACTGTTCTCCAATCAACCCGATCATACCTTACCGAACCCTCTCATTGACTCAACAGTTCCACTTCCCTCAAACCACTTCCGTCCCCATTCATTCGATAGAGATGGTAATCTGAAACTTCTTCTGGAAAACGTCTATCCAGCATGAAGTAAATTTGCTGATCGGGACCAACAAGCGGGTTCGTCGCGAACGCTTTTAGTACGGTAAGCTGCTGTTCCTCGTTCGTGTTCCGATTATACCTATATAATTCGTACTGATATGTTGCCCCTGCGTCCGGATTACTGATCGATTGAAAGATAATCTCATCTTCCCCAGAAACCACATCAAAAGTATAAATATCCACTAGGCGATCGGGATCACTCACAACACGATAATCGCTTGGTTGATCCAACGGAAATTGAAAAATACGATATTTCACATCAAAGATCTCTTCCGCTGTTTCCGCAACATCCCCCATTTGAACAAAGACGGATTGGGCATCTTCGGCGACCACGAGGGAATCCATCGAATACTGTTTGAGGTTTGTATGCTGAATCTGGCGATCTTGCCCAAAATTGTATTCATACACATCATAGTCATGCGGTCGCTTACTCGCGATCGGTGAGTAATTTTGAAAAACATCAGCCTGTAAAAAAAATAAGGAGTTGCCGTTAGGTGAGCACTCTATTTCGGTGATCGCAGCTGAAGCGGAAAACAAAAGGCGATCTCGCTTTGTTTCCAGGTCAATTTGATGTACAGAACTATGTAGTTTTGCTTCCAAATCTTGATTGATCGAGATATAAAATAAGGTGGAGCCATCTGCTGAAAACGTCGGGTCTAAGAGCGCTTTGTCACTTTCTAACTCTAGCAATTTGAGCCCCGTCGATTGCTTGGCGTCCGTCACGTAAAGACCATGCTTTCCATCTAAACCCTCAAAGACGTAGGCAATCATTCCTTCCGAGGATACATCATAATGCCCCGTTAACCCCTCATAACTTTTCGGACTTCCTCCTTTGCCCAACGTTAAACCGTTCATCAACAAGAGCGCGACAATCATCAACACCACAAATGCGCCGATCCAAAACAGCCGTCCTTTTTTCATTAGAATCTCCTCCTAAGGACAGTGTAATCGTTCGGTCGAATCAGAAATAGTACTCACTTTTCATGGTACCCGCCAACTACATAACAGAATCTCGAATTTAAGGAACAATTGTGACCGGACAGGGCGACTCGTGGACGACGCCATAGCTGACACTACCTAGAAACCTGCCGACAACAGGACCCATGCCACGAGATCCCATGACAATGCAACGAACTTGTTCTTGTTCAGCCTCCTGACAAATTTCAACCTTTGGAATGCCGATTCGAATTTTACTCGTAAAAGGAAGCTCAGATCCCGTTGCTACCTTTATCGCTTCTTCCAAGTCTTCTTCGCCGAGTTGTTGTTGAAATTCCTCTATCTCTTGTTTGCTGAAAAACCGTTTGACATTGATCGTATTTAGATTAAGTTGAACATTAAGGAGAATAAGCTCGTCCCCGAAAGCTCGAGCTAGATCCAGCGCATATTCAAGCGCTCGAATTGCGTGTTGAGAACCATCTATTGGTACTATGATTTTGGACATCTCGTATTCACCATCTTTTCATTTTTTAGTATTCCTCCTACATTATACTAAAAAGGGTTTCCATAGTGTTTATATTTCGCTAGATATGATTCGCTATTTTATAGACACCCTCGCGGGGTCCAATAAATTTAACGCTTTCTGAAGCAACAATCGTTGCTTTTTCCAAAGCGTCGACGAACGATAATCCTTCATTAAAACGATAGAAGCAATAGGCGCCGCTCAACACATCCCCAGCGGCTAACGTATCGACAGCTGTTACCATTGGTGGCATAATCACACCTTGCTCCAAGTGGGACTGATCAAACCAACATGTTGCCTTTTCACCATCCGTCGTTGCAATCTTATTTATTTTTAGCTTTTGTAATAACGGAACAAGTTCACCTGCTGGCGGCCTGCAATGGACGGAGGCGATCACCTCATTCGCTAAAGGAAGACAGTCCGTAAAATGCGGCTTCCAGGAACCTAGATCTAGCACAATTTTATTATTAAGCTGGCTCGCTTGCTTTAGGCATTCAATAGTCACCTCGGGCAAATTGCAATCTGAAAAACAAAAGCTCGCCCCAGTAATCCAATCCGTATAGCCTTGTTGTTCAGGGACAAAAAATTGCTGTTGCCCGCTCCAAATCGTCCGCGTGGCCTTTTCCGTATGGACGAGCACACTCGAAATACTCGGCAAAACGTTCGAGCCTACCGCTAAATCGATCACTTCCACTTGATACACTTCTGATAATTCAATCTTAATCGCATCGGCAATCGGCGAATCCCCGAGACAGGTAACAAGCGTTGCTCGCCCTCCTAATATCGCATACGTAATCGCTGCATTCCCAGCGGGACCACCAATAAACGTTTGATAATTGTTCGTTTTGCTTTTTTGATTCTCCTCCGGAAAATCATTCTGGTAGTACGTAATATCAAAACCAGCTAAACCGACAAACACGCCCTGCGCCATTGGAATGATCTCCTTTTTTAGTTTTAATTTAAACTTAATATACTCACTCATACGCAAGGCATATGAGTCTTTTGAATTGCAATGGATAGTATCATATAATTGCGTGGACATGTTTCGGGGGCTTCTCAACGTGGATTACTGCCTTCGCTTTAATTCCGCCTCATGTTCAACCGAACGAGCGGCAAGAGTTCAACCACGAACCGAATCAACCAATTAGAATTAGGCGCTCTTATTAAATAATTCCTTCGTTCTCCACTTTCCAAAACGATAGTAGCCATAGGCAAACAAGCTACTGATCACAAAGCTGATCCCCATCCCAATTCCGATCCCTTTTCCCCCCAACCGTTTGGAGAAAAATAAAATGAGTGGGTATCGAAGTATCCAAAAGGAGATAATGTTGAGGACAAGCACTTGAAACATCGCTCCTGATGCGCGAACAACACCGTTCCACACAAAGTTAAACCCTAAAAACGGATAGAAGAAGGCCATGATTTTCAAGTATTGGCTTCCAAATTGGACCGCTCCCGCTTCCGTCGTAAACATCTGAATCCCTTGTTGCGCAAAAATAAATAAGAGGGTAGCGATACAAAGCATTGAAACGAGATTGAGTAAAGTGGCATACATCGTAATCTGCTTCACCCGTTCCCACTTTTTCACCGCAATGTTTTGTCCCGCCATACTATTGACAGCCGTTCCTAGCGCCTGCGCAGGTAGCATTAACAAGCTATCCAATCGTTGGGCAGCCCCGAACCCCGCCACGACTTCACCTCCAAAACTCGTGATCACACTCATAATCGCCGCTAATCCTGCCGAAATGACGGTCATTTGTAACCCGGACGGAAGCCCTTGCTTCAAGATTAAGCTCACTTCGGCTTTCTGTGGGATTGAAGGAAGTGTAAATGGAATCATGTTTCGACGCAAACTGATGATCAATCCATAAATAAAAGCAGTCCCTTGCGAGGTGACCGTCGCATAGGCGGCCCCTTCGATCCCCCAGTTGAATACGTGAATGAATAAAGGGTCCAAAATCGTGTTCAAAACTACCGCAATTATTACAAAGCGGATCGGTGTTTTGCTGTTGCCGAGCGCTCGAAAGACGGTGCTAATAAAGTTATAGCCAAATAGAAATATAATCCCTAAAAAGTTGATTTTCAAATAACTCGACGCTTGGGTTAGCATGGACTGCGGCGTACCAAGCAATCCAAGAATCTGTGTTGAAAAAACAAAGCCTAATACACCTAACGCAATCGCCATAGTCGTTAAGATGACCGTAAACGCGTTGACATAACTTTTGAGTTGCTTGTCATCTTCTTTTCCGATCAGTTGAGACAAAATTGTTAACGTCGCATTGTTAACGCCAAGGATAAAAGATAACACGGTAAAAATGACCGTGCTTGAAACCGCCACAGCGCCAAGCGCCTCTGCCCCTAACAAATTTCCTACCCACAAGCTATCGATAAATTGGTAAGAGACTTGCAGAAGATTCGTAAGAAGGATCGGCCCTGAAAAGACGAGCAGTTGACTCCAAATATTCCCGTTCGTAAAGTCTTGTCGCCTCATGTATAACGGCTTCCTTTCGTTGTTTTGCGCACTCTATCTATATTATAGGGCCAATACAAACAGACCAACAATACTGACAAGCCAAACAAAATCACTAACAGAACATGTTAATCATCATCTGAACCCGCATAAGTGAGATCGACAATGCGATCGAGCGGAATGCCTCTCATAAATCGCTCTGCTTCATTATAAAAATTGAGTTTCCCTTCTGTCGCGTCAAACCCCCGATAAATCCCAACGAAAGTGTCCGTCATCTTCCCTCTCGTAAAACTAACTTCAACCGCCTTTTCTTGTCCTTGTGACACACTTAAAATCTCATTCATTTCTGCCATTTTTATTTCTGTAAATTCCGACATATTAATCCCCCTTCGATCTTCATATTTTTATCCGCCAACCAACAGGAACACCTGTTCCTATTTTATCAGATATTCCTTCATGTGGCAAGAGGTCTAAGCCATTGTCTCCTTGTCAAAGTCGTTCATCCTCACGATTGATCCGTCCTACTTCACGGCGTAGTTGGTTGAGAGCATCAATGAATAGTAAAACGGAATTTTCAAAAGGTTTCGCCCTTTAAAAAGTTTAGCAGATCATTTTCACATTGTCGCTCAATATGTTAGAATGACGGCGAGTTGGAAAAAAAGGAGGAAACGTTTTGAGAAAACCATGGATGCTAATGCTATCCTTCATTTTAACGATGATGGCCCTTACCGCTTGTGGAGGTGGGCAAAAAGCAGAAGAAAGTTCCGCGGGAGGGGCAGATGGTCAGCAAGAATTCAATTTCGAAATGCCTGAAGCGAACTTAGAAGGAATTCCGGACATTGTGGCCAAAATAAATGACGTAGAAATCACGAAAGCAGAATTTGAAACGACGTATCAACAACAATTTCAACAAGCAGCATTGCAATCCCAAATGCTTGGGCAAGAACTCGATCAAGAACAATTGAAAAAACAAGTGGCTGAAGGAATGGTTGGTCAGCAACTGCTCACTCAAGAGGCAAACAAACGTAATTCAGACGTATCCGAAGAAAGCATCAACGCCACATTGGACGAGTTGGCTACACAAAGCGGTGTTGAGAATCGAAAAGAGCTATTGAAAGCCTTCAACGAGCAAGGATTAGATGAAGCCCGCGTCCGCTCGCTTGTTAAAACGCAAGTGAAAATCGATCAACTTGTTGCGGAAGAGGCAGGAGACATCGAACCAACGGAAGCAGAACTAGAAGAAGCATATGAAATGATAAAGACTCAACAACAACAACTTGGCGGCGAACAGGAGCTGCCTTCATTTGAGGAAATTAAAGCTGAGCTGGTTGAACAAGTCAAGTATCAAAAAGAAGCCGAAGCGACCCAGACACTCGTTGAGAAACTACACGAAACAGCAGATGTCACCATCTTTTTATAAGAGCGCTTAACTAGAACGCGCAACGCAGACAAAATCCCCACCAGCGTGGGGATTTTTTATAATTTTACATTTCTCAGACAAAATCGGGCGCTCAACTGATCTCAGGCGCTCACGACGAAACAAAAGACCGCCCACCTTCGTCACGACCTTGCCCTTTTACACAAGACGAAACGAAGCGCCATCAATTATTTCGACATCGTCACGCCCTCGTGTTTCTTCCATTAATCGGAATAATGCTGCATCCTTCTTTTTAGCTTCTATCATACAATCAATCTGTGGAACTGAACCTTTGATCTCTTTTAAAAATTGAAAGAACAACTCTACGTCCACAAAGTCAGCGTGACTGCGAAACGCTTGCGCGCTCTTCGGACTGGAAATGTGCATTTTGATCGGATGCGGAGAATCGCGCCACGTTTTCGTCACCCGCTCCCAATGCTGCGTCCAATTTGGATCACGATGATGGGCTAAGTGATGATGGTAATCAAACACCAAAGGGATGCTCAATTTTTCACACAAATAAAGCGTGTCTTCAAGCGTAAATGACTTATCGTCATTTTCTAAAATGATCAAACGTTGAATTTCTTCTGGGACCTCTCGAACCCAATGCTCGGCAAAACGTTCGAGCGATGCTTCTGTCGCCTTATAGTTGCCGCCAACATGCAACACGCAACGGTGCGTCGGATCCAATCCCATCGCCTGCAACAATTCAAGATGGATCGCCAGCGTTTGCAGTGACTGTTGTAAAACTTCTTCCTTTTTCGCATTTAAAATGACAAAATGATCGGGATGGAAGTCAACACGCATCCGTTTTTCTACTATAAAATCGCCAATCTCACGCAAATTCTCTTTAAGCGGTGACAAGTAGTCCCACCCCGCGACAGCCTCATGACTCGCAAGCGGAATCAAACGTGAAGTCATGCGGTAAAAATAAATTTCAGATGCTGCGGCATGCCTAAGTATTCGCAATGTATTTTGCAAATTAGACAGCGAAATACGCTCTAATTTACGAATGGCGGCGGGACGATCCACAATTTTTTGAAATTGGGCAAATGTCATTGTTTGCGAAGGGGACGCGTTTTTCAACTCGAGACTCATCGCGACAAAGCCAAGCCGTACAATTGTCATGTTTGCCTCCTGAACGAATCGTAATAACCACATTTTCCCCCTCGCTGATTTTCTTTATCCGCCCGCTATCGACGAACCCTCCCGTTATCACGTTTATCCTTATTCTACAATTTCATCCGCTCTATCCAGCAACACTTGCGGAATCGTCACGCCAAACCGCTCAGCGGCCTGCATGTTGATCGTTAGCTTTAATTCCTTTTGTGTCTCAATCGGCATGTTTTGCGGTTGAGCCTCCTGATTTAAAATTTTTAGCGCCATCGCGCCCGTTTGTTTGCCAAGTTCATAGTAATCGATACCGTACGTGATGAGGGCTCTATTTTTTACCAGTTCCACTTCGCCTACAACGACGGGAAGTTGGGCCGCTCCCACACGCCGTCAAAGAAAAAGCTAACATGACACCGAACAATCCCATTAGCCACTTTTCACCCTTTTTATTCATGATATTTCCCCTCCCAATTTGTCACGCCCTTTTGCGCATAAAAGCGTTAATAAGCTTTACCTACAAAGTATCAAAACGTTTGTTTTTATACAATTGTTCCCGCCATTTTTCCGGTAAAATGAGACAATTAAGTTCGTTTAAACGTCAAATTATGAAAGTTGTATGAATTATCTTGGGATAAAGACCGACGTAAGAGGATGGAAAGATCTCTATGCATCGAAAATGCCTTTAAGCGCCGATTCCCACTGTGGTATGATGGTGCTAATTAAAATTTACGGTGTAAAGGAGCAGAAAAATGCAAGGAACAAAACGCGGACAAATAAAAAAGGGGACGAAAGTGAAAGTTGTGCAAAAGCAAGATCAGCGTTCGGGGAAATTAACAGATGGAATCGTTGCGCGGATCTTGACCAACTCAGCAACCCACCCCCATGGAATAAAGGTAATGCTTGAAGATGGCGTCGTTGGAAGAGTGAAGGAAATTATGAATGAAGGGTAGCTAGCGACAGCTCCACTTCCTATTTAGACTTTTAAGGCCTCGAATCCGAGGCCGACAGCGTCAAACTATGGTTTGAGGACAACTTTAATGCAATTATCTTCTTTATTTTGAAAAATTCGATAGCCAAGCGCGGATTCTTCTAGTGGCATCGTGTGTGTAATGATTTTTGTCGGATCGAGATCACCGTTTTTAATCTCTTCATATAAATAAGGCATGTAATGGCGAGCGGGAACATATTGTACAGGCCGCCATAAATTCCGGTGATCTGCAAAGTCCATCGGGGTAATCGCCATATTTTTCAGAAAAACCAAAAGAGCCGCCGGAATCATAGCGCGGATTCGAGTTATCGCATTGACTTTCCAAATCTTGTTCACAGTAGACGCAGACGCTACAAGCGACTGTGAACGGAATGACGACGCGATCCCCTTTTTTCACTTTTGTTACGTCAGGCCCTACTTCTTACTTAGGAATCTCGTGATTTTAATCACGAGTAGTTCAAACGAGGTCAGGTAAATGCTCATTCGATGCCTGCTCGTATAATTCTATAAATATGTTCGATTTTCTCCATAAATGGGTCTGACCAATGCATATTGGTATCTTCGTAGCTGTGCAATTTAATTGGATTACCGAACCCAAAGCCAAGAGAGAGTTGGCGATATTTGTTCCCTCTATCACTCATCTCAAGCTCAATTGATACGATCGCCTTATATTTTATCGTTTCAAAACGTAGTTTCGTTCGACTATCTTTCGATTCAATGGAAACAACTGTGAAATTGTTTTTGTGAAATAACAAAAGCTTGAGCATTTCCTCTGTGTAAATCCCTTGCGGGTATAGTTGCAGCAAGCCCTCTTCCAATCCCAATGTTTTGATTTGATTAATCGCTGTTTCAATGCTGTTTCGTTCATACCCTTTTGGAATATCTGTCAGATGAATATTTTCATAAATTGTGTCCAAATTGAAAATCATGGTCGTTCCCCTTTCTTTTGCATGTGAACTACTCAATTATCTTATCATTTTTTGGCGGATCGTCCTTTACTTTAATACTCCGTTGAATTAAAGTAATCAAGTCGAAATAATAGAGGGGCGTTAAACAAAGGATACAAACGAGATCCCAAAATAGGCATTTTAAAAGGAGTGGCTGGATGTGCTTACCGAACAAAAGATGAAAGCAGCTTTACAACAATATTTAGATGGGTTTAACCAACAGGATGCGGACGCGATCATTACCCTTTTTGCAGACAATGCGAGGATTGAAGATCCCGTTGGCAGTGAGCAAATCGTCCAAGGAAAAGAAGCAATTACTACCTTCTACAAAGGCGCTGTCAAGGTTGTCGAAAGATTGGAGTTAGATACACCGATTCGAAGTTCGTACAGTAACTACGCGGCGATGGCCTTCACCATTCATATGGTCATCGATGGACAAAAGCGGGTCACGCGAGCGATTGATGTGATGACATTTGACAACACTGGGAAAATTATTGACATGAAAGCTTACCACGGACCGAGCGACAGCGCCCAACCGCAGCTTTAACTTCCTTTATGAAAATGGCTCTAGCAACGATCGACAATGAGCGTTTTCTAGAGCCACTTCTTTTCCTTTTTCTTGACGTTAACACCTCAATTACCAATTCTGTAACGGCGCATTCGACCACTGCAAGGCACGCGCAGGAATCTTCTCCGATGCAGTGGCGCTTTTGACCCTTAGAGCCACGACACGCCGCCCCCCTTCCAGCTTTTCAAACAAGCGACTCCCGTTTCAAGGCGAGTAAACTGAGCGTCCAAATCACAATACTATTGACAATGAGAACAGCTGAACCTACGACAAAAGAGGTATCCGCGCTCAAATCAAATACACCCGTTACGAACGAACCGACAACAACTCCTAAAGAAAAGAGAGCATAAAAGACAGCAAACGCTTTTCCCCTGTTCTCCGCGCTGGTATGTTGAACGATCAAAGCGTTGATCGAAGGGAAAATAAACGCGAAACCCGTTCCATAAAGCATCATGATGCCATACATGACCGTTTGACCCGTTACCATGCTTAACAAAAATAAAGCCGCCCCAATGATCACCATCCCAACGGTCATCGTATATTCGTGCGGGAAACGATCAAACAAGCGATTGGTCGGCAAAATGAAAATAAAGATTGCAGTAATCCCAAATACGCCGAACAGCATGCCGCTTAATGCGCTGCCATAATTCAATGCTTCGACCTTCAATGGCAACATATACGCTAACACGCCTTGGGCAAACATTAAAGAAAATGAACCAATATAAGCGTACAGCAACGGCAATACTTTTAATAAGCCTACAAAAGAAGTCGTGTTTTGCTGACCCGCCTGTTTAACTTCAGTCAGCTGGGCAGGCGTATGCGGGAGCAACCAACGAGTAACACCTGCAGTTACGATCATTAAGGAACCGATCACGATAAAGACCCACTCGATCCCAAATTTACTCGTTACTATTCCTCCAAAAGCAGGACCAATCACGGCAGCAAGACCGACCGCCGCGCCGGATAAAGCCATCGTTTTCCCCCGTTTCGCGCCATCACCCCGATTCGCTAAAAATGTAAACGCCGCCGGCACGAGAATACCACCGCTTAATCCATGGAGAAAACGGGCAACCAATAACTGTGGAACAGTGTTCACAAACGCATAGGCGAACAACACCAATCCAGAAGCAACCAGTCCGAACAACAACACGCGCCGCGTTCCTTCCTTATCAATCCAAAATCCTGAGAATATATTTCCAACCATATTCGTCAACGAATACATACCCACAACGACTCCAATAAAAAAAGGAGTCGCGCCTAAACTTTGCGCAAATGGACTCATAATCGGTAATTGCGAAAATGTATCCACAAACGAAATCATGATGATGAGATAAATGAAGATTGTCATGCTCCTATTATACGATGTTAGGCCCAAATGATAAACGCGAAACTTTAAGACAAGTTGTTCCTAAACGATAAGGTAGGATCAAGGTGTGTTCGAGCCCAGTTTGGAGTTTGGAGGAAATCCTCACGTTAAGTCGAATAACTACCTTGAGATCAGTAACTTTCATTTACTTTAAATCGACTAATAAATGTAGATCTTTGAAAAGGAGACTGAGCGGCATGAAAAACAAGACGCGATTGCGCGTATTGCTTCCCATTTTTGGAGCGTGTGTGATTTTAGGGGGAACCGCCTTAGCGAAAAGTCCCGTTACGATATTCGTCAATGGGAGTCCACTGAATCAAGCGAATGAAGCGAAATTTGAAAATGGCAGAGTCGTTGCGCCTGTTCGCGCCGTAGCCGAAGCGATCGGAAGCCGCGTGGATTGGGACGCGAAAACACAGTCCGTCAACATCCAAACGGAAATAAGGAAAGATGAAGTTGAACAATGGATCCGACAACAAGGAAAAGAGAAAGATGATTATTATTTCGATGGGTTATCCGTGGAGGAAGTGAAGGATGATTTGAATCACGAATCCTTCGTCTTTGCAAAAATAGATGGCGCCGTTCATCTCGGAAATTTCTTCGTTTTTCACGAACAAGCCAACGATTCCTATCAACTGATCTATGAACAACCGTGGCGCGTTGAGTCCTGGGGGATAAAAAATTTCTCTGTAGATGGCGTTGAAATTCCGATGTATAAACTAACCACGCGCTCAGGCGGAACAGGGGTCGATGTTCGAGAGGCCCATCTCATGTTTATGAATGAACGAGGTCAGTGGATAGAGTCTTGGAGCGGAACACTCAAGGATCGATCCATTTTTCAAAACAAGCAACACCTCATCATGGGCGGTTACCAATTGAACGATGATCAGGGACAACTCTACTACTGGCAAACAGAAAAAACCATTTCCCTAGAAAACAACAAACAAATCGGCGAAGCCCGGACGACCACAAATGTGTATGAGTTCAAGCAAGGGCGATTTGTGGAGATGAATTAGCGATCGGGAGATTCATAATAAAAAGCGGTTGCTTTCATTTTAATGAGAGCAACCGCTTTTTTCATTCTAAACGTTCCATTCGAAAAATATGAGCAGCGGTCCTCCACTTTTCCGCGAGGCGAACGATCCACCGCGCTTAAGCTTGTCCTTTTACGCGCTTAAAAGCGAGCAGATTCCTCTATTCGTATTGAATCACCAAATCTTCATGCTTAACCCAGCCACGCTTTTTGAAATAGGCCATAATCACCCAGCTAATCAACGCGGGGGCAATAAAATGCAAGCCTAGAATCGCAATCAACACATCGCTCGTAAAACCCATCGTTTCAAACGTCATAATCTGTCCAACAAACCCACTCGTTCCCATCCCCGCCCCCGCCGCGTTATTCTCCAACTTCAGCCAGACGGTGCCAATCGGGGCCAACACCATTCCCGCAATCGTGGGTGGAACGATGATCAGCGGTTTTTTTAAGATGTTCGGCACTTGCAACATTGATGTTCCGAGGCCTTGCGCCAAAAATCCGCCGACCCCGTTTTCCCGATAACTTTGGACAGCGAAGCCGACCATCTGCGCGGAACAACCAATCGTCGCCGCCCCAGCCGCGAGCCCATCTAATGAAAGCATAAAAGCAATCGCCGCGCTCGATATCGGAGCCGTCAAGGCCCACCCCATTAACACCGCCACGATGATGCCCATCACAAACGGTCTTTGCTCCGTAGACCAATTGATGACGCCGCCAAACCAGGTCATGAACTGGTCGATTGGAATGCCAATTAGCTTCCCCGTAAAGAATCCGACGAAAATGGTTACAAACGGTGTGACTAAAATATCGACTCGCGTCAATCCGTAAACGAGTTTACCACACTCCGTCGCAAACAAAGCGGCCACGTAACTCCCAGACGGACCGCCAAGCTCCGCCCCATAAGCCCCCGCGAACAACGCCGAGAATAAAACAAGCGGCGGAGCCTTCAAGCCATAAGCGATCGCCACGCCAATCGCGCCGCCCATAATTTTCGTATCCATAGCGAATTTACCCATTTCAGTCAGGAATTCGCTGATCATTGGATTGGGAATTTGCTCGCCAATCGTTTTAATAATCAAACCAATAATTAAAGATGAAAAAAGTCCCAAAGCCATATAACTGAGCGCCGTAATAATGTACTCTCGCGGAGAAAGTAACACCCCTTGCTTTTTCAAAAATGTTCGCATCTTTTTTTCCCTTTACAAAGTATTTGTGAGTCATTTCACATAGGTGTCGTGACTTCTCAAGCGATTTCCTCAGGTTATCGCTTCTCGCCCCTTTTTCATATAAAAACTCACGTTCTATTATAGGAAACTTTCACAAAAGCGCAAGTCGGCTTAAAGCCAGGTTGAGCTCTGAACGCAAGATTGTTCGATTTGATCAACTTGTACTCACTTTAAATTCCCATTTTAAACCCATTATTTACAATCACTTGAACGGGCGCTATAATTAGACAAAATTAGACAAGGGTGCCTTGACCAGTAAAGGCATATTTAACTTTCTAAGTTACTAAAGTATAAAGTAGTGAAGATTCCAGACTTGTCTAGTTAGCTTTAAAATGTTTGTTCAGGAGGGAAAAGCAGAATGAACGAGATAAAACAGGAATTAGAAAATGTGAAAAAAAAAAAGGCATTCTCAATACATTTCTAAACTTTGATAAGATGATTACTCCAGCTATTATTAAGATTATTTTTTGGATTGGACTTGTCATTTGTGTTGTATTCTCATTAAGCTTGATCTTAGCGGGGCTAACCGCGTATGGTGGCGGCGTTCAAGTATTTATCGGTATTTTAACATTAATATTTTCTCCTATTATCGTAAGAGTACAGTGTGAGCTACTAATTATTGTTTTTAAAATTCACGAATCATTGGTAGAATTAAAAAATAAATAACGTTTAAATAGCGGCCGATCCGTTATTTCGAAAACCAAAACAGTCACCTTATGCTTAAGGTGACTGTTTCTTTTTTAATCCCCTGCTAATGACTAGACAGAGGTTTCTTGAATCCAAATAACTGCCCGGGTCGAGGACCGATCTTCCCTCTCATTCGCCGCGCAAATAAGGACACCAGAGCAAGTAGCGTAAGGCCCTCCCTTTTAGCGTTCAATCGGGGGATCCTGTTCTCTTTTAGCGGCCTGATTTAAAGTTCTCAAATTGACAACTTGATCATCGCTCGTTTTATAAACGATATGTTCTTGACTATATTGAGTTGGCGTATCCAGTCCCGTCGCCGCGGATAAAGCATACAGCCCCTGGCGTAAGGTGACCAAATAATTCAGTACCCTGTACTTTTTTTCTTCCACGACTAAAGCTTTTTGCAGGTTTGGATCTGTCGTCGCAACGCCGACCGGGCATTCACCCGTATGGCACTTTTCTGTTCCAATACAGCCAACCGTAATCATAAACGCGCGCGCAATATTAATAAGATCGGCGCCCATCCCAAGCGCAATCGCAATCCGGTCCGCGGAAAATAATTTGCCAGAGGCAATAATTTTAATTTTATCCCGCAGTCCGTAAGTGATCAACGTTCGGTCCACAATTTGTAATGCGGCTCGCAAAGGAAGCCCGACAGAGTCCGCCATTTCGCGGTAGGTTGCCCCCGTCCCTCCTTCTCCCCCATCAACCGTAATAAAATCGGGATATTTTGCGCGATCCAGCATCTGATTAGCCAGTTCCTCCATGTCGCTATGGTCCCCGATCACAATTTTAATGCCAACGGGTTTACCCGTGTGTTGTTTGATTTGATCCACAAAATCTAGCATCGACGGGATGTCGTGGAATTCCTTAAAGCGATTCGGACTATTGATCGTTTTCCACGGTTCAACACCGCGTGTTTGCGCAATCTTTGGCGTTACCTTTTTTCCGTCCAAATGGCCGCCGCGAATTTTGGCCCCTTGCCCTAATTTGAGTTCAAATGCTTTCACCTGCGGAATTAAACTTTGCTCTTTCAATTTTTCCCATGAAAAAGTACCGTCCAACTCGCGAACCCCGTTTAACCCGGGGCCAATTTGCATCATAATATCTACGCCACCGCTCAAATGATACTCAGACAGTCCGCCTTCTCCTGTGTTCATCCACGTTCCCCCCGCCATACCCAATCCTTGCGACAAGGCAGAGATCGCGTGATCTCCTAACGCTCCGTAACTCATCCCGCCCATCCCTATTTGCCCTTTTACGACAAAAGGGCGCTTACAGTTTGGACCGACCACGACAGCGTCCTCATCAGCAAGCAGCCATTTATCGATCGTATCTTCTGTCGGAATATCCGTGCGTGAAAATAAATAATCTTTTTCAATATACATTTTAGTCTGAATTTTCTCGGTGTTATCGACCCGCAATTCATTCATTTGTTTCGGAATCAACGTGTTCTTAATATAATAACCGGCTTGATCGAAATCTCGCTTTGATCCAAAGCCGATGACGGTTTTTAAATACTTCCCCGACTTTACTATCGTTTGAAAATCCAATCGGGTAAAAGGTTTGCCGTCATTATCCCCATCCATGATGTACTGCCTCAGCTCAGGGCCAATATGTTCTAAAAAATAGCGGGCCCGCGCCAATAATGGAAAGTTCTTAAGAATCGAGTGTTGTTCTTGTTTTCTGTCCAGGCGATAAACATACATTAAAAAAACGACAGGTGTAAGAAACATGACAAGTAAGATAGCCAAAACGATGATCGCAATTATTGTTAGTGTATTCAAATAAAAAAACTCCATTTCATTTGAATGATATGAATCACCACGAGGCTGCGCATGATTGATGGAGCTAGCACAAATAGAGACATAAGTTCGTGAAGGATTGAACATATCAATGTAGGAAAAAATCTGAGAGTAGATCAAACGAAGTTGATGAAGCGGGAGCATTTTCTTTCTATTTGCAAACGATTTCATTGACCAAGACGTTCTGAAGCGATTTTCGATCGTTTCAAACGGAATCAGTCGGCAATCAACGTTTTTTGTTTTGCTGCGCAATGACTTTAAAGCAGGCTCTCTATAAAGACGTATGTATCCGATGACAAAGATATGCCCCATTTTTAAATCGCGCCTCTAGAACAGCATGCGTTGCTTCCTGCCGTAATTGCTCAATGGGTGCTGACCCTTGCAAAATCTTAACGTTACCCTTTCCCGCAATCCCCTTTTCACCCACAAAACACACAACTTTTCACCTAGGTCTGCTATACTAGTCCTAGATGATTTAAATTATCGAATAGGTGGTCATAGCTTTGAAACTACTTAAATTCATCCTATCTTTTACGATCCTGTTGTTAATTTTGCCATACAATTCTGGGGATGCTCATCAAACAAGTGTCGCCCAGGCAACCAAACGGATCAATGGGAAAAACGTATCCCTCGTATACATTGACTTAAACAATAAAAATATCGAGGTGAAACCTGTTCTGGCGCGGAATCAGATAGGGGCAACAGAGAGCCTTGAAAGTATGGCCAAACGGTCCAACGCCTTCGCAGCTATGAACGGAACTTTTTTTATGTCGTATGAAAAAGGGGATTTTAAGCCGCCCTGGGGAACGATCTTAATCGATCGCGACTTGAAAAATCAAGGGTGGACAGGGGCCTCAATCGGGTTCAAGCAAGATAACACACCGAGCATTGGCGGAATTACGGACTTACATCACGACGATTTTCAGCATATGACAAGCGCGGGACCGACCCTGTTGAAAAATGGTCAGATCGTCCTCAATCCACTTGCCGAAGGCATGACGGATCCTAAACTAACAACGTTAAGCGGTCAAAGAAGTTTTATTGGCTACACCGCAGACAAAAAACTAGTCATGGGCACTGTTCCAAATGTGACCTTACCTCAACTGGCTCAAATCTGTAAACAACTTGGACTTGATTCTGCGCTTAATATGGACGGCGGCGCATCCTCTGGTCTGTATGCCTCTGGCAAATACATCACCGCGCCTGGTCGCTTACTGAGCAACGCCTTGGTCGTCGTTCCAAGAAGCCAACAACCGATTAAGATTAAAATCAACGGCGCATATCATACCTTTGATGTCCAGCCATTTATACAAAACGGTCGAACTCTAGTTCCTTTAGCTGGGATTGCTAACGTTTTGCAGGGTCAAGTCGATTGGGAACCGATAACGCGTACTGTAACGATCACGAAAGACCACACGACCATCCAATTAACAGTTGATTCCAAGTCCGCGCGAATGAATGGCGTTCTGACCGAAATCGATGCGCCCGCAAAAATTGTTGAAAATCGAACGATGGTTCCGCTTAGCTTCTTTTCAACATCCCTCGGCGCCTCGGTCGAATGGAATGAAGAAGAACGAACAGTAGAAATGATGACGAATCGTTAGTTGAAAAGGATAGATTCAATCGAAAATCGCTCTATATACATATTCACCAATCCCTTCAACCTGCTTCGCGCAGCGTTGCCGGGATTTTTATTTTGCTACAAAACCGAAAGCGCTGGCGCGTCCCAGGTAATCCCTTCCCGCAAGCTGAATCATGACAAAACAATAAATTTTGTTCACACATTTGACACAATTAACTTTACGTGTTAGAATATTTAGACAATTCAGAAAGGGGATGATGACACATGAAAGCGCTTACGAGGTGGTTTGGGAGGTTTATCGTGTCCTATTTAGCCATTCTGTTTGTCATCATGCTTCTTCCTGTGTTTTTGATTACACCGAATGTACCTGAATTTGATCGTGTGATGGAGTTTTTGTTTAAGAATAAAGAGCTGATTTAAGGCCGATTGCTAACATATGATAACTAAAAAAGGGCTGCCGAAGAAAGTTAGTGATATTCCAAGACGAGCCCGAATGCCCTACACCTCTTTACATAAATGGTGTAGGGCTATTTTTGGCTTTTATAAGCAAAAAATTTTACTGGTCTATAAACCTGTTTAACGCATCTTCAATTAGCGTATCCCCGCCAACCAGATCAAATGATTTGCCGATAGTGTGATTATTTTTTAGGGCGGCTACAATGGTTGCGGCAACATCTTCGCGAGGAATCGACGCTCGCTCTAGATCCACCGCAATGCTCACCTGCCCCGTTCCCGGATCATTCGTCAAAGGACCTGGACGAACAATCGTATAGTCAAGCCCGCTTTGCTCCAACCAACGATCCGCGTAATGTTTGGCCGCGCTATAATGCGGGGCGCGAGGTAACCATTTATCTCGATGATGAACCCCGATCGCGCTTACCATGATATAGCGTTTCACACCCGCTTGCTGAGCCGCTTCCATCGATTTAATTGCTCCGTCCAAGTCGACCAGCATCGTTTTGTCCGCGCCCGTATGTCCACCCGAACCGGCTGTAAACACAATCGCATCGACGCCTTTTGCCGCTGCGGCGATCTGATCAACCGAATGCTCCAAATCAACTACAACGGTCTCCACACCTTGCTTTTTAAATGTGGCGGCCTGCTCCTCTTTTCGAACCATCGCCACCGCTGTCAGTCCATTCGTTTGTTGTATCTTTTGGACAAGAAGTTGCCCAATCTGGCCATTCGCCCCGATAATTAGCGTTTTCATGTACCTGCTCCTTTCTTCTATTCACGAGCTTCATCCAAAAGGATACCATACTAATCCATATCTACACATCGTTGACAGACCCTCACTCCCCTTTTATGATTGAAATGGTAGGAAATGTTTTAACATGAGGAGATGCCTATGAAACGATTATACTTTGCAAGTTTAACGCTGTTCCTAGCGTTTAGTTTAACATCCTGTTCAACCCAAACGAAAGTTACACAGCCTGAGCCACTCGATGGAGCCATCCAAGATGCGCCTGAAAATGAGGGAACTCTCGAAGAAGCGGTCAGTCAAGCGATTCTAGCGCAATACAACTCCTCTGCCGAGGCAGAAACAACAACGGAAGGACACATCATCCTTGATACAGAGCGAATAAATGGTGGGGTGAAAGTGTATATGATCGCCAGCTATGGCGCCTTCGGTTTTGAGAATGGTATTTTTACAATCGTAGGCGGGACTGGCTCGATCCCAACGATCATGACTTTTTCGAAAGACGAAAACGGCGGTTACACATTGCTAGAATATAAGGAACCGTTGGATGGCTCACTCTATGCCAATTCACTAAAGGAAATGTTTCCGCCCGAATTACACACGAGACTATTTGCCGCTCACGACGAATATCCAGAGCTCGTTAAACAACAAGAAGAACAGGCGCGGGCCTATTTAAAAAGCATCGGAAGATCTGCCGAAGTAAGCGCGAGATATGTTGAGAAAGAACTACCGACAATCCATGTCGAAGCCTCCAATCGTTTGTTTGGTGAATGGGCAAAAGATCGTACTTTAATCCATAGCTGCCCCTACTGGCTCGGCACTAAAGAAAGGATAGAAAATGGCGAAAGGTACATATATGAAACCGCGCAACGGAAAATGAGTGATGGATCTGATCTCCTCATTTTTCAGAAGAAAAAAGAAGATGGAACGATCGTCGAAGAAGAAAAATATAAAATTGTGGGAAGCGAACCTGAATTCATAGATTGAGAGGCGGACATGTCTCGTAGGCGAGGACATCAGGACGTGAACAAGTGAGAAGCACGATCCTAAACGTCATGATGAAGGGCATCACGACGAGAACGCGAGCATTTGGCTGGCATAAACGTCATGATGAAGGGCATCACGACGAGAACGTGAGCATTTTGCTGGCATAAACGTCATGATCTACTAATTGAAAAAAGCCATCTAAGAAGATCAGCGAACTGATGATCAAAGATAGCTTTTTTCCTCCAAAAGTACATCACTTACGATGATTATAACTAGATCGGTCTGTAAATCACTTTCTCCGCGGTTTTACCAAAGAAGTGATAGCCCGATCCCCCTTCGCTTAATGTATCTAAAAGTTCGTCTGGTTTTGTGACTAAAACCCCGCCGACAACGTCCACGTCTCGTTGAAAGAAAGGCGTAGGGCGCATACTGCTTGTTGGTCCGACAATCACAATCTGCGCCTCCCTTTTACAGTAGGATAGCAAACTATGAATTGTATCGTTTATTAAGGTTGTCCCCGTCGTAATCAATACATCCGCTTGTGGAATGATTTCTCGCGCTTGATCGGCATGTCTAAAAAACGGCATTTCCTCCTCTTTTAACGCTCTTGCGTCCAATTCGAGCACAAGAAACGGTTGCTTATTCTTTTTAAAACGGCGCAAATAAGGAACTAGAGCCCCGATCACAACAACCAAAGCGTCCCCAGGAATATCGATGACATCGAGTGGGTCCACACCTTTTTCAACGACAAAATTTTGTGGTTCCCGAGCATCCAAACAAGCATGAGACAACGCGTTTAACACCGCGATCGCAAATGATTTTCTTACAGCGCTCTGTGAATGAATATCCTTCACATAGTTCGTTACTCTCGCTCCTTGTATTTTACCAGGAATCGGAAATCCCGAAGCCGAGCTTGGACAACAAACGGCCCCAGGAATCGACTTGATCGGTGTATAACTTACACCTCCATATCCATTGCTGAGTTTTACCCCGATGAAAAACAATCCGATCACTGCCCGTTCAATCGTAATCGATGCCAATCGCTCTTCTCCGAGAATTTCGGTAATCTCGTTCAGACTCGCTTGTAAAATATCATCTTTCACAATGACATCCAACATATTGATCCCCCCTTAAACCCTGAAATCTCATCTCATATCTTTTTTGCAATTTCAAAATGACAATCACCGAATAAACTAGGATATACACCCGATCGGTGAATCGTAAAATTGGATCGTTCAATAAATTCCCTAAACCGCTCAACATCACATAATGGATGATCAAATAATTTTTTAGATTGGCCGAGCTCATCGAGACCGCTATCCTGTTCCCCGCAATCCGGACTGCAAAAATAATGATTGGAAATCAATAGCCCACCCGATCGTATATAGTTTGAAATCTCAGTTAAGGTCGGCACAAGTTGTTTCCGATGTTGATAAAGTGTATGAGAGCAAATTACGATATCAAAAGATTTCGGATCAAGTGAGGATAATCCATCATTAACGACTGTTATTTTTTGCGCGCTTTTATCCCTGCCTATTAATTCATTCATAAAAGTTCTGCCTGCTTGGTCAATTAGAACGGTTGCGTCAACATTTGTATATAATCGAGAAAATTCATACGCGTACAATCCATATGGATGGCTCAAATCCAACATTTTGCATGGACGCGTAAGGATTTTCCAATATTTTATTTTCGTTATGATTTGCTGTAAATCAGCGTTTACAAGTTCACGGTGGTCATTCACATGAAGCTCCAGCTCCGATTCTGAACGTGTAGCTTGAACCTGATCCCCTTTTAAACGATCTTTCATAGCTGACATGTTTCTATCCCCTCTCCACTCTCCATAAAAGTTGATTATTTTAATCTAGGCATAACCTCTTGGGAAAATCTTACTAACGATTGTTCCAATAACCGCCCTGGCAGCAGACCGAAAAAAGAGGGCAACAAATTTAAGTGCTGTATGCCTAGCTCCTCTCTTAACTGAGCTATTTTCATTGCGCGCGTTTCGGGACCTCCAATAATCGCAAGCTGTCGCAAAAGTCCCTCCGGTTCGATATCCTGTTCAGAATTTATCTGAGCAAATCGTTCAGTACGAATCCTTTTAAAAACGGCTGAAATATCAAGGAGCGTAGGCCAAATTTCTTCACGCGCTTGCTCATCGTTTTCTCCTACATACACAAAACGACCCACAGGAACAGAATCTACCGCCCCTCCTGATTGTTTGTAAATATGGAGGCATCTTCGCAAACTATCGATCGATTGAATCCCATGCAAAAGTAAATGATAACCTGACTCCGCAACCCACTTGACAGACTCATCCGAATAAGCCGCAACATAAATGGGCGGACCCGACAATTGAACAGGTCTTGGAGAAAACCCCAGCTCCGTCTCCCCCATCTGAATCGTCCCATTTTTCCAATAATTCAAAATCTCACTTAAGTTATCGCGGAAAAGCTGAGTCCGTTGCGCAGCGTCGATCCCGAAGCATTCAAAGTAATTTCCACCGTGGCCTCTCGAAATCCCAAAGTTGACTCTTCCGCCCGAAATTTGATCCAATGTAGCCACTTCTTCAGCCAGTCTTAACGGTTGATGGAGCGGAACGATCAATGCTGAAAATCCGATGCGCAATTAAGACGATAAGGACGCAAAAGCCGCGCCTAAAATAAGTGGTGAATAACTAAACACATTCGGCCGTAAAAAATGTTCTTCATTAATCCAAATAGAAGAATATCCCCACGCTTCTAACTGTGGAATGATCGATTGTTGTCGTTCAATTGTCAACGCCTCTAAGCCGCCACTACTTCCAGACAATCCAAATCGCATCATTTATTTCCCCGCCAAAATTTCTTTTGCTTCTTCTTCCGTTAGATCATATTGGAAAAAGGTCTGATAAAAATTCATAACCTCCCGCTCCAAATCTACATTTTCAAATAAATCAGGGTACATGTGTTTTGCCGCAAATAACACCATCAGCGGTTGTTCACTCGTTCGATTTGCCCATATGTGCGCACCTAACGGTGTACTGTAGATGCGATCGTTTTTAACAGCTTTCAGTGTTTGGAAACGGACGTCTTGTTTTAAGTCTTCGATCTCGCTTGGCTTAGCCACAATGATCACGTCTGGATCCCATTGCAACAACTGCTCAACGGTGAATCCTTTATTCGCCACTTCAGCGCTTTCATCGGTTACGCTTATTCCACCGGCTTGCTCGATCCACCATTCAGCAATCTCATGAGGCTGCGACAAGTTTGTGAAGTTCGTATTCAAGGCTGTTACTCGCTCATTTTCTGGAATTTGATTCGTTACCGCTTTTATTTTTGCGATGGTTTCATCGAAATAAGTCGCGTAAGCCTTCGCCTCCGCTTGCTTGTTAAAGATTTCTCCAACCAATTTAATCGTTTCTTTCACTTCCTCAGGCTCTTTCCATGTTAAATAGATCGCCGTCAGCCCATTTTCCTCCAACTGCTTGACCACTTGATCGTCCATTGAAAAGACGATATCTGGGGCCGCAAGCAAGATTTCTTCGATATTCGGATCGCGCGACTCCCCTTGCATCGTCGGCTCCGTTCCTAAATTTGGCGCGAATTTCGGCAAGTATTTCCATCGATTTTGCTTGGCGAAACTTTCGGGTAGTCCGTTTATAATTTTATCCCCTTCACCAACTGCCAAGACAAACGTGCTTAGCACCGGAACGGGACCAATTAAAACTACTTTATTGATCTCAGCGGGGATCGTCACTGTTCGATCGGCCATATCTACAATTTCACGCGTCGTTTCAACTGATTTCGTTGCTTGTTCACCTGCATCTGTTCCCGCTTGCTTTGCGCCTCCCGAACAAGCGGATACAACCATGGACACTAAAATAAAGAACGTTAAAAAATATCGTTTCGAATGCTTAACCATTTTATGACTCCCTTTTTCCTCTTAAAGTAGTGGAACACAGACACGCGCTTCCTCTTTTTTATCCCCTGAGATCGGAGCCGCTGTCACCTCAATTGGCGTTGCGTACAATGCGCTTAATCGTTCGCTCGTTATGACTTCGCTCGGGGACCCATACGCTTGAATTCTTCCGCCTTTCATAATCGCCACTTTATTCCCTGCTAAAAAAGCGTGATTCGGCGCATGTGTAATTAATACAATGGAAATGCCTGTTTCAGAAATTTGTTTAATCAACCGTAAGATTTTACTTTCATTGCCGTAATCTAAGCTCGCGGTCGGCTCGTCCATAATCATAATATCCGCTTGTTGAACAAGCGCTCGAGCGACCAGCGCCATTTGCTTTTCACCGCCGCTCAACTCACTGAACACGCGATGTTTTAAATGTGAAATACCGATCTGCTTGATTATATCGTTTGCAATTTGCTGGTCTTTTTTTGATGGCGCGGAAAGATAACCGATATGCGGGTTTCTGCCCATGATGACCATATCGAATACGGAATACGGAAAAACAACGGTTGTCGATTGAGGAACATACGCAACTTTTTGAGCTACCTGTCTCGCGTCTAGTTGTTTCATATTCGAGCCATGGATATAAACGTCGCCAGACTGTACATCATAGATGCCAAGTAAGCAACGAATCAACGTGGACTTTCCTACGCCATTCGGACCCAAAATGCAGAGCACATCCCCTTTTTCTAAAGAAAACGAAAGACCATTTAAGATAGGACGTTGTTTGGAATGGCTAAAATATAAATCCTTCACTTCTAACATCAGGTCCACCCTTTCTTAATCTTTGATAGTAAGAAAACGAAAAATGGCGTACCGATCAACGCAGTTAAGATCCCGAGCGGAATTTCAATCGAACTCGCGGATCGACTCACGTTGTCTACAAGCAACAGAAAGGATCCCCCGATTAAAAATGAAGCGGGAAGCAAATAGTAGAAATTTGAACCAACGATCATGCGCGCCATATGCGGAATGACCAATCCAATCCAGCCCACAACTCCGCTAATACTAACAGCAGCTGCCGTCATCAACGTCGCGCACAAAATGACGATCATCCGTACCGCTCGAATTTTCACTCCTAATGCTTTAGCTTCTTCATCCCCAACAGACAGAACATTCACTTGCCAACGAATCACAAACAGCGCCAGCAAGGAAATGGAAATGGGGATCAGGGCGATCGTCATGTCCTGATTGCTTACTTTAGATAAACCGCCCATCAACCAAAAAGTAATGGCCGGCAACGTATCTTCTGGATCCGCGATATACTTTAATAATGAAATCAACGCTTGAAAAAAAGCGGAGATAACAAGTCCTCCTAAGATAAGGACGACAATCGAATTTTTACCGAATATGCGGCTTATCCCAATTGCAAGACCTACCGCCAACAGCGAAAACAAAAAGGCTGACAATTGAATCCCAAACCAAGGAAAAGAAAGCGTCATTGCCATTGCCGCGCCAAAGCCCGCGCCCGCTGAGACACCTAAAATATCAGGAGCAGCCATTGGATTTTTTGTCAAATTCTGAAAAGCGGCGCCCGCTACGGACAAGACTCCGCCGACAACAATGGCAGCGATAATTCGCGGAATCCTCACATTAAAAATAACTGTCTCCATCGTATCCGACCATGTTTGTTGAACATGTATAAATTTGGAAAACATGATTCCAAGCACAAGATCCGGGGGGATCGGATACCGCCCAATCGCAAATGACGCCATGGCCAACATGAGTAACAAAACAATCATCACGCTAAACTTGAAAGAAATTTTACTATCTAAACGATCCATCGCATCTCCTTCTCTTAAAAATAAAATAACTCTCCACACAACTACGCTGATTGTTCTAAAAATTAAAAAAATCCAGCTCAAAGAAGGCTAGATTAAATAACCTTTCTTCTTTATAGAGAGAATAGGCCATTCGGTTTCCCAAATAACCCCGTGGGTAATTGCTACCCAGGCCTTTATCCATGAGTTTCCTGTTAGGAGTCCAGGCTCGAAGAAAAAACGATATTCCGTTTTTAGTCGATCAATTCGTACGCGGCTCACCTCCTTGTCAAAAGTAAATTAACATACCTCCAACTACAACAGTTATAACAAGATATAACTAATTAGATCTAATTATATCCAGTTATGTGTAATCCGTCAAACATTCCCTTAAAACGACAAAAAACCTGAGATCTTTTTGCTTCAGATCTCAGGTTTTTTTCAATTGGGCTCAATTATATCCAGCAAACGATGATGAAGCGCTTATTTTGAGGGCTGCAATGAATCCCCTTGGTCCATTGTATACAATTGCTTGTAATGCTGATTGGTTTCCATTAATTCGCGGTGGCTGCCTTGCATTGAAAGATTGCCCTCTTTCATAAAGATAATTTTGTCCATTTGATCAACACCCGCTAGATGATGAGTAACCCAAATGATTGTTTTATCTTTCGCCGCGGCAAACATCGTTTCAATCAGGTTTTTCTCTGTAATCGGATCGAGCCCGATCGTCGCTTCATCTACTAAAATAATCGGTGTGTCTTGAAGTAACACTCTAGCAAACGCGATCCGCTGTCTTTCTCCGCCTGAAAAACGATGTCCCATTTCCCGCATTTGGGTGTGAAGACCATCAGGCAACGAGGCGATCAGCGTGGTGAGTTGCGCTTGTTCCGCTACTTTCATCACATCTTCATCTGTCGCGCTTGGGCGGCCCATTCGAATATTGTTGGCGACAGAGGTAGAAAACAAATGCGGTGTTTGATTTAAAACGGACACCGCTTTTGAAAGGAACCCACTGCGCATCTCTTGGCCGTTGACGCGGATCGAACCGAAATCGGGTTGAATCGCGCCTGCAAGTAGTTTGAGCAACGTTGATTTACCCGTTCCGCTACGTCCTAAAATAGCGATTTTTTCACCCGATTCAATGGTCAATGATAACTGATCGATGACGTCGCGCGATGAATTCGGATAAGCGTAAGAAATATTGTCGATCTCTATTTTAGCGGAACGGCTATCAGCCCACGCTTGCCCGCTTCTATAATTTCTCGGCAAATCCGTCCGCTCAATCGCTTGAATCCGTTCAACGGAATCGGTGTACGTCGGGATGCGCTCAACCGCTTCCGACAACGGGGCTAACGCATCGGTGACAGAGAAAATCATCAAGGCAAAGGCCGCAATAATCGTTGGCGCGATCACATTGATTTCCGCTTGTTTCCCCGACCAAACGACAACCATGATAATAACAACCGCAATGACGAGCTGCGTCAGCGCATCGCGCAAATAATGCCATCCTTGAATCGTCCGTTCTGTACGCATCATTTTTGCGTCTTGCGCAACCGCCTCATCTAGAAACTCCGTTGTACGACCACTCGCTTGCCAATCGGCCATACCAAAAATAGCATCCGTTAATTTTCCGTACAATGTCTGCCGTTCTTTTTTGCGTGTTTGATGATGTTTGCGCATGAAAAAGAACGATAAAAATGGAATCAAGAACACAACGACACCAAGAACCAAAGCCATGATCACGCCGAAGATCAGCTCAAATGAGCCGAACACGGCAACGACGATCGCATAAATCGCTAACCCGATCACGCTTGGGAAAATCGTTCGTAAATACAGATTTTGCAAATGCTCAATATCGTCCGATAAGACACTGAGTAAATCCCCTGTCTGATAGCGCGAGCGTAAAAATAAAGCTTGGGGTTCAAGAATGTCATATAATTTCCTGCGCATTTTTTCTAAAATACGCAACACGATATCGTGGCTCACAAGGCTTTCTAAGTATAAAAACACAGCCCGACCGATACTAAAGGCGCGGACAGCGACAATCGGAACGTAGACAACCATGATATTGACCGGTTGTAAGGCTGATTTTGAAATTAAGTACCCCGAAATAAAAAGAAGCATCGCCCCCGAGCCAATCCCTAACACACCTAACAAAACGGAAACGAGCATCCGTCCTCGATTCGTGTTCAAATAAGGCAGTACCCACTCCCTCATCGCTGTCCCCTCCTTTCGTTAAACGATGACGTTAATTTCGCGTATGTTCCATTTTTAGCTAACAAGTCGCGCGGTTGACCGGTTTCGACCAGTTCACCATCTTCTAACACGAGTAAATAATCCATCTCATTCATCCAGTGCATACGGTGGGTCGCAAAAAAGATGAGTTTATTTTTGAACAACGCCATCATCTCTTGTTTCAATTCATATTCCGTCTCGATATCGAGATGAGCGGTCGGCTCATCGAGTAAAATAATCGGGCGTTTACTCAACAAGGCTCTCGCAATCGCGACGCGCTGTTCTTGTCCCCCGCTTAACGAGCGTCCCCCTTCGCCAATCAGTTCATGAATCCCGTTGGGTAGTTCTTTGACAAACGACGCGAAACCGATCTGTTCAATTACTTTTTCTACCTCTTCATCGGTCGCGCTCGGTTCATAAAATCGAATGTTGTTCGCGAGTGAAGTCGGAAAAATGTACGGATGTTGCGGAATGTAGGCAATTTGTTCCAACCAATCTTCCCGTTTAAAAGTGGTAGACGCAATCTCATTGACGACAACCGCGCCTTCCACTGGATTCAAAAATCCAGCGAGCAAATGCAGCAACGTTGATTTTCCCGCCCCGCTGGCGCCGACCAAACCAATCATCCCGTTGCCTTGCCACGAAAACGAGATATTTTTTAAAATAACCGTCTCTTCCCTTTGCGCTGTCACATTTTCTAAGCGCAAGACACTTGTTTCATTCCATTCCATCGGTTGTAGCGGATCGATCGGCTGCGAAACGTTTTCCATCTGAATCACTTTTTCCACTTCCGCTAAAGCGATTTGACCATCCAATGTCGCATGAAAATCTTGCCCGACCTGACGAATGGGCAGAAAATATTCGGGCGCTAAAATCAGAATCGTTAAAGCAGGCAATAACGTAATCGCCCCGTCGATCAATCGAAATCCTAAACCAACCGCAACAAACGCGATCGCCAAGCTGGTAAAAAAATTAAGAGCAAAAGAAGATAAAAATGCAAAGCGCAACGTTTGGTTTGTCGCTTTGCGATATTCATGGCTCACATGAGATATCTTTTTACCGTGCGCCACACTTTGTCCAAGATAAGTTAGCGTTTCAAGCCCCTTTAAAGAATCAATAAAATGATTCGAAAGCACACGATACGTTTCATATTGTCGATCCGCCATTTTTTGCGCGGCGAGACCGAGTAAGATCATGAAGATAACAATAATCGGCACAGCGACAACAACGATCACGGCGGAGGCTTTATCCATAGTGAACACATAAATTCCAATAAAAGCAGGGACGATGAACGTTCGAATCATTTTGGGGATCGCCAATTCGATATACGCTTTTAGATCGTCGATCCCTTCCATCGCCAGCGTCACTAACCGTCCCGTTCCATACACCTGAATGAACGATGGACCCTGATCAAAATAAGCCCGAATTAAATTTTTGCGCAACATTTTACCCAAACGTTCCGCAAATCGTTCAATGATTACCCGCTGGACAAGGGAACAGAGATGTCGTAACAAAAAGGCGCCAAAAAAGAAACTAATGTCGTTGATAACGATGGAAAGCCCGACCCCTTCAAATAAAAAGGTAATTGCCCGAGCGAGAAAAATCGCTTGGGCAATGATTGCAACGGCTTCAATAACCGTTATAAATCCGAGCAAAATGTAGACTTGACGGCTTCCCGGGTAGGATGGCAAGCCTTTTTTGCGTCGACTCATGAATATCCTTTACCTCCATCTTGTTGAACGCGCTGACGAAACACATAGTAACTCCACCCTTGGTAACCAAGCACGAATGGGAGTAACGTAAGAGAAAAGTAAGACATCATTTTTAACGTATAAGCCCCTGATGCGGCATTATAAATCGTTAAATCGTAAGCGCTGCTAATTGTGCTAATCATAATCCGCGGGAACATCCCGATGAAGATGCTAGCCGTTAAGAAAACAATCGTTAAACTGGTCATCGCAAACGCCCAACCATCTCTTTGTTTCACATTTAAAAAGCTAGCAGCCAATAACGCGACCCAAGCAAGCAACGGGAGGAGAATCCAACTCGCTCCATGATTTGTGAAAATATCTGTCATTTTCCACCCGAACCCGACAAAAGCAAGTGTGAGCGCAATTGTAAAGGGAGCAATTCTTTTCGCCGCCGTTCTCGCCCGTTCTTGCAATGTCCCTGTCGTGCGAATCGTAATAAATTGCAAGCCATGCGTCAGGCATAAGAACAAGAACATCACGCCGCCTAATAGCGCAAAGGGATGGAGAAACTGAATGAATCCGCCGACCATTTCTTTGTTTTGATCAATCGGCATCCCCGTCATAAAATTAGCAAGCACAACGCCCCACAGGATCGGAGGCAAGAAACTTCCAATAAAGAGCGCCCAGTCCCAAGTGTTGCGCCATTTTGTCGCTTGAAGCTGTCCGCGAAACTCAAATGACACCCCTCGTATAATGAGAGCGAGCAACATAAACACTAGTGGAATGTAAAATCCGCTAAACATCGTGGCATACCAGTGCGGGAACGCGGCAAACATCGCTCCCCCTGCGGTAATTAACCACACTTCATTGGCATCCCAAAACGGACCAATCGTTTCGATGTAGGCGCGTTTTTCATGATCATTTTTTCCAAGAAAACGAACGACGGCGCCAACACCGAAGTCGAACCCTTCCAGAACAAAGAAACCGATGAACAAAATGGCAATGAGTATAAACCATAATTCATTAAGAGACAATGGCTGGTTCCTCCTGATCAAACGGATCTTGTGACTGGCTCTCGTCTGTCTGTTCGTCATGATCCTCTTTTTTAATATGTCTCACGAATAAATAAACACTAACGCACCCTAAAAGCGTGTAAATCATTGTAAACGAAATGAGTGAAAAGAGCACCTCATTAAATGTAACGGACGGCGACACCGCGTCTTCCGTTTTCATTAAGCCAAACACAACCCACGGCTGACGACCCATTTCCGTCATCATCCACCCTGTTGAATTCGCGATGAACGGCAATGCAATCGCAAAGACCATCCACTTTAAATAACGGGTTTTATCTACCAGTGTATCCTTACGCGCCGCATACCAACCGTATAGACCGAGTAACAACATGATTGTCCCCGCGCCTACCATTGCTCGAAAACTCCAAAACACGACGCGAACGGGAGGAATGTAGTTTCCAGGTCCGTATTTTTCGACATAATGTTCTTGCAATTGATTCATACCTTCAAGTGTTCCGCTAAACTTGTTATAAGCTAAGAAACTTAACATCCCCGGAACTTCAATAGAAAAACGATTCTCTTTCGCCTCAGGATCAATGCTCGCAACCAACGTAAACGGCGCGGGATCCTGACTCGTTTCCCATTGCGCTTCGGCTGCCGCCAGTTTCATCGGTTGAGATTCAACGATATATTGCGCTTGTTTATGACCTGTAAATAGCATTACAACAGACGCGGCCAACCCGATTGAGATCGCAATATTAAATGAGCGTTTAAACATATCTAAGTTCTGCCTGCGGGTAATCTTCCACGCGCTAATCCCCGCCACTAAAAAGGCGCCCGTTACAAAAGCAGTAAACAAAACGTGCGGGAACTGCGACCATAGATGAGGATTCGTTAAGATTTCACCTATACTATTCATCTGCGCCCGCCCGTCGACAAATTCATAACCAACTGGATTTTGCATAAAGGAATTCGCCGTTAAAATCCAGAAAGCCGATAACATCGTACCAATCGCCACGAGCCAAATCGATAACAAGTGGACACGTTTGGAGAGACGATCCCATCCGAATAGCCAAATACCGATAAAGGTAGATTCCAAGAAAAAGGCCAATAATCCTTCAATCGCTAGCGATGGACCGAACACGTCACCAACAAACCGTGAATACGTTGACCAGTTCATACCAAATTGAAATTCCTGTAAAATCCCTGTCACAACACCAACCGCAAAGTTGATGAGAAATAGCGTACCCCAAAACTTTGTCATCTTTTTATAAATCTCTTCGTCTTTAACAACGTACATTGTTTGCATAACCGCGATGATCAGCGCCATCCCAATGGAAACCGGGACAAAGAAGTAGTGAAAGATCGTCGTTGATGCAAACTGAATCCGCGCTAATTCAAGAACATCCATTTGCTTCGCTCCTTTAATAGAAAAGTCATGTACGTGATATCACAATGGAAAGCAGCATCTACTTCAAGCTACCAGATGGCAGCCGATGGATGACGGTCGGATCTGAACATGACCGTCATTTACCATGTTTCAACCATGCCATAGTAAATAACCTGCTGTTACTACCCATTATATCTTTAAAAAGGGAGCTAAAAACGCGAGCTTTGTTACGATTGATTGACGAAGAGGTGACAGATTTATGACAGGGATAGGCAAAAACAGGGGTAAATGTATGGATCTAGAAACAGAGTGAGATATATACATTTGCGGGCCACTTTTTATGATGGTAGGGGACTCGAAGGTAGTATTTTGTCGGACAATCAGATTAAGTTAGCTTCCTATAACTAAAAAAAGGACAAGGATTTCTCCCTGTCCTGACGTCCTTATTTGTTGACCGAGGTCACGTTTTTAATCTCGCTCCAGTCGAATGTACCTTCTCGAATTTTTTCTCTGCGTTGCTGATCAATAATATCCGTCGGCCGTCCCCCATTTGGCCAATCCGTGTCATGTCCTTTCCAAATTGGTCGGTCATGAGATAGTAAATAAGCAGCTAAGTCTGCGGCTTCCTGATCCGTTAATGGTTCAGACGCGCCAATCGGCATGTTGTTTTTAATATATCCCGCCATTTTCGTTAAACGTCCTAACCCCGCGCCATCATTAAATGAGTTGTCTCCCCAGAGAGCCGGACCACTATTCGCGCCTGTACCAGAGCCATCTACCGCATGGCAAGCAATACAACTCTTTTCAGAATATAAACTTTCTCCTCTTTCAATACTCGGCTCTGGAATCTCATCCATCGTGTTTAACATACGCCACGGTAAATCCGCTCCCACTTCAATTCCTTCAGAGATATACGTTAAATAAGAAATCATCGCGCGCATCTCATCGCTGTCTGCTTCTAACTTTTCCCCATTCATACTGCGTACCATGCAACCATTAATTCGATCTTCAAGCGTCACGGCATGTCCCGCGCGCGGGATGTATTGCGGATATTGCGTTGTAACCCCGACCATGGAAGAACTCAAAGATAATCCTCCGTCAGCATGGCAACTCATACAGGATAGTTCGTTACCAACCTTTTCGGGTAGAACCGTATTCGTTTCATTAAACACTTCTTCACCATATTGAATTACCGCAGTCATTGGATCGTTCGGATCTAAGTCCGCCATCAATGGCGGATTGTGCTCAGGCTCTTTCGTTGCGCCTTGCTCGTTAGCAGAACACCCCGCAAAAATAGCCAATAAGGCCACAATAGAAACAAATCCCCCTAATTTTTTTAACATCCTATCCCCCACTTTCAACAATATTAAATAATTTTACCTTGAAATCACTTTTTTTAAAACCCGATTAACAAAATAGTCATAAAGTTTTTATTCAATCTACATAAACTCCCCATTCTTTGAAGCTTGGAGAGAGCAGCGCGATCGCGTCAGTCTTTGGCTTCAAACGATATCCGCGCACCAACGATGAAAAAAAGAGGGGATAAGGTTTCCTCCTTATCCCCTCTTTATGTTCATTCGCGAAAAATCGCTCCACTTTACTCCTCATCACTTGCCCGATAACGGTTATATGGCAGCGGGTTCCAAGTGCGATATTTAAGATCTTCGCTCCGTAACGGCGATGGAATATCTTCAAATATTTTTCGGGCCACTTCCAACTCTCGCTCGGCTTCCGATTTATCTTGATACATGAATTCATCAGAAGCCTCATCTGGCGCTTGATTTACCTTTTCTTCCAAATTCTCCACGACCATTTCTTGTTGCTTATAGATCGCTTCACGCGCGGCCGCGACCCAATCTGGCTGTGTTGTTCGAAGCGTATCGGTGACATAGCTGTACTCATCAAAAATTCCTTTGTAAACCTGGTCCGCATTCGATCGAGCATCCATAATCGCTGTCTCTAAATCTTCGATCGTTAATTGCTGCGGCTCAAGCGGCGTTCTACGTTTCGGTCCGCCCAATCTTGAGTGAGTTAAGTAGTAAGGAAAAATACTATTGACCGTTTGACCGAGAGGTAAGATAGACTGATTATTCTCATCCAATCCTTTCGGTTGTACCCCTTGCATTGCAATCCGCGCAGATTCTGGACGCACAATTTCCTTAGGCGGCAATAGGCCGTAGCGCAGCATTTCCCGAATACCCGTGCCCGAAATTCTTAAATGGTATTGTCGATCATGCGGACACGTTTGCTCCGTCGCTAGACTATCGCAACGCGTACAATAATAAACTTCATGGAACAAGCGAATATCGATGCCTAGTTCTTCCGCTGTGTAAACATCAAAAATATTATGACACGCATATTGTTCATAGTAATCGCCAACCCCCGCATGATCACGACCGATCAGCGCATGTGTGCAACCATAGTTTTTCATAATGAGCGCATGTAACACGGCCTCGCGCGGGCCCGCAAAAATATACGTCACCCGTAATGGAGCGAGTAGTGTTCTCTCCTGTGGATAATACGTTTCAAGCACACTTCGATAAGACAGCATGCGAAACTCGTGACGCGTATATTCACGCTTCGCCATCTCTACTAACGGCTGGACGAACAAGCCATCCAACTCTTCTAACGCATTTCTATGAATATATTCATGTCCGCGGTGCAGCGGGTTGGCTCCTGTAATAAATCCGCCCACGGAGTTAAACTTCTTATCTTCATAAAATAGTTTCCATGTATCCTTTGGTTCCATCCGCAAACTTTCAAACGGACCCCAATGGACCCGACGCAACAATTGAATCGGTCCGCCTAAAGCGGTGTCCCCCATTCGGCGGTAAATCGCGTCAACACCCGGATGCTCGCGATCATTCGTGCCGAACAAATGCATCGCGCGGAATTCTCGATCATATTCAAAGATATCATCTAATTTTAGAATCGCGACAGGCTCTCTTGTTGTATCGACAAGCGCCACTTCATCCCCAACCGAAAGCGTCTTGATCGTCTCACTGTTACGTTCGCCAATCGGGGCAAAACTTAACGGCACTGGCCACACAACCCCGTTGCTTAAACGACCGTCTGTCAGCACGGACACGTAGTCCTCTTCGACCATAAAACCTTCATTTGGCGACAAAACACCTGTTGCGATCATTTCAAGTGTAATCACAGCCTCTAAATCTACCATAATCGTTGGGAGCTGTTTCGCTCGTTCCATCGCTTCATCGCGTTCGGTTCCCGTTAAGACACGATTCACCAATTTCCCGCCATGCGGCTGTTGTGGGTAACGCGCAAATGTCTCTTTATCCAACACGTATGTATCTTTATTCATCCCTCTCACCCTTTCGAAATCTCCTACCATTTAATATTCCATCTATTCCACGCTTATTCCTGCTACTTTTTTAGATTTTACTACAAGCTGACTCATCTGTCTTTAGATAAATCAGAAATAATGTCGAAAGAACGGATTCCGTATTGTTCCGTTCCATGTATAAAAATTGCATATTACACCGTTTAGTGAATAAATCATCAACGGGAATCACCCTTAGCAACCAATCACAATAAAGGGTTTAAGACTATTTAAGCGCAAGTTTAAAATTCATTATAATACGATTCAAGAAAAACGAAAAGAAAGGGGATAAGGTTTTTTCCCTTATCCCCTGTTCATATTACTGAGCCATATACGCGCTCATGTCTTGTTCCACTGTTGTGATGCCGCTAATTCCAAAGTTATCGACGAGTACTTTGGCCACGTTTGGCGATAAGAATGCCGGCAACGTTGGCCCAAGTTTAATATCTTTTACGCCAAGATACAATAAAGCCAATAGCACGATCACCGCTTTTTGTTCGTACCAAGCCAAGTTGTATTCAATCGGCAGCTCGTTAATATCGTTCAAGTTAAAAATTTCTTTCAATTTCATGGCAATCACAGCCAAGGAGTAGGAGTCATTGCATTGACCCGCATCCAACATACGTGGGATGCCATTAATATCACCAAGCGGAAGCTTGTTGTAGCGATATTTTGCGCAACCTGCCGTTAAAATAACGGTATCTTGTGGAAGTTGTTCCGCAAATTCCGAATAGTAACCGCGTGATTTCATTCTTCCATCGCATCCAGCCATCACAAAGAACTTTTTAATGGCCCCAGTTTTGACCGCGTCAACAATTTGATCGGCAAGCTGTGTCACTTGATTGTGAGCAAATCCGCCAACAATCTTCCCTGTTTCGATTTCTGTCGGCGCTGGCAACCTTTTCGCGTGTTCGATAATTGCAGAAAAGTCTTTTTTCTGCCCCTCTGCGCGATCTGGAATGTGCTTGAACCCTGGGTACCCTGTGGCCCCTGTCGTATACACACGATCCGCATAGCTTTCTCTTGGTGGCACAATGCAGTTCGTCGTGAATAGGATCGGTCCATTAAAACTATCAAACTCTGATCTTTGTTCCCACCAGGCATTCCCGTAGTTTCCATAGAAATGTTCATACTTTTTAAAAGCGGGATAGTAGTTTGCCGGAAGCATTTCCGAGTGGGTGTACACATCAACCCCTGTTCCCTCTGTTTGTTCCAATAGTTCTTCAAAGTCTTTCAAGTCATGTCCACTGACTAAAATAGCTGGATTATCACGAACGCCAATTTCCACTTCTGTCATTTCAGGGTGCCCGTATGAAGTCGTGTTCGCTTCATCTAGCAATGCCATCACGTCAACCCCATATTTCCCTGTTTCCAACACTAAATTAATAAGGTCATCGACTGACAAAGAGTCGTCTTCGATCGCAAGCAAGGCCCGCTCTGTAAAGTCTGCAATCTCATCACTCTTGAACTCTAAATTCAAAGCATGTTCAGCGTATGCCGCCATCCCTTTTAATCCAAATAAAACGAGGGAGCGCAAGCTGCGCACATCTTCATTTTCAGTCGCTAAAATTCCAACCTGCTGATCAACAGATTTCGTTAAGAAATCGCTGTGCTGTCCTGCCCATGTTGCAAAATCAGGGTAAGCGCGATCAGCTAACAGACCTTTTTCTACCAACATCTGTTTAATCGCGTCACGTTCCTCCAACGCTTGTTCGATGCGGTTACAAATCGATTCATCGCTAAAGTTGGCATTGGTAATCGTTGAGAATAGACCATCCCAAATGATCCGATCTGTTTTTGGCTGATTTAAGCCCGCCTTACGCGCTTGTTGATTGTATTCTGCTACACCTTTTAATATATAAATTAGTAAATCTTGAAGATTCGCTACCTCACTTGTTTTTCCACATACCCCAACCCGTACATTGCACCCCACATTTTTTAATGCCTCTTGGCACTGATGACAAAACATACTCATCTTTGTTTTCCCCCCTGTTGGTAATCGGTTGTTTTTCTTATCCTTAGGATACTACCGTAACGGAAATGGTTAAGTGAGATGCGTCACAGATGCAGTGGTGTCATAAAATAGTCACATTTAAGGCGAAGTGATGGGAGGTGATCTGCGAAAATCGCTGATGTTTGTACAGCGGGATTTGGAAAACAAAAAAAGCGCCGGTTCAAGCGCTTTTCTGTCATTACTAACTCATCTCATTCCGCAGCCGCATGCCGACGGCTAATGCACAAACACCGTTGTGTTTTCGGGAATCTGTTTATAGAACCATTCGCTTTCTTCCATGCCCATCCGAATACACCCGCTTGAACCACGCGCTCCCAAGCGATCGTCGATTACATTGCCATGCCGGTCTGTTGTCACACTGTGAAACAAATAGGACCCGTTGAATCGCACCCAGTTTAAACCCCCGCCCTCTAATTTTGGATTATAAAAAAAGTCGCCTCTTGCTCCGATTTTAAACAATCCCCTACTCGTCGGGGCTTCATTTACACCCGTCGAAACAAGAATTGAACGCTCTAATTTCCAGTCTCCCTGCGTTCCAACAAACACATTTGTCAGTTGCCTGTCCAAATCGACCCAGATGAGGTACGAGGTCTCGCTTGCCAACCCTTTTCCGTTCACATACGTTTCTAACTGCTTCTCAAGCAGCGGCGTTACATTCGTTTTCGGATCTTGCGGGATGTTTAGCGTTTTGATTCCATCCACGTTCGCTTTGATCCATACGCCATCCCCGCTTGTCCCTTTTGGACGGACACGATACCACTCATAAGAACGATCTTCTAAAATCTCAACCTGTTTGCCAGCCTCTAAAACACCGATTGCCGCCTGCTCATCTTTCTCTCTTTCTTTCTCATAAAAAGGGGTGGAAGCATCTATTCGAGCAAACACAATGGAGGGCTTTACCATTGCCTCCACCGCCTGATAATCTAACGCTTCCGACTCCTCAGACGTCGCCTCGCTCCCTTTGGCTTCAGCTGCCCGCGGTTGTTCACTCTGTTCCTTTTTCGGAAAATAAAAGACACCCGCTGCAAGCGCCAGTAGCGCAAAAATCCCCATCCATTTTTTCAATCTCACGACCCCCGCCTAATTTTCTTCCATCATTTAAAACGTCCACTCTTCTTTCTTTCGACAATATTCTTCAATTATATCATTCTAACGAGCCGATGCGGCAGACCTCACTGTAACGGGAATTTTGACCGTTGGAACGTCTTCTCGCACATCACCCACCTTTGTAACGGTCTTCCAGACCGTTACATTCCATATTCGCTGGATTTCTGCGGTTGATCCCTCTCCAACGGGAGTATCTACCCTTACAGCCGCGTCGGGTTGTCCACCCGATCTCTAGCGGGAATTTTGACCGTTGCGCGCGCCTTCGATCATCAGTAAAGCAAACAGCGACAGGAGACCGATCCGCCGAAGCGGATCGCGCCAACCCATCGCTGCCTATTTTTTCTCGTGTTACTCAAATATAAAATCTTCATCCTTAATCGGCTCAATGTTCGCTTTCTTATATCCGTTCCCCTTTTGGCTAAAAAAGTCGTGTGATTTCGTTTCTGTGGATAGCCCGTTTAACACAACAGGATTCACTTCTTCGTCTTCAAAGTAAGAATCGAATCCAAGGTTCGCCAATGCCTTATTGGCGTTGTACCTTACGAAAACTTTAACATCGCTAGATAGGCCGACCGGATCGTAAACATCACTCGTATACTCGACTTCATTTTCATATAATTCCTGCAACGAACGGAATACGAAGTCTTTCAATTCCTCTTGCTTTTCCGCGGAGAATTTTCCATACAGTTCCTGGGCCAGCAAACCGACATAGACACCGTGGATCGATTCGTCGCGGATGATTAGATTAATAATTTCGCCGCTATTCATCATTCGTCCTTGCCCGTAAAAATAGAGCGGATAATAGAAACCCGAATAAAAAAGGAAACTTTCTAAGAACACGGACATCACCATCGCCTTGTACAAAGACTCTTGATCCGTGATGTTATCATAATAGTTTCGAATCATGCCGGCTTTGCGTTGAAGATATGGATTAACCTGTACCCACCTGAATAGTCCATCGATTTCCTCTTTGGAAGCGAGTGTCATAAATATATTCGAATACGATTTGGCGTGCACCGCGTTTTCCATCGCGGCCATAAACGTGAGGACCGCTTTTCTTTGATGCCCTTCAACATGTTGCACGATGGACGTCATGCCATCATCACCTTGAATCGTATCTAACATCGTCAATCCAGCCAATACTTGCATGTAGGCGCGTCTTTCTTCATCGGTCAGCGACTTCCACGAGTGAATATCGCCCGTGAGCGAAATTTCCTCTGGCAACCAAAACTGACGCGTGTTTTGCGTATAAAATAATTGCGTGAAACTATCATCATGCTGCGACCAATTCGCCGCCGTGTAAACTGCTTTTGTCAACGTATGCCCTCCTAAACCGAGCAAGATAGGCATTCTTCTTGCCCTGTGTCTTTCGTTCTCGCGTAATAGAGCGTTTTTACTCCTTTGTGATGCGCGTAAAGATCGATTTTTGTTAAATCTCTGGTCGTGTCTGAATCTTTCATAAATAATGTAAAACTAATGCCTTGATCGACATGACGCTGAATCGTAGCGACCATATCGACGACGCGGAACATATCCATATCATACGCTTCTTTATATAAAAACCACGTTTGCGGCGTTAAACCTGGCATCGGATAATACGTTTTGGAATTTCCGTATGTCCGTTCCTCAATTCGTTCCATAATCGGCATAACGGAAGCTGTCGCCGATTGCACGTAGGAAATCCCGCCTGTCGGAGCGATCGCCAATCGATAGGAATGATAGAGTCCGCTCTCCTTAACTCTCTCGCGCAACGTTTCCCAGTCTGCGGGCGTCGGCAGTTCCATCCCTTCAAATAACTTTTTTACCGTATCCGATTTTGGATGGTATGGCGTCTTTACATAATCGTCAAAATAGGTTCCATCATGATAAGTCGAGTTTTCAAAGCCATAGAATGAACTTCCGTTCTCCATTGCTAGTTCATTCGATTTGAGGATCGAATAATAGTTTACAGCCGCAAAAAATACGTCGGCAAACTCTCTAGCCTCCTCACTTTCGTATGCAATCCCGTTTTGAGCGAGATACCCGTGTAAATTTAAGGCGCCTAATCCAATCGAACGCATTTCTCGATTCGCCCGCGCAACCGCTGGGGCATTGACAATATCGGTCGATTCAGAAACGATCGTCAACGCCTCTGTGCCTAGCCGTACTGCCCGCTCGATCGACTTATTTTTCATAATATTAGCGATATTTAGCGAACCTAAGTTGCAAGAGATGTCCAAACCGATCTGGTCCTCTTTCCCATAGTCCGCGTACTCCGAAAGTTCGCTGTACTGCAGAATCTCAGAACAGAGATTCGAGAATTTAACTTTTCCTAAATGATTCAATGCGTGCGCCTGATTGACATTACCTTCAAACATGACATAAGGATAACCCGACTCAAAACGAAGCGCCGAAATTTTTTCTAAAATCGCCCTCGGATTCACTCGATCTTTGCGCACATTCGGATTATTGACGAGCTGATCGTACATTTCATCAAAATCCATCTCGTCTAAGTGGACGCCATATTCTTTGTAAACCGTGTACGGGTAGAAGACATAGGCAAACTTGTTCTCGCGCGCGAGTTCGATGAATTTATCTGGAATCACCACGCCGATCGACAACGTCTTCACGCGAAAATCTTCGTCCGCGTTGATTTTCTTCGTCTCAAGAAAATCGTTTATATCAGCATGGAAAACCGATAAATAGACGGAACCCGCTCCCGGACGTTGCCCCATTTGATCCGCATACCGGAACGCGTGATCGAGCATTTTCATGACGCCAACGACACCCTTTGCCACGTTCTCAATTCCCTTGATCGATTCGCCCTTCGCCCGTATTTTGGAGACATTCAAAGAAACGCCGCCGCCGATTTTAGACAATTGTTTCGCCATCGATTCAGCCATGTTAATGTCGTTCAGACTGTCACCGACTTCAAGCAGGAAACAGGACACAAGTTCGCCTCGTCTCGCTCTGCCCGCATTTAAAAATGTCGGTGTGGCTGGTTGGAATTCTTGCTCAATCAATGCCGTAACATACGCTAACGCTTTTTCCGCATCCCCTTTTCCAAAAAACAGGGCGTTGACCGCGATTCGGTCCTCATACCGTTCAAGAATCCGCTCGCCATCGTTCGTCTTTAAGGCATAGTCGTTATAAAAGCGAAACGCGGACATGTACGATGGAAAACGGAACCTCTTCGCATAGGCCGCTTCGTACACTTTCTTAATTTCGTCAAATTCGTACAGCCCAAATAAATCAGCGTCGTAATAATCGTTATCGATCAAGTAATCCAACTTCTCGCGCAAATCATGAAAAAACACTGTATTCTTATTTACATAATCGATGAAATACGATCGTACGGCCTCTTTATCTTTTTCAAGCTTCAATTTCCCATCATGATCTCTGTGGATCACTTCGTTATTAAGCTGAATGTGACGCAAAGCAATTCCACCTCTCTCTTAAATTGTTCTATGTCCTGAGCTGTCCCGCTCAATTCAAACTTGTGTAAGAGCGGAACCTCAAATTCCTCTGCAATTAAATCTCCCGCCATCCCAAAGTTCGCGCCCCAATTTCGATTCCCGCTGACCGCTACCCCTCTTAGTAAGTGGCCATTGCTGTTCAAAAATTCACGGATGGGCGTGGGTACCTCTCCAAATCCAAACGTATATGTAATCAGAATGTACGGCTCTTCTGCGATCGTTCCTGGCATAATTTCTTTAACAGGCAAACCCGTTTTTTTAACGAACCTGCGCACATTCCCTGTCATAGAGGAGAAATAAATCATCATATGATGACCCCCTTCTTCTTAATTCATCATTTTAGGCGTAAATAAGTTTGCCCCACTAAATATAGTACAACTTTATCTACTTTTCCACTACTAATAGTTTAAATGTGTTGTTTTTTGAAAAAATACAGGTGTTTTCAACTTTTCAAATCGATCTCACTCCATAGTAAACAATCACATTTCGACCATTTTCGATCTTTTGCTCACTCGTTCATCATAAACGGAATCTCGGCTTTTTTACAAACAAATTTTAAAATTAGCAAAAGAAAATTCGCCCTCTGTAAACAGAAAGCGAATTTCGGAATGACCTATTAGCTACATTGCAACGATTTTATTTAGATTTCAAATGTCCGTATCATGGTCTTTTACATGGCGGTCCAAATGAGAAATACACTCGGTATTTCCGACAACTTGTTCAGAAATGAAGTCCAGCTTCTGAGTCTATCTGATCGAGCCATCCTCTTTGTTTCTCTCACCCAGGCGCCGCTCCCCTTATCACCCTACTTTATTTTGCCTTATTCATGGAGCTATGTTTTCGCCCGTACGTAAAATAGATGACCAAGCCGATGGCGAACCAAATCCCGCAGGCGATCCACGTGTGAACAGACAATTGCGTGATTAACAATAGACAAAGCAGGAACGCGCAAATCGGCAATACGGGAAAAAACGGCGCTTGAAAACCGCCAGTGGGAACACTTTTATTCCGCCTTAGGAAAATAACGCCGATGGAGACAGTGGTAAAGGCGAGCAGCGTACCCATGTTGACCAGTTCAATCAGTTTTGACAATGGAATGAAGCCCGCGCAAAAAGCAATCAATGCAGAAAAAACCCACGTATTTTTAACCGGTGTTTTATATTTTGGGTGCAACTCGTACATGCTTTTCGGCAACAATCCGTCGCGCCCGAGCGCGTAAAGCAATCTCGTGCCTCCGTACAACATTACGAGGGTGACCGTCATCATCGCAACAACCGCCCCCAGCGAAATTATACCGGCCATCCATTCATGGTTGATCAGCTGTAAGGCAAAGCTAACCGGATCGCTTACGTTCAACTGCGTATACGGAACCATCCCCGTCAACACGAGCGAGATGACGACATAAAGCAGCGCGCAAATGAGCAACGAACCGATAATCCCAATCGGCAAATTTCGTTGCGGATTTTTGACCTCTTCCGCAGCGGAAGAAACCGCGTCAAACCCAAGAAACGCAAAGAAGACAAGGGCCGCCCCGCTCATCACTCCTTCGATCCCAAAAGGCATGAACGGTTGCCAATTGACGGGCTTCACGTAAAAAATGCCGACAGAAATAAATAAAACGATCACGCCAAGCTTAATGAAGACCATGATCTTATTTAGCTTTGCCGATTCGTGAATGCCGCGCGACAATAAAACAGCGGTGGCCATGACGATCACGACTGCGGGGGCATTGACGTATGTTCCATCCGCAGGCGAAAAAGGGCCCGAGATCGCTGTTGGAAGAATGATCTGAAATCCGGCTAATAGGGTGGACAAATAAGAAGCCCACCCCGTTGCAACTGCGGCAACCGCAAGCCCATATTCCAATACCAAAGCCCAGCCGATCAACCAGGCGACAATTTCTCCAAACACAATATATCCATAAGTATAGGCGCTGCCCGTAACAGGGATGGAAGAGGAAAACTCCGAGAAACACATCCCGACCAACGCGCAGACGAGAGCGGCGATCAAAAACGAAAAAACGATCCCAGGTCAAGCATAGTTTGCCGCGACCGTTCCGGGCAAAATAAAAATTCCCGTGCCGACGATCGCCCCAATCCCGAGCAACACGAGATCAAATGCCCCCAACGACTGTTGCAGCGGATTATCCCTCTTTTTTGTCAGTAACTCGCCCAAATTTTTCTTTCTAAACAACACATTCCTCATCCATTATCCCTCATTTTCATCTCCCGCGAAGCAGATGTTGCCCCACATCCCCAGGAAACTCATTGATGTTCATCTTTTCAACAAAAAAAGAAGTAGCCTCCTCCGCCGCAAGTTAGGGCATCTCAACATAAGGTTGCTACTTCAGTTCATCTGCATGTAATCTGACTCTGCCGTTCTAGCGAAATCCGATTGCGCGACAGAAACATCCAAATATCTTTTGTCTAAATGTCCCGCTCATATTATATCCTTGATTCTAGCGCGGCAGCTCCATTTAGCCAATAGGGAGCCCGGCTTCAATTAAGTCGAATTTGTTAAGATTTTAGTCGATAACCGAGGAAAAAATGAGGCAACAATGTAATTTGACATCCATGCGGCGGCATCACAGTTTACAACATTGCGCTTTTTCACCCCTTAATTTTTTACCTTTCCCTTCTAGCGAATCGAAACGTTTTCATATCAACTTTCAGAAACTCGTCATCATTAAATAGACACCTGTAAAAAGCAGGATGATGTATGTAAATCGTCTAAATGTATTTTGACTGATTCGCTTAAATAACAGCTGACCGACAACAATCCCCGCTAATAATGATGGAACACCAGCCATAGATAGCAACCAAATTTCCTCATTCGTTCCGCTAAACAAGATTTGCAGCGCCAAACTAATGGAGTAGATAAAAAGATAGTAAGCTAGCGTTGTGCTGCGTAATTCTTCCTTTTTGATAGCGGATCCAGCAAAATAAAGCAACAATGGCGGTCCAGGCACGCCGATGCTTGCCGTTAGCAATCCCGAAATTGCGCCCGTAACCGCGTCCCGCTTAGTAGTCCGTCGAATCGTCACGTTCAATATAAGTAAAATCGTTAGGATAAGAATGAGGAAACCAACCGATCGTTTTAACCCAGTCATCGGTAAATGTAGATAAATCAAGATCCCGCCGACTACACCAGGCAAACTTCCCTTTATCAAGTTCCAAAGCAATAATTTATTTACTCCATCTCGGATCTGACGCATCATAAAGACCGACAGGAATAGCGATAGGATGATATTAATTTGGATCGCTGTATGAGCGGAATAGACCAGGAACAGAAAAGGGGTCCCCACAATCGAAAAGCCAAAGCCAGTGCTTGATTGCAGAAGAGAGGCCATGAATATAATCAGGATGAGAGCAATCAAATCCACCGCGGTATTCCCCCTTCCCCGAAAACATCGGGCGCGCTACATGCAACTACATTTTGACAGTATAGTACACTTTGAGGCTCAGACCAAGGGGGTCAACTGTTTATATTGCTAACCTCCTTATCCCATAGGCCCAAATGATCATTTTAACGATAAAAAGATGCGATAAGACAAGCGCCTTATGTATCATTGGTGATATCTAATTGCCTTCGTTATATAAAATATGAGAATGATCACGTTGAAAGGATTAAGATTGGATGGAAAAAATGTTTTTATTTTGGATGACAGCCTTTTCGCTGCTGGTTGTCTTGGTTTCATCGGTTGATGCCAAAGGGGATGGAACAGGTGGAAGGCCTGGCAAAGGCATCGCTTTTGCGCTCGAAACATCCAGCATTAAAAATGGAGAAAAACAGGTCCCCCTCGATCAAGAGATCAAGCTATCTTTTTCTCACAATGTCGTTCACCCGGGCATCACTCAGCAAAACAAGGCGGCGATCTCGTTACTCGATCATGCGGGTGAAGATGTTGACATTGAAATCCATCTCACGGATGACCAAATCGATTCAGAAAAACAGCGGGAAATTACGATCAAACCGACGGACCCGCTAACAAAGGGAACAACGTATCGTTTGCAAATTGAACCTACTTTTCAGGCAGAAAACGGCATGACATTAGATGAACCGATTGAACTCGCTTTTACAACAGAATCGGTGCCAAAACAGACAGTACAAGCTGGGTTTATCGTGATCGGACTTTGCGCCGTCGGCGCTTTGGTCTCTATCGTAGCAAGACAAAAAAAAATAACCGATACGTAAAAGTTACGCCGATTGAAAAATATTTAATCAATCACGGAAACATCAGCCACCTGACCATTGAAAAGAAAGGGTACGGCGAAACGAAACCGATTGATTCCAATGAGAGTGAAGAAGGGCAAAATGAAATCGAAGGGTAGACATCGTGTTTAACAAGAACGATTAAAGCTCCACACTCCACATACAGAAAGCCAAGTTTCTTCTCCGACGAAGAAACTTGGCTCTTATCATACTGTTTTCTGGGACATCCAACCTCGAGAATCAGCGACTAGGCATCAGCTGAAACAACGAGCTTCCCTCTCGCATGTCTTGTTTCCGTTTTTTCCAAGGCGCTCATCGCGTCCGCAAAAGGATAGATTTGTTCGAGAACAACGTCCAGTTGACCCGAATTAATTTCTTCAATCAGTATCTTCACAGCTTGCTGGATGTCGAGTTGATGTTCAAATTGATGGACGAAAATGCCGCGTTCCGCCAGAACCTGATCGTCGCCAGAAACCGTGATCACTTTGCCGCCGTCTTTGACCACATCCATACTATCTTTGACCGTCCCGCGCTGAATCGCCAACGCCGCGTCGACTCCACCCGGTTTCCAGTTTAATACATCCTCTTTCCAATTGGAGGCCCGATAATCGACCGCCGCTAGCGCCCCCTGCGCTTTCATATAGTCGTGGTTTTTACTTGAAGCGGATCCAATCACGCGAATGTCCCTGGCTTTGGCCAATTGAATCACAAGCGTGCCGATTGCCCCGGACGCCCCTGCCACAAACAACGTGTCGCCTTGTTTTAAATCAAGGGCGCGAATCGATTCCAACGCCGTTTTCCCCGCTACAGGAAGAGAAGCGCCTAGCGTGAAATCCATCGAATCGGGCATCTGGACCATCACTTGAGGCGAAGCGGCCACATATTCGGCCCAACATCCCCCTTTTGGATAGAGGCTACTGCTTAAAATGACGCGATCCCCCACTTTAAAATCGGTCACGTCTTTACCTGTTTTCGCAACGATTCCCGCCGCCTCCGTCCCAATCGTATAAGGGAATGAGGCGTCTTGCGGAATAAAATAACGATCATGCACCCCAACCCCAAATGCTTTTACTTCAACTAGCGCTTCGTTGTCGTCGATCTCTGGAATCGCCACCTCTGCCAATTCTACTCGATCATTCTTTGCGTCCACTCGAACAAACGCTTTCATTTTGCTCATCATTTCCGCCTCCTTATTTCAATGACATACCCTCTCATCAAATGCTGTCTACCTATCTCGGATGCTACTCATGCGCTGCTTCCTCTTTCCCCATTCAACTAATAATTAGCACACTAATTAAATGGGCAAAAAGGGATGAATTAATCATCCGTATCTTCCAGATTGTTCATCATTTGACGCATTAGCCGACGCAAAATTAACTTTTCCTCCGACGAAATGCCATCCAACAGCTTCTCTTGTTGCTGTTTCCACACATCTTGAACCGGTTTTTGCAGCGCCCGTCCTTCATCCGTTAAGTAAACACGACTCACCCTGCCGTCTTGCGGGTCTCGCTTACGGTATACCCAACCGTATTCCTCTAACTTTCTTAACATATTCGTCGCCGTTGGCGGTTCAATCTCCATCCGTTGGCTTAATTCCAATTGCGTGATGCCTTCCTCCATCCAAAGTTGGCACAACGCATGTTCTTGACCAACATGAATCTGGTAAACGCGCAACGTTTCGGCATAATTTTTTCGCATCTGCGCGCACAACCTTCTTAAATATTCGCGGATCTCATCCTCGACCATGGTGATTCTCCCTCTCGCAATTAATTAGTATGCTAATTATATTCAGATCTACAGTAAATGTCAATGACCGAGCAAGGGGTTTAAGGCTGTTAGTCGGAATTTGCAATCTAGGATCAACTCATTATTAGCGACCCATCTCCCCCCTTTTCCATACACAAAAGCAAGAAAGCGCTTGGAACCAAATTTGATGCGCTAGTATAGTAGTAGACCTTTGAAATTGTAAGTAGAGGCATCTTGTTAAAAGGAGAGGGTACAATGGGAAAATTATCGAATCGCATTGCATTCATTACAGGGGCCGGAACGGGACTCGGTCGAGCAATAGCCATTGCTTTTGCTAAAGAGGGCGCGACAGTTGCGCTCAATGGCAGGCGTGAGGAAGCGCTGCGGGAAGTACAAGCCGAAATCGGAGAGAAGCAAGCGATTATCTTGCCGGCTGATGTAACCGATCAATCTGCTATTCATGCGACACGTGACAAGTTGCTCGCTGCGACGGGAGGCCAGTTGGATATTGTTGTGAATAATGTCGGGGGCGTACCCACGCTCAATTCCATAAGTGAACTCACGTTGGACGAATGGAAGCAAATGATCAACTTAAACCTAACGAGCCAGTTTATCGTTGCGAATGCCTTCTTGCCAGCGTTGCGAAAAAACGGCAATGGAAAATTGATCTCTGTCACATCCGCCTTAGCCAGTTCTTATATGGAAACATATGGCGCTTATTCCGCAAGTAAAGCGGGCGTCGAAGCGTTAATGAAAACGCTTGCCATTGAAGAAGAGAAAAACGGTATCCAGGTGAATATATTTGATCCGATTTATTTCACTTCAGAAGGAAATCCAGATACCGATATCGATCCCGCTGATATTGTTGCCATTTTAATCGACTTGGCAGCCACCTCCTCCATCGAAAAAAGCGGTGAGGTCGTCAAGCCGCTAAAAGCATAATCGCAATAGATACCTAACATGGACAATGAGCAGGATGAACAGCCCTCTTGACAGTGGTTATTCATCCTACTCGCCCTTTTAAAAATGCAATAGTGGAAAAAAGCGGATGGGGTGATTGCAATCGACGTATCGGAAAAATGGAGAAACAAAGACATTAGGGTGACAAAAATCCCCGAACAGGGCGCTTTATTACGAAACAAATGGGAATCTTATTTCGCCGCTCATCTTAGCAATCAAGAAAAAAATGAGATTCATTTACTAGATCAGGAAAGTTGTCGCGGCCATCTGTGGCATGTATTCAGTTATGAAAAGAAAGATTGTCTTGAAGGTCAAAAAGCTGAAGATGCTTTTAACCTTGAGCCGAAAAATACGTGCTATCTCTTCTTCCAGGATGCGGATGAGGTCCTGCTCCTCGAAAATGCCTCAATGTTGAGCGCCGCGGACTTCGTTCATGTAACGAAAAAAGATATGTACATTGTGGATAACCAATTTCGTTGGACCTTTGTCATCACACACGAAACAGGTTGGCTCGGTCCCTATTTTAGCCGAAGCGAAAATACATAATAAATAGATAGAATGAAGACTTTCTTATTCAGTTAATACAAAATTGTAACGTCTATTTTGAAAATCGAGCCCAAATATGACCTTAAACATGCTAATATAGGTTTGCCTGGAAAAAACTAGATTCATAGGAGGAAATTGACTTGAGAAGAAGGTCTATTTTGGCGCTTTCGTTGTCCATTGCGGCCGGAAGTGTATTCACACCTTTGTTTGATGCGCCATCTGTTTATGCCGCTGACTCAAACACGAAAACAATATCAAAGGATGAAGCTGTAGCCCTCGCGAACAAATATGCGCCAATTCCCGCGGATTACACGCTAGATCATCATAATTTGGAAAAAGAATATTTGGAGCATTCCACTTCCGCTTGGGTCTTACACTTTTCCAAAGAACGGGCAGGCGGGATCCACTTTACGATCGACGCCCAGTCAGGAAAGCTATTGAGTTTTTCACGCTATCAGGAAAATCCGCTTGAAAGCAGCGGGAGCGTTGTCGATCGCGCTCAAGCGGAACAAACGGCCCAGCAATTTTTACAAAAAACAGTCGATCAACAGGAACGCGATAAGTTATCTCTCGCGAATGAATATGAAAACAATTTGACCCATTTTGGCATGGCGGGCGTCCATTCCTTTATGTATACACGGGTCGAAGGAGAGATTCCTTTTCCAGAAAATTTTATTCATATTTCAATCGATCAGGCAGGCAACGTGATTCAGTTTTCACGACGTTGGCACCTTGGAACGTTACCGTCCGCGAATCCAGCCGTTTCTTTGCAACAGGCTCAGCAAAAGCTGGCAGATGAGGCGAAGCCCTCTCTTACTTATGTTCGTTTAAGCGATCGCGTTGGCGATCATAGTCCTGGTGTCAAACCATACTCGTTAGTCTATCAATATGGAGCGAATGATGGCATGATGGTTGACGCCTCAAAGGGATCCGTGTTAAATCCGCTTGGCCAACCGCTCAGCGCCGATTCCAAAATTCAACCGCTCGGCGACACCAAAATTCAAGCCCCTGCCACGAAACGAATCAATCGAGATGAAGCCCAAAGTATCGCGGAAGAGTTTTTAAAAAGAATTCCCGGAACGTATACTACTGATGGATCTTCGGGTTCAGGAACGAGCATCGGCAGTGATGGGATTTCCCGCCACTCATGGAGCTTTGGCTACGTTTCTACTGACGAAAAGGATCAAAACAAAGAAAGCATCCGCTTAGAAATCGATGACACCGGGCAAGTAAGTGGTTTTTCTAATGATGAAGTTCGGTGGATGGGGCAAAATCAAAAAGTGGACAACCCTATCGCTTGGGATCAAGCCAAAAATAACGCGATCGACACGATCAAATTACTGTTTCCCGATCGGTTGGGCGAATTATATTTGGTCTCACAGAAACCATCTGATGACGTCTTAAAGAAGCAGTTCGAATCAGGAACTGGCGGATATTCTATCTCTTTCGGCTGGTTGAAGGACAATATTCCAGTTGAAAATGCATTTCTTCAAGTTGAGGTGAATGCGGAAACCGGAAAGATCATGCATTTGTGGTCAAGAGCGAACCAAAGCGAGTCGTCTAATCTTGATACGCTGAAGCCAACGATCGATGCCAACCGCGCCAAACAGATAGAGGCAGAAAAACAGAAAGTGATGTTAACTTATTTTCAACCCTCATTCAACGGGCTTTACATGCCATTCAGCGCCCCAGAAACAACGAAACCGAATTTGGTTTACCGCCCAGTTGGTGAGGCCGGCGTTGTCGATGCTGTAAAAGGGGAATGGGTGTCATTCCGAACATTACGTGAAAGTCAACAACCGCAGGACATCAATCAACATCCAAGCAAAACGGCTATATTATTTGCGATTCAACACAACATTTTAAAAACCGAGAATGGACAAGTAAATCCAAGCAAAGTGGTCACTCGCGGGGAACTCGTTGCCATGATGTTACCCATGGCGCAGCAACTTCCAATCAGCGCGAAAATGCATCGTTATGCAGATGAGACGTCGAGACAATCGTACACGTTTACGGACGTGAGTGAAAAAAGCAGCGTGTATCCCGCTGTTCAACAAGCGCTTCGCATCGGACTGATTCCAAAAGAAGGAAACCAATTCCATCCAAATGCGGAGGTCAGTCGCGTTGAAGTCGCTGAAATGATTGCCAAACTCGTTGGCTACGACAAACTGTTAACAAAACATGACATATTCAAAACGAGTTATCTGGACGTCGATCCGCGCCACGTCCCTGCTGTCGCCTTAAGCCAAGCGCTTGACCTCTGGAAAGGAACAGAAACCGAGTTCAAGCCAAATCAAAAGGTGACACGCGCAGAAGTCGCTGAAATCCTATATCAAATAGCTCAAACGTTTAAACTATAATGACTAGAACCAAAACAGCCGCCCCCCCTTCTTTCAAACTAAGGGGCGGCTATGATTTGGGCGCGCTATTTTTGAACGAAAAATCATCTGAATCCTTCCCCCTTTGCTGGCCCTACCACATTCCTTTCCCTGTTATGGAACCATCGTTTTCAATTCATTAAACGTACTTTCCAAACCGTCATCGACAACCGAGGCCTCCTGTATATGCGAAACGATTTTTTCATGAACGGAACTTAAAATCTTGTACGATTCATTGATCTGATCTTGAATTTGATTCGAGTAAGCCCTTTGGGATTCGATATGAGTTCCGACATTATAGACTTCCTGTCTTGTCAAATCAAAAGCCTGTATGATCGATCTCATTTTTTCCGATAAATTATGACAAGTGTCTTGCGCCTCTGCAATTAACTTCGTATTTTCTCTTGAATTGCTGAGCGCTTTGGAAACCTCCTCTTGAATCGCGTGGATAAGTTCCGTTATTTCCACCGTGGAAGTATTCGTCATATCCGCTAGTTTCCGAACTTCGTCAGCGACGATGGCAAAACCGCGACCATGCTCCCCAGCCCGCGCCGCCTCGATTGCCGCATTCAGCGCTAATAAATTCGTTTGTTTAGAGATGTCGCCAATTGCTTGTACAATCGAAGTAATTTGTTCCGATCGTTCACTAAGTTGATTCATAGAAATGGAATCGCGTTCGTTGTCTGATTGTAATTGGGTAATTACTTGGTCCAATCTTGTTAATGCTTTTTCTCCCTCCATTGTATTTTGGACCGATTGATCAGCGATTTGACTGAGGTTTTCCCCTGTAACTGAAAGAGTTTGAGCCTCTTGCGCTCCCTCCGCGCTAATGCTCTGAATTTTTTCAACCGTTTGCTTCAAGGAGTCAACAAGAACGCCTAGTTCGTCATGTTGGTCATTGACGAGTTCATGCTGCCTGATGATTGCCCCCATCTGTTTAGAAAGGGAATAAATTTCACCTTCCAGCTTTTGTCGCTCGGCCAATTGCGATGCCAACTGGTCCCCTGAATTTCCTTCCTGTTGATCAGTTTCTTTCTTTACGTCCTTTTTCCAAAACATACACATTCGCATCCTCTCTAAAAACAAATATCTTTTTAATTGATAGTCCTAACGGACTACTCTATATCGGAAAATCAAGCTTTATTAGCCGTATATCCTTCATATGCGCATATCTCGTCTGAGAACGCGCTCTAATCATAAGGTAAAACGTGAAAATACAGGCCTATTATACCACAATTGGAATGATGTCCTTAGGGATATGTTCCGTTTATACCTCGAAACGCAATCCCGTGGTTTTGTAACATTGCTTTGGCGAACACAAAAAAATGGTTCTGATTATGGAGCGAACATAATCAAAACCATTTTTAATCGATTATTATGAAGATGAAACACGAGTTTTGGCCGCGCTATTAAAGTGACCCCAATTTTCTTTCCAATTCAGCCACTTGCTTTAACATCGAATTTCGACTGTCACTCAATTGAACATTCGACCCTAACCCTACATCATGAAGAATCTCTCTTAACTTTTCAAAATTCTGTTTCTCCTGTTCGGTCAGGACTATATCGCGATCACCTTCTTCGTCAGAAGCTGGAAAAACATTACCTAATGTACTGTACAAACGTTGAAACATCAATTTATCATCATGGGACAGTGTCCCGCTTTTTAAAATCGCCACCCAAACCCCGCTTCTTGCTGCATTCAATTGATCCGCGACCCGATTCGGTTCGGTCCAACCATGATTACTTTGCTTTTCAATGACACCTTCTAATTTTACAAATGTATATTGAATTTTCGTAAATAAAATTTCATCCTCTATAAAATTCACTTTCAAGTGTCCCCATACGACAAGCGCGACTAACAAAATATTTAGCCCTATTGAAAAACGCATGATAGATCTTTGTCTTTTGTCCAATGTCTATCCCCTCCATGATTCCATATTACCCGTTCACAACATGATTATCCATTTATTTCTATAATTTATATGAACTAGTCCATTGGACCCGCCAATGATCAAAGACAAGCAACAAAATAGCGGATAAAAACGTGTTTTAATGCCTTTCATCACGATTTTCGCCAATGACCAATGAACTAAATGTGTCTAATTGTTGAACTTTTTATTGCCATATGTGAAAAGGGGGTGTTAGAATACTTTTACAAATTCTAATCATGCCATTCGTCAAAAGAATCTGAATTATAAAAATTCATTTAAAGGAGTCTTCATAAGCGTTTTTCATCTAGAAAAGGGCTTGATTGGGATGAAAAACAAAAAGGCAGGTGGTGTTCACAACTGTTTTGGTAGCCCTTACATTGTAATTTTTCCTAAATCAAATGACATACGATAAAAGGTAGGGGTCCTCGTCCTACCCTACACCCAAACTGGGTGACTAGAGGGTTTCATTGAATTCACGGTTGGATCAGATTTCAAAAGGAAAAAAAGGAGGTATGATGAATGGGTATTGATATGTCGGTCGCAGGCCTTCCGGAAATGTCATTCGTTACATGGATGATGGCTGCGCTTCCAATTATTGTCGTACTTACTCTGATGATGGGTTTTAAAATGAGTGGGTCTCGAGCGGGTGTCATTTCTTGGGTCATCGGCTTGGCCGTTACGTATTTTGCGTTTGGAGGCGGAGTCGACGTGCTCCTCAGCGGTACAGCAAAGGGGATTTGGGAAACGATTTTTGTTCTATCGATCGTTTGGACCTCTATGTACATGTATAACGTCGTTGATTTGACAGGAAGCTTTAAAGTTATTGCCGCTACCTTTACAAGATTAACGAACGGAAATCAGATGTTGCAATTATTGATTCTTGGTTGGGCGTTCCCAACATTTATTCAAGGGGTATGCGGTTTCGGAGTTCCGGTTGCAGTAGTGACTCCCCTCTTAATTGGACTCGGATTTAGTCCGATTAAAGCGGTTGTGACCGCATTGCTTGGACACTCTTGGGGAATTACGTTTGGTTCGCTTGGATCGTCTTATTCCGTTCTGCCAAGATTAAGTCCAGTCGACCCTGATGGAATGGCTTTCTGGGCCTCCCTCATGATCGCTTTTGGCGGATTAATGATTGGGTGGTGTGTCGTTCACAACTATGGCGGATTTAAAGCCGTTAAAGAAGGTTTCGTCGCTGTTCTCTTCATGTCCGTCGTGATGAGCGGAACGCTTGTGCTTGTCGTTAATTTCGTTTCGCCAAACCTTGGTTGTTTCGTAGCCGGAGCCGCTGGGCTAGTGGTCGGAAGCTTTGTGTTACCTAAACTGAAAGCCTATCGGCCAGCAACGGATGCGCCACCGATCAAGGAAGACCCTGAAGTCGCGGGCAAATCTTTTATCACTGCCTTCTCGGCCTATATTATTATGGTTGGCGTTGTATTCGTCGTTTACCTAATCAAACCGATCAAAAGTTTTCTGGATACATTCAAGGTTGGACTTCCCTTTGGAGAAACCACAACGTTGTTTGGTTATATCCAAGACGCCGAAGCGAAATACTCAGCATTGAAAATCGTAACGATGCCAGGGACCTTGATTTTAATTTCCATTTTCCTTGCCGCCTGGTTCTACAAATCGAAGGGTCTCTTACCTCAAGGCGCCATGAAAGATGCTTGGACTAAAACCGTAAGACAATCCGCGGGGTCATCTGCCACTATTATTTCCATGACGATGATGGCGGTACTCATGACAGTCGGAGGAATGACGACATATCTTGCCTATGGGATTGCAACAGCAACCGGAAGTTTCTTCCCGCTGCTTGCCCCGCAAATTGGGGTCATCGGCGCATTTGTCACGAGTTCATGCACCTCTTCGAACATTCTGTTTACCAGTTTGCAATATGAGGTAGCAAGTATTCTCGGGATGTCCGCCTTCATTATTTTGGGCGCTCAAACGACTGGGGCAACGCTCGCCAATGCTTTCGCTCCAGGCAACGCCGCCTTAGGCGCGGGTGTATCTGGTTTGGCTGGACAAGAAGGCGCGATCTTAGCCAAAACATCCGTGTACACCATACTGCAAGCCGGATTCGTCGGCGTCCTTGCTTATGTCATGATTAAAATGGGTCTGGGAATGTAAGGTCCATTCATACCCTAATCTTAAGAACACCAACTTTTAAAAGGAGGCTACTTAAAAATGGCCGAAACATATCCGGAGAAATCAGAAAAGGCAACTGTTACGACGATAAAGAAAAATGCGGATAGAACTTCACAATTGAAAGTGCTTAGCCTGATCTTCATGTTTATTATGTTTACCATTTCATTCTTTGCGCTTAAAAGCGGCAATGAAACGTTCATGTGGATTGCTTTAGGACTCATGGTAGCATCCGCGGGCTTTCTCTATGCGAGAAACTAATTAAATAGTACACAACGTCCCTGGGAGAGTTCCCGGGGATTTTTTATGAAAGCGTTGGATTGTACCCGAGTTTCCACTTCATCATAAACCATTTTCGTATTTTTGTCTAGCCTAAATTTTCAGTAAATTCATAATTTTATTAAAATAATCAATTGGTTAGAGAAAAAACGGGGTTCTGCTCCCCCTCCTCTTCGCTGTTCTACATTAAACATCAATGTCCTTCAGCCAACTCCCTCCACTACTTTAAGTCTATCCAGACATTTGTAAAATAGGTAATTGTGCCCATCGTTGTGTTCGTTTATAATTTAAAGTATTCATTTTGTAATTTGCTAACCAGGGGGTCCAACGATGTTAAATCATTCACTAAAGAAAGACGCAATCGCAAGACTAGAACAAGCATTGGAAGAGTACAAATACTCCGCCAGAAAAGTCGAAAACGACGCGATCGAGTTACATGACACACGTGTTTACAGCGTTAGTATCATTCAAAAAGTTGAAGATTACGTGAATCAGTTGGCCAATACGCCGAAGGAATTTGAGAAATACTTTTACGAAGTACATATTAATCTAGCAAGTTTTAAAGCGCTAAGCGAAATTTCGTATGATGAAAAAGAAATGATCAAGTTAGCTGGTGGAGGCTCCGCAGTCGGCGTTGCCGCGGGGGTCGCAACAGCGGCGTTTGCTCCAACGGCAGCAATGGCTATTGCGACGACATTTGGGACCGCTTCAACTGGCGCCGCTATTTCCACTTTATCGGGCGCCGCCGCAACGAATGCGGCTTTAGCTTGGTTAGGTGGCGGAGCTCTTGCCGCGGGCGGCGGAGGTATGGCTGGCGGTAGCGCCTTACTTGCGTTGGCGGGTCCAGTTGGCTGGGGCATCGGGGCCGCTAGTTTAGTCGCGGGCGGTTTATTTGCGCGCAAAAAGAATAAGGAAGCGGCTTTAAAAGCGGGCCAAGAACGAATGAAGATTGTCAAAGCAAGAAGAACGTTGGACGCCACATCACATGAAATCAATCATTTAAATGCCGCTACTCATTCTTTGGCAGCCCAGCTTGATCAAGCCTTATGCTCCTTTACAAACGAGACAAAACAGAACTCTTACCCTTCCTTTTCAGAAAACGAGCGTCATGCGCTCATGTCTATCATTAATAACACCCAGAGCCTATCTCGGTTGTTCATGAAGGAAGTCGGCAATTAGATGGCGACAAACGTTTGGAAAGATCAATTCATCGCCGCTGGAGTCGATGGATTTAACGAATGGAAAAACCGTTCCATCGCCCGCCAATTGGATCAAATCGTAAATGAAAAAATGGCATCTTTCGATCAACAAGATCATTATTTTGAAGAAGCGTTGACACATATGATGCGCATGCGCCAATTCCTCTCTGAACCGGGAGCAATCCTCGGTTCAGAGAAGGCAAAGCATGGGGAAATAGCTGAACACTTGGAAGTTAACGCGCGGAATGCTTGGTCTGTATTAAATGGAGAAGGTGAAGTCGCCACATTTGAAGGCGTAGGCAGAACCGCGCCTGAAGATTTTATTTTGGACGGGGTTAACTATCAGTCTAAGTTTATAAACGGGACGAACAACACGTTGAAGCATGTATTGGACCATTTCAATAAGTATGAAGACACAACAATGAATTATTCCATTCCAAAGGACCAGTTCGAAGTCATTTCAACCATCCGAGCTGCTCATGATCCTGAACAGTTGCATAGTCGCTCGATTCAAGCCATTTTAGAAAAAGTTGAGGAAATTGAATTTCGAACAGGGAGAAGCTTTGAGGATGTTATCAAACCTTCTATTTCTACCTATGATGATGTACAACTTGGCAAAGTTGGAGAGACCGTCTCCAGACATGAGAGTCAGTTGGCAGACGAAAACCAAAAAGTCTTAGAATCAATTGAACAGGATGCAAGGGAAAAAACGAAGGGAATCGAATCCAAACAAGGCCCCTCGGTTGGCGAGGGATTAAAGGTTGCGGGAGCGGCTGTCGTCGTTGCGGCAGGATTGAACACACTCACTGTCATCTATCGTAAAGTAAAAGCGGGAAAGAAGCTCAATCAATTCGATAAAGAAGATTGGAAAGATATTGGCCTAAGTTCCGCCGTGGTCGGCGCCAAAGGAGGGGTCACCGCAGGCAGTATCTACACGTTAATAAACATAACATCGCTTTCCGCTCCCTTTGCTGGGGCTGTTACAAGCGCCGCCGCTGGATTATCCTTGTTGATTTTCAACCTAAAAAGAGACAAGATTTCAACGGATGACTTTGTAGCGCAAGGTCAGATTCTCTGCTTAGAAGCGGGCATCGCGGCGATTGGCGGCGCCATCGGACAAACCCTAATCCCTGTGCCGATTCTAGGCGCAATTTTAGGAACCATCACCGCCAACATCGTGTGGGGATTCGCAAAAGATCAACTCGGCCACAAGGAGCATCAGGTCCAACAAACGCTAAACGCCTATGTTTTTTCCGTGCTCGAAACAATCGAAAGCGCTTATCAAGAAATCATCGCAAAAATAAACGACACCTACACGCGCTACAACACACTCATCGAAGCCGCTTTTGATTCCAACATGAATGCGGCGGTTTTAGCCGCGGCTTCAATAGACTTGGCTGTGGAACTTGGTGTCGATCAGAAAACTATACTAAAAGACGATGATGATTTAGACGCGTTCTTTTTAGAATAAAGATTGACTAATTTCAAGTGAAACAGGGGAGCAAAAGACCCTTCGAAAATCACTTCCCCTCTTCACTTGACGCTCAACGCGCATTCAGCTAGTATTGTGAACGATTCAATTACAGATAGAAACCCCAACATTGTAATCATTTGCGTAAGCTCCAATTTCTTTTTGTTTAACCGCCCTCCCAAACTTCTTCAAACAGTACCTATTCATCTAGGATTAAAATTTGAATATTTTTCGCAGGATTTTAAAGATGTCAAAAGTGGTTCTTCGATACACTTTGTTGTACACATATCTTTTCGGATTGCGCAGCCACCCATATCCTCTCGGCATTTTCAAACCGGCGCGGTGAACGATTTGCCTCTTTAGACTTGTTCTCGCAGAAATTCGTTTCTTTAAACTCGGTTTTCTAAAACCAAACTTCATAATAGACCCCGCCCCTTTCATAATTTAGCCATCCATCGCTTCCTATCATTCAAGTAGTCTACTCTATATTTTACCAGATAGATTGGAATTTTTAATTGAATATAAAATATATTAAAAAATTTGCCACTTCCCCCTCTTTCGGCTACCTTAAAGGTATCCTAACTTTTGAAAAAACGACTATACATACGCGAGGGAGAAAATAATGAAATTTGCTTATCTATTCATCATCTTATTTACTTTGAGTTCATGCGTCCCAACAGGCTCAGATCAACACAGCGATGCTCGAACTAACAACAATAAAACTACTCACGACTCGAAACGGCCTGCATCACAGGATTTCCCTACATATTTAGCTAAAAACGAACAGGAACTATCTGTTCAAGATGCTGAAACAGCTTATGAATTGTGCGCAAAAGCGCTGACTGACTACTATAAAGCGATCTGGAACGGCGAAGATATTGAATTAGACTCATTTATAGATAACGACAACCTTAAACACTATACGCAAAAGAAGATTCAAACCCAATCTAATGTGTATGCCGCATTTAATAGTAAGGCGTATGATGTTTTGATTGACGCTTGGGAGATAGAGTTTACGAATGATGAGGATGGAGGGTTTCTCTATTTAAAATTGCCTGCGGAAGTAATTATGACGCACGGTAGCCGTGGTGAAGTGACTGAGTTCCTTGTTCGGAATGTAAACGGCAAGTTGGCCATTGTCGATTGGTATACGGGCGCAAAAGATGGATATGACTTCACCGTTCGCGGAGAAGAACTAACGATTAACAACCCTGACATTTGGAAGGATAGCATAATAGAGTAGATTTTGCGCGTATTAAAGTGAAAACCCACTTGTCTCAGGAATTCGACTGACATTCATATCCTAGCGCGAAAAAAGCTGCATATTTCCTTCCTCTAAAAGGGGGACTCGCCCATATACTGAAAAAGTCGCTCAGATCCGCCAAAAAAACGGTCCTGCTTCTTTAACAAGGCCGACTAACTCGTAATCCCCTTTTTAAAAAGAGCCAAGTCTCCTATTTTCATGAGGAGACTTGGCTTGAATCTATATCTATATCACCGGATCACGAATCATACGCTACACTAGCGGATTAACGTGCCTTCTGGCAAGACGAGACGCGCTTTTTCCCTCACTTCTTCCCGCGCTAGCTCTTCCCCCATTATTGTGATGATGCCGCGGTCCTCTTGCGTGCGGATTAAGCGTCCAATTCCTTGCTTCAATCGCAACAACATATAAGGGAGATCAACCTGTTCAAATGGATCCGTCGCCTCTTTTCGCTTCGCTGTGAACAAGGGATCGTTCGGAGGAAAGGGCAAGGACCACATCAGGACATGGGAAAGCGCCTCACCCGGAATATCTAATCCTTCCCACAAACTAACAGCGCAAAGAATGCTGTCGCGATCATTCTGGAATTGGGAGATCAGATGACTAATCTCCGCTGAACCTTCGAATAGGAAACGAAAGTCCGCTGATTCCGAATAGTCACCAACAGCTTGCTGAAACTGGGTTAAGTCCTCTCGGGACGCAAACAAAATTAACGAGCCGCCTTCCGACTGCTTCAGTAATTGTAGTGTCTGTTTCATTTTATCGACCGCAGGATCATCGGGAATGAGATTGACTTTCATTTGTTCACTGTAATCAAAGGGCGAGGAGACGGAAAACGATTGATAGTTTTCAATCCCTAGACTGGATGCCACATGTTCAAAATCTCCTTGGATCGATAACGTCGCCGAAGAAAACACGATCGGCATTTTTTGGTGAAACAAGCGTTCCTTTAACACTTCCTTGACCATCTTCGGCATAATCACAAACGTGATTCCATCCTCATCTTCCTTCACCCAAGAGATAAGCTGCTTTGGCTCTTTAAATAACCCCAAAGCGAGTTGGATCATTTCCAGATGCTCCTCCACGATTTTAAGTTGGTAGGCATCCAGCGTAAACAAGCCGCTTTCCAACACAATCTGCTCTTCAATCTCGGCAATCATCTCGCGGAAGCGGTTGATCTCCCCAATCAGTGTGGAGTCCCATTCGATTTCTCTTCGATCCGAAGCGGGAACAGGATGGCTACGCTCGTCAAGCAAAGCAAACACCGCTTCACTTTGCCCGATCGCGTCTTCAACCGCATAAGCAAACGACTCGCGAATTTCCCCTTCCAGCAACCGCGTTACGATCGCTTCGAACACATCATGCTGTAATTGATAGGTCAACGCATTTTGCGCCGCTGTTTCAAGCAGATGCCCCTCATCAAAAACGACAGAACTGTGAGCAGGTAACAATGGCAATTGTCCGCTACGCTGTCTCGCTTCATACGTCCAAATATGTTCCATGTAAAAATCATGAGAACAAATAATTAAGTCCGTCGACTTCCGATAATGCTCCCGTGAGAGAGTCAAGGCGCAGCGATGCCGTTGGGAACAAACCAAACAATCTTGAAACACGTCCCATCCCAACTCACTCCATTGCGCATCGGTCATATCCGGGTAATCTTTTCGATCCCCATATGGATAGAAAGACTGCAACGTATCGGGCGAACGAACAAACGTGGGTAGCCCTTGGTAGATCTCACGGTAAAGATTCGCGTCCTCCCTCCCAGGTCCGCGAGCTTCATCTAACTTATTTAAACAAATATACTGATCATGAGATTTTCCTAAACGGGCATCAATCACAAGGTCCAGATGACGGGCCAGTTTTGCAATATCCCCCTCGGGCTTGACCAACTGCTCAATTAAAGACTCGTCCGCGCAGGCAATCACGGCCGGTTTTCTCGTATAACGGGCATATAGAATCGCGTACAACAAATAAACGAACGTCTTCCCCGTTCCAACGCCGCCTTCGGCAAAAACAGTTTCTTTTTTGCGATAAGCTTGTTCCAATTGGAAAGCCATATAAATTTGTTCATCTCTAACCTCAAATCCAGCTTCGGGCAAAATATCATAAAACACATCCCCAATCCAATCGCTCGCTTGCTGAACAAACGACTGCTTGGGGTCAAATTCAAACGGATACGTACTCAATCGATTTGTCCTCCAAATGTTCAAATAAACACTTGCCCATTATAGCACAACTGACGTCTACACTTTTCTCATAGTAGCAGGAGGTCCACAAGTTAGTAGCCACTTTTTCAGCAAAATCGCTCAGATTTCCTTTTATCTCCATTGGGATTTTATATCAATAGTTCACCCCTTTTTGGATAAGCTAACAACATCAAATTGCAGACGAAAGGAGTAGGTTTGGATGATTCATAAGGATCATGACAATAGAATCGTTAAAGTTGGAATAGGCGTCAGCATTCTTTCAACAATTTGCTTAATTGTTATGCGCATGGTAAGTCCACGCAGAAAAAATCATACTGGGATAACCCTTTGTCCTTTTCTCATGTTAAAGAAATTAATCCCCTCACGCCTACGTTAACTGACCACTGAATTAAACAACGTGGATGTGGAATAAATCGGAAGGAAGGAAATGAAATTGGTACGAAATTATAATATAACGAGGAATGTCATTCGAGTCATTTTGGTGTTAGGTTCCTTATTGGTAGCTTGGCGACTGCCTAAAAAATCTTTTGTGAAATATTTACCCGTAACCTTATTTTCGACCGCGGCTTTGTTTGCGCAAATTTACTATTTGACCGTACATAAGCTTTGGAAGTCAAAAGGCGGCATCTCCGTCATGGTGTGCAATACGTTGGTCCTGATAGTTGGGCCCTTCTTTTTCGCAAATTTATTAGTCTTTCATTTAGCAAAAGGAAGGTTTCTATTGTATGCCCTCATTAACATCGTCGCCGATTTCATCTATGCCTTCCCAATTATGGCATTGTTTAAAAAGCTAGGTTTCTTCAAGATAAAATTAAGCTCAAAAGTTTTTTATCTGATCATTGTTACAAATGCTTTTATAAATTATATTTTCCAAAAGTTCTATGAACAAGCCAATGTCAGAAATGTAATGCAAAATGAAACTTTACTTTTAGACAAGCGATAGCAGAACAAAAGATAGGTTAGGACTTGCCGAGAAGCAGCATTTGCTCTACGCCCGACGTCTATTTCGGCGAGTCCCGACTTTAATTTATACCTCTACCCTTTTTCTCAAAGATTTTGTTTAACTTTACTGAACGCGTTAACGGCAGATTCAGAAGTCGTTCCCCTAGGTCCACTCCAACCGCTAAAAAAAGCGCGTCCATTCCATTCCGCATCATCCTCTACTTCAAAACTCAGCACAATGTCCACTAACTGTGGGTAGGAAGTAGGGTAAGCGAGTTGAAAAATTTCAGTTAGAAACGTCCGTTCATCCTCCGTCTCTTCCCCACCCGTTCGGTTCATAATCTCCAACCCGTTTTCCCAAACGTAAATTACAAGCCCCCCGAAGCGCACTCTCCTTTTTAACATACCTTCTTTTTTAAACAATAAATCTATTACAAATCACCTATGGTTATGGTAGTATATACCTAATTGTTGGGAGACAAGCGGTTATTGAAATGATAGCGCATCTCCCCTGAGCAATTGGAGCGTTCTGTAAAAGTTACAAATAACTTTGATCATTACGTTTCCAGATTTAAAAATATAACAGTGTGGGATTCAAATGACGCAGGAGGGTTTAAAAAGATGAAAAAGTTACTTAAGTCACTCGTTATGACTGTACTAGTAAGTTCAGCAATGAGTAGTTTTGCGCTTTCAGCAAATGCCGCAACCGAGGTTCATCCTTATATCGATTCTAACAACCGCACAATGGTTCCAGTTCGATATATTACAGAACATTTTGGGGCAAAAGTAGATTGGAACGGTCAGGCGCGCAAGGTGTCAATCGATCACAAGGGAGCCCATATTTCTTTTACAATAGACAACACCCAAGCTCTCGTAAATAACAAGCCCGTTATAATGGACACGAAACCCGTCATTCAACAAGGCATCACCTATGTTCCCGTTCGGTTTATTGGCGAGGCGCTCGGCGCGGATATTCAATGGTTGGCGGAAACAAGACAGGTTTCTATTACGCTAGCAGGAAAAAATATGTTACTAGCTGTCCAGACCAAATTAACGGAACAACAAATCAAAGAATTAATTAAAGTGTATGATCTTGTAGAGACTGCCATTAGCAATTCACTTGACTCCGAATTATGGTTCACTGACCTGTTTGAAAGTTCGGCTAAAAAAGTCGCTTCCCCTAAATTAATTGGGATCGCATCTAAACGATTCATTGAACAGGATTTGGGACAGTATATAAGCTATTATCATGAGGCATCAGGAGAAGGTGGTTTATTCCCAACTATTTCTTTTGATGCTAGAATGCAAATCGTTGAAAATACAGAAAGTAAAGTCAAAGTGAAAACCTTCCAACTTGAGAATGAATCTTATCTTTGGAGCGAAACCGTCTATCTCACATTTGTAAAAGAAGGCGGCAAATGGACGCTGGATCGAGTGGATTCTGTTCCTTACTATGATGAGCATCTGAACCTGACAAGAAGTGAAGTCCAACAATATTTAACTTCTATTTATGAATCATACGGGGAACGAATTGAATTTGTTGGAGAAAAAACCGTCATGGTCAATACGGGTAGGGATGTTAATCATGGGCCAAAAACACCTGAAAAAACGTATGTATTCAAAGTAAGCAATCAGGAATACACGCATATTGTCCAATTTGCAGCTAAAACGGGCCAAATGGTTTGGGAGTAATCGATACATCCGTTGGAAAATCCCTATTCTTTTTAAAAGAATAGGGATTGTTATTTTTAAATAAGAGGATGACATCTTTCGAACTTATTTAGTACTAAGGTAAAATTTTAAGGTGGGAAAGCAATGCCGAATATGGATTGGACAAAACTCAATAACTTACAAATAGGAAGATATGCGGAGTATTTTTCAAAAATGGAATTCGCTTCATATGGCTTAGAAGTATACACCTCAGAGGTGGATGATCGTGGAATTGATTTTATTGTTAGAGATAAGAATGGTCGTTTCTGCGAGATCCAAGTAAAATCCCTTAGAGGGACAGGCTATGTTTTCGCCCAAAAAAGTAAATTTGATATTACCAACAGGAATCTTTACCTCGCTTTACTTAGATTTGAAGCTGGAAAATTACCAGATATGTTTCTAATACCCGCGCAAGTATGGGAAGTTCCAAATGAAGTTTTTGTTGACAGAAACTATGATAAGCCTGGACAAAAAAGCGCCCCAGAATACGGAATAAACATATCAAAAAGAAATTACTCCATACTTGATAACTTTAAATTTGAAAAGACAGTTGAATGTTTTTTAAAATAAAGAAAAAAGTAAGGTTGCGGATGTTCAAGACAAGTTTTGTTTCTCAAAACCTATCAAGCGCTCCCCTGGTCTAGGTCTTCGCCCTTGATAATCAACAATCAAATCAATCATAACTTACATCTGCTCGTAAACTACATTATAATCATGATTACATGAAACTATAAGTGGAGGGAATTCAATTCCTTCACGCAATAAAACAAAACTTAGTCTATCGCAGTTTCATAACAAGATAATCTAGGGAGGTTTCGGATATCGATGATGAAGGCAGTTAATACGATACGGATCCAAAAAGGCAGAGCTGATGAAGTGATTGCGCGCTTCGCAAAAGCAAAGTCGGTTCACACGTTTGCGGGATTTATCTTTATGGAAGTGTTGAGAAAAGAAAATACGGAAGAATATGATGAATTGCAAATTTGCACGACTTGGGAAGACCATGCCTCTTTCGAAGCATGGAGAGAAAGCCGAGCAGCGGAAAAAGCCCACACCCAGCAAAACAATCCGAGCCAAAAGCAAGAAAACAGTCCCATTCTTGGCGCTGAACTTACCACTTTTGAAATTTGTGTCCAGCATCACCCAGCAGAAAAATAACGCTAAATAAACATCGAGGTAAGATTTGTAAAATCACATCACCTTCCTTTCAGGAAGAATTGAGAAAAGCATCTTGTCCAATAGGGATAAGATGCTTTTTGAGATGCAGACTTTTATACACGAAACATGTTCAGTGTCTCCAAAAGAAAACCAGTTAATTGCTATTTGGCTCAAGATAAAAAGTCCTACCAATTAACCATTTACTAATCTTGTAGGACTTTTCTTTGACGTCTTTGCTATCGCTGCTTTATACTTATCGACGACTCTATCGTCAGTTCAAAACATGATCTGAACTGTTTCAGTGATAATTTGTAAACCCCTTTCAATCCTTGGACTAAAACTCATTCCCTATAATCTCTAACAATTGTCGTACTGAGCTCTTGTTAAATTGGATGCTCTGACTAGCAACCCCTTTTACCTGCCTCTCTTTTGAACCATACGTATTAATCTGGATATATTTCTCTCCACCTTTAACAAAAACCGTATAAGTAGCGTCTACAGTGCCATGCACACGGACATTCTTAGTCATTTTACTCATACTTTTGACTAATGCCACGAAAATCCCCTCCAACTATCTCTTATCCGTAACGATTAGACTTTCAATGTGTTTGATTCCGCAATCTCATCCCGAATCTTCTTAAATAAAGCTTAAGCTCCTGGATCGCGCTATCTTTTAAATCTAGTAAATTAAATTCGAAAAATGGAGATGTATCCATTTTGTTCCTTTCTTCCAAATCAGTGTAAAAACGATAAATGATTCCATTCGTTAGAATTGCGAATTTTGCTGAAGTTGTGCCAAAATAACGAAATAATTGTGAATCATGCTTTTCTAAAATTTCATTAACAGATTTTGCTTCGATTAAAATTACTGGCGAACCATCATGAATAATTGCATAGTCAACCTTCTAGAAGAGTCACAAATCTAAATATTCAATTATTTTAACACGCTGTTGGTGCCCAGTATAGGTGATTATGCTTAGTCATCCAAACATTGGGTATTATGACTTATTATAGCGCATATCGTCTTCTTCATGTGACATCTTCTCTTTCACCTAAATTCAACGAGGATTTGCGCTTTTTATAAGGGGAAGCCGTCAAGGTCGATTGATCATACGCTTACTTTCATTTGTTCGCCCGCGTCTTGCGCCTGCCCAAGTATAACGAAATAAAGTCCTTGGCGTCTTAGGAGCTTGTTTTGTTATACAGACTGATCCGACTAGCAGTCCCAATCCAGAACCAGTATCCACTCAACACCCCGCTACCTGGTTCCCGTTTAGTACTAGTCCCAAAGGGGTCCAATCGATCAAGATGCCCCTTTTTCTATTGCTACTTGCCCACCCGAACCGTTGCTACGCCTGCTTTTCCACCCATGTGCCCTTATGTAAACAAACAGGATTTTAAACTCCACGTGGTTCCGTTTTGGAACTGGTCCGCCCTATATATATTAAAATATTTAAAAGATTAAAGAGATGATAGATGATGATGATTGTGGAGTAATCGGATTACCTTTTTAGAATAAATCTAAACTAACAACCATTTCAAAAACCCACATTATAATGTTGTGGTAATTTTTCTCGGTATGATTTACATTTAGATTAAGACAAAGGAGGAATGAAGAATATGAGTCATCATGAGAAATGCACAATTGCCTACGTCGTAAAGTCGCTTCGTCTCCGTCAACATTATACACGCCAACAGTTGTCTACACTTGCCAGAGTCAGCATCCGCTCGATCGAGGAAATCGAATCAGGCAGGCGCACAAGTCCAAGACTGCAAACGCTTACGTATATCCTAGTCGTTTTGTGCGAAGGCAAGGCTGTGAAGGCCGACCTCACCGAATGGGAGTTACTCCGCGCCCTGATAGAAAGCATTTTAAAAGTGTCTACTTACATAACATATGGACGGTGGGAGCTGTCCTAATTCTTTCCCTTTTTTAAAAAAGTTACTGCTATGGGTCACGTCGATTTAATAGACTACGTTCCTTTCCTCCCTGACAGGGCTTCCACGACCCCTTGTCAGGAAGGAAAGTTGATCGCCATTCTAAATAATGGAGGCTGTTGTTCCGATGATGAAATTAGACTCTACCATTCCCCCTCTGCATCCAATTGTACTGTCCGACTGGATCGAAAAACTCGGAGAACGCGCTTTTGTCTGCTGGCTGAAATTTCACAGTTGGAAAACGGATCCTACTTCAAATGGGCAGCCGTATTGTTTGCAATCTTCCTTAAATCAATTGATCAAAAAGTTAGCTATCGGAAAAAATACGTTTTACGAAAAAATCTTAAAGCCGCTCACACGCTATGGCCTTGTCAAATTGAAACGAACCGAACAAGCGAATCGCGAAACACACCTGATCGTTTACTCTTTCCCGCAAAATTGCCCTGAAAAAGCGCGGCTGCCATTAACGCCAATCACTGCTGAACACGACACAGACCAAGCGGATCCCGATTTAAACGAGCCTATTGAGAGCTCTAGCTCCATTCACGCTTTCGTTCCCACTATACCAACCATCGACGCGACTCCCCCTGAAAAAGAGGAGCAGCTTCCGACCGAAATAAGCGATGGGATTTTTACCGAACTTCCCGAAGCGATCACCCATCTCTCTAGTATTGTCAACGTCTATGAACAGGTTTGCGAACACCCAGCCTATTCAACGGCATCTTTTTTGCGCACATTGTCCAAATGCTTAACTTACAACGTCAATCGACACTATTTTTCCGCTTACTTCCTTAAAGCGCTATTCAACGATTGGAACAAGCCCACGCGGAAAAAACCGGCGCAACAACAGCGGCCACCGCAAACGCGGGATTCACGCGAAGCCGCTCTACCGTTAATTGCTCCAATCATAGGAACAAGTCCGAAACGATTTCCTTCCCGATCCTCACAACGCCGCAATTCTGATCTGCCCGAATGGGTGATCAAGCAACAACAGCGGCAAGAGCTCGGTCTCGTGACCGACAAAGAGGACAAGCTCTCGCCCGAACAACAAGCAATCGCAGCTGATCTCTTGCAAAAATTGGAGGCGTTAGGCTCATGAATCCATATCTTTCAAAGCAACCCACATACGGCGATAAACGTTGCCCTGCCTGCGGGCTGACTGTAGCCCTGTTTCTCAATGGGGATCTCGTTCCTTGCGTCTATGGACCGCCCGCTTTTTATCACTTTGGGTGCAGACACCCGCCAACCGATACCCAACGGCAGCCCACTGATCGATTCCGTTAATTTCTATTAAACAATACCCACTTACAAAAGGAGGAATCTATGGATGTACCCGATTGTCTGGAAACCGAGCCCAAACTTCACACCCAATGTCCGTTCCATAACCACCCTGCCGCCCACTCCACCGTTAATCGTGTTGCATACGATGGCCGGTTTTATGGCGGGCACGCTCGCCCATTTTCAAAACCCAACGACCCAAGTGAGCAGCCATTACGGTGTCGGGCGCAACGGCGAGATCCATCAATACGTCAAAGAAACCGACGGCGCCTGGACGAACGGGCGGGTCCTGAAGCCAACCGCTCCGCTTATTTTACAGCGGCGCGGCAATCCGAATCGTTACACGATCACGATTGAATTTGAAGGAAAAGACCGCGGCGGCACGCTCGATGAAGCGCAGTACCAGGCGGGACTTTGGCTGATCAAACAGATCGCCGCCCGTTGGCAGATCCCGCTTACCCGCGATTACATCATCGGACACAACGAAATCGATTCCGTGAACAAAGTGTATTGCCCGGGTCCGCTTTTTCCATGGACCCTACTCATGAAAGATTTGCAAACAGAAAAATCGCTCGTTTCGATTTGTGACAATGGCCGCCCGATCGCGATGGGGTTTATTGAAAATGGACTGACCTACGCCCCGATCCGCAAAGTCGCGGAGGCGTTAGGCTATGACGTCAAATGGGAAGAACTCGCTCGACGTGTCAATTTAAGGAGGTGATGCTTTTGTACTCAAAATAATAAATTATTTTAAAATAATTGTTTACAAGGTAATCGAAAGGCGCTATACTTAAATCAATGAAGCGAAAGGAGGTTGGTCGACAAGGTTCGACAAGTTCCGACCGGGGTCAGACCCGTTCCTCTAGGGGTATAGGTATCCCTACAGCTTCAGACAACCAATTGAAGGGAGGTGAAACAAGATGATGTACACGACAAAAGACAATAAGCAAATTAAGCTTGGGTTTCTCGTCGGAGTCAGCGATTTGGGCAAACCGATCTTCAAAAGCCGCTCATACAAAAACGTCAACTCCGAATTTGCGACATTGGATAATGTCCAAGCCTTTGGCGACGCCCTCGCCGTCCTATCTGAATTGCCGCTGGATCGCGTGATCTTAGCGACTGAATCCGAAGTCATTCGCATGTAACTGAAATCCAAACTAAGTCCCATGTCCTTCCGTTAACCGCCTCGGTTGACCCGCCTCACGACTATTTCCTCACGAAAGGAGGTGCGCCTCATGCCTCGTGAAATTGACGAAACCGTCATCGCTTTGTATTTTGCAAAAGACGATGGAACCACCGTGAAATTTGAAATTCCCGCCGCAAGGGAAGATGTCACGGACGCTGAAGTCAAACAGCAAATGGAAGAAGTCCTCGAAATTGGCGCCGATCTATTCGGCATCGTCTCGATCAAAGGAGCCGCGATCACGCATCGCACAGTCACACCATTTGATGTTCAAGAAGCTTAATTTAAGAAAAATCTAAAACAACCCAAAAACAAAGGGGGGACCTACAGCATGGAACATCTGGACCTCATCCAGTGGATCAGCAACCTAGGTTTCCCCATCTTCGTTTCCTGGTATCTGCTCACCCGCGTTGAAAGCCGCATCGAAACACTCACCGCATCGATCACCGCAATGACCCAGGCGATCCAAAGCCAGGCCACTGCGCAAAAGGAAACGTAGACGGGGGAACTTTACACGCTCAAGCGCCAATGGACGCTAACCCTCTGTCGAATAGCAATTGAATAGATCCGATATTCGATAGAGGCATAGCGCCGATCAGTAGATTTTGGGACCTGTACCGATATTTTGGTAAACTAACATCGAACATCTCCCAGACAAAGCCAATTACTTCCTAGTTCTCCATATCTTCGGCTATCTTTTCGATTTCGCTTTTTGAAAATCCAGTTAATTTTGCGATTACCTCGGCTTCCAACCCTTCCCTTATAGCATTACGCGCCACTTCCAATGATTCCAACGTATCGGTGTCAATAAACTGCATCATCCTTTACTCAGCTTCGTCTTTGCCATGAAAACCCTTGAATAAAGCTATAGCGCTTCACGGAGTGAAGCGCCATAGCATGGATTTCGTAATCTTTGCAATTTCCATCAATACAAATAAGCGAGGGAGAAACCAATCTAAAGTTCACTAAGAAATAACATAAAGATGTACCCACCAACAAAAATAAATCCCACCGCAGACAAAATTAAAAATAACCTGCATGCAGTCAAAAAAATCTTGCCGAACCATTTACTATTGAGCCAGCTCACCCCGCCCCCCTCATTTTCCAAATCCATATCACGGTGATCATTTATGAAAGGATGACATCATTAGAGTCCTTTGTCTCCTTCTTCAAATGATATTGACCGTAAAAATCTAAAGCAATAAGAATGATACGCTCAATCAGACACATCAAATTATCACCCCCTCCTTTCATATACGTTATAGGTAAAATTTGGTTTCAAAAACCATGAACGCAAGTCTTAGGAGGATGTCTTTGATGTAGTTCGAGCAGGGATTAACCCACTAACGAGGTAAGGCGCTAAAGTGTTCTGTTGTGGATTCGACTGGGGATTGGTGAGACCTCGCCGTGGGCGGTTAATGTTTTCTGAGTGACATTTAGGCACTTAAACTATATGATTTAGAGAAGAACTTTTGTAGCTTTACCGAAAAGCATGCATCTTAAATTGGTTTGAAGGGAGTGTGAACGCATGAGAATGAAACCGTTTGAGCTGTGGTTGATTTGGCAAAATGTCGAGACACGTCAGCATTACCATGTAGGTAGGTTACTTCTTGAAGATGGCATCTATACATTTTCATATGCGACAAATGGGTATAGAAGAAAATTGGCAGAAGCTATGGACAATGGCTATCGACCTCACTTAGCATTCCCAGATACTAATAAGACGTATACTTCCCGTAATCTTTTCGGACCGTTTGCGCGACGTTTACCAGATTCCCGAAGACCTGATTATCCATCAGTACTCCGAGAATTGGGACTTTCATCAGATTGTACAGAAATAGACATTTTACGGGCAACAGGCGGAATTTTAGCGACAGATTCCTATGAGTTTGTTTCACCAATCCTGGTTAAAAACTGATTACCAAGCAAAAGTGTGGGCTGTTCATCCACAAGCACTTCCTCATCGCAAAGTCAATATTTCGATTACCGGCGAGCTAAGTCAATTTATGAACATTCAGGAATTGTTAAGACCACTACTCTTTTCGTGTATATCCCTAAACATCGTAAACAAGATCCGCAGCTGCGCCGCGCCTTTTATTTCTTCATCTGTGTAGTCATACCTTCCATACACGTTATAGGTAAAATCCAGTTTCAAGAACCCATTACCCCACGCAAGTCCAGAAGGAAGCCTTTGATGTCATCGCACTCCCATATCTCATAGGATTTTGACATGATCCGACTGCTGACTGGTCCAGTGACAAAGGTACAGCTAATAACGGCCCGTTAAAATCAGCTCCATACGGAAACTTAAATATTGTGTATTACAAGAAGTAATGATAGTATGTATGTGTATAACTAAGTACATAACTACACACATGTATAGTATAATAAAGATAATAAAAAAGTCGGGCGATTCATTCAACGCCCGACCACGCAACTACATGCCGCAAAAAGGTGCGGCTGACCAAATTATATATGCAACTGAAATAGTCACCTTACTTTGGCGAGCAGAGGTGGCTATTTCTTTTTATTCAAATGGACGACAATGCTTACAACTAATGTTAGCAACGCTATTAGCACTAAACTAAAATTAGCGATCAAACTAATTGCTTCGAATGTCGTCATGAGCTTCACCTCCCTTTTTGCAGGGAGTTCAGCCGCCACCTTGCTTTATGTAATTGCCCCTCTATTCTAGCAAATCCCTCCTACTACGTCTATTCATTCCTGAACAACATACCGAATAGAAGTCGGAATACTTAGCACGCCCATCAATTGAATGGGATTGCCGGCATGTTTGCCGCTTTCATCGAAACAAATAATTAAATCAGTTTTCTTTTGATAATCCATATTACACACCGCTTTTCTTGACAAGAGCATACCTCCCGCCGATAATGAATACTATAAAAGAGATACGTACAACTCATGTCACTCGTACATGCGTTTACGTAATCGGAGGAAAGGAACTCATGTCACACGTACATGCGTTCCTTTTTTGTTCTGTAGGATGCTACAAATCTCCCCGCTTCCTTCTCAAACAAAGCCTATCCCCACTGTTTAGACGCACTCATAAAAAATGGAGACTATCCAACAGCTACGTAACGGACGCTCAAATATATTTCATTTTAATTTTTGAAATTACTTTAGAAAGTGCGCGTTAGCATTAAAGTATGTTCTAACTGATTACTCGCCTCTCGATTAGTTGCTGACTCAAAATCTAGGCTTTTCATTGAATCATCTGTGAAAGGAATACTTTCAGGCTTGGCACTTGAATAGGCCGTCACCCTATGACAGTCAGATTTCTGCGCCATTATTGAAGTGTTTTTTGTCTGATATCCTCAACTTCCTCTGTTGTCAAGCCAGTGACTTCGGTAATATCCTTTGTGGGGAGCCCCTTAGATAGTAATTTTTTTGCTACTCTTTCCATGCTCTCTTTAGCCCCTTCTTCTCTTCCTTCTTCTCTTCCTTCTTCCCTAAACATATCCGCCAAAGTCATGACTGCGTCGCTCCCTTCTGGATAGGTTTTTTCAATCGTATGGATGATTTCGCTTACATCGAACTTTGTTAAGTTTTTACCTGCGCTGAACACATATCGCATCAACGTTTCAAAATACCCGATCCCTGTCTGCTTATTTTCTAATTCTTGTAGATAGGTTACCGCTCGGTAAATTGAGTTTTTAAAGTCTTTATTGTCTTCGTTGTGTATATCCCTAAACATTGTGAATAAAATCCGAAGTTGGGCCTCGCCTTTTATCTTTTCATCTGTGTAGCTTGAGATGTCGTACAATAGGTATTCGTAATTCGGTATATAGCCTTGAACGTCCTTTGGTAGCTCATTATACCCTTGTATCATATCGCCTAAATTCGTTTTTTACGTTCCAATCTCCTTTTCCATGGTAGATAACCAACGGAATAATCATTGGCAATTCACTCATATCTTCTTTTTTGCTTTTCGCTTCCCAAATCTCGATCATGTACTTCAGAAGTTGAAAAGCGGTTTCTCTACTCGTGTAGCTTTTATGCTCAAAAAGGAAATAGATAAAGCCCTCTTCATCACGTATATCCACTTTAAAAAGTAAATCCTAAAAGTTCTCCCGTAGTTCCTCGTTAATAAAACTATCTTTTTGTGGTTCCAACGTATCGGTGTCAATAAGCTGCATCATGTTTTACTAAGCTTCGTCCTTGCCATGATAACCCTTAGAATAAAGTTAAACGATTGGCGACTGGACCTCACAAGGTGAGGCGCGAAAGGGGTTATCGTGGATAATCAGGCTCCTGCTTCTAGCTTCAAGATCTCTTTTGCCCTGTCTCTAACTTCGTCTATTTGTTTATTATTTGATGCAATCGCTGCTTTTACCGCATCAATATTTAAACCCTCCTCAAATTTTTTTCCCCTTTGACGTTCGGGTTTGCTTAGATTTAAAAGTGTAATCTTCCTTCATTCTATTAACAACGTCCATATTCGATCCGTTTCCCTCGGCTAGTTTTTTAAATTCGTAATAATACCGAATAAAGCATGCTTTGCCTATGGCTTTTAAGAGCTTGTCTACTTTACTAATACTCATCTTTATCAATCGCCTCGTTTTACGTTACTTACCTTCCCGCCCCATATATTCAATATATCTCTCGATAGTTAGGACATAATGCCCCTTCGAGTTTTCATATTCTTTTTCAATCGTTTGTTTAAGACTTGGATTCCATTCTTTTTCTTCATTATAAATCCCGCGATTTAAGATTCCGTTTAAACGGCCTACATAATCATTCGCTGAACTTTCTCCAATTTTATATTCATCCATCAAAAACTTTTTAAAACTTCCTTGTTTCAAAACTAATCCACCACTTTATTAAAATGTCGGTTTATATCGTTCCAAGTAAAAACCATTCGCCAATCTAGAAATGTGCAAAGGTATTGTTCGATTGGAATCATCCTCAAAATAGTAGACATCCTTCTCTCTTAAAAACCTATTCCAAACCTCTCTCTTTCTTGTTTTATATTGATTATCGCTACCCCAGGCAACAATGATCGTATCTGCGGTTTCAATCGCTGATTGGAGATATTTGTTATTCTCTACGCCAACATTCTCTGACTGCGCTGATAATTTTTTCGAGTCTGTTTCAATATAAGCAAATAAATTAACGACTTCTAACGAACCATAATCATTATCTATGCAAAAATTCAGACAGCGATTAATAGATAAATCATTCTTTAATACATTTGCGACACTCGGATTCAGCATGATAATCGTCGCCTTCTTTAGATCCTCATTCCACTTTCTTGTTAGTGAATATCTAAATACAGGGTCTGTCGGATTATCAAAAATGGCATTAAACTCCATAATTTCCCCTGCCACTCCGCTCACTCTCCCTTACATAATTTGCTTTAACCAGGTAGTTTTCACATATTCTCTATGATTGTCTGATTCGTTTTGAATTTAATTCTTTGCATCTAAGTATAATAGTTTACTGAATATTAAGATAGATCCAACTTGGGTACTAATCATGAGATATAGAGAGACCCTTGTAGGAACTTCTTATGGAATTTCTACTGCATTCCCATAGAACCGCCGTTTTTCAATAGTCGTTTCAAGCTCAAATAGCCCTACATTTCCAAGATGGAGTTGTAGGGCATAGATACATCGTTTACATGACTTCGGTGGATCGTTTTACTTCGATTCCACATCATCAGCTACTTTTGCAATTACTTCGGTTTACAATTCCCGTCTCTATGATATGGCTCCATAATGACTGGCAGGGTCCTTCTCATCAAAGTACCCATTATCTGTTGCCGGGATCTGCCAGAAGTAGCGAATACTTATCCCTTCCCTTTTCGTTAACAAAAGAAATTCCTCCATAAAAATACCACGACCGGGGTCACATGATGGACTGCTTTGAATCCCAAATCCGCCAACAAGATCATAGCCACTTTCTACATACATCCTTAATTGGTCCATGATGGGCGCCAATATCGTTTGACAATGTTCACGGTATTTTTGGATATCGTATTCTTCTCTTGTCATTGAAGGCCTGTTTAATCCTAAATACGTAAATTCAGGACACGGCAGCTGAACAATACCGTAACTTTCTTGATCACACCACTCCACAGCGCTTTTCATCAGCCCTTTACTTCGGGCTTCCTCTGGGATAACCGTGTTTTGATTTAGGATGCAATGTGAAGCGATTATAATTTTTTTGCTACGCTCCATAGGACTGATCATTCCTTTCCTTCGTTGAATACCCCATCTTTAACAAAAGTGTTGCAGGTAATTGTTTAATTAAAAGTAATACGAGAATACAAGATAAAATCTTATCGACAAAGTTTGAGGTGATTCTGGGAATAAAAGCGGCGGCAAAAATGGATTGACCCATTTGGCTTAGCCACAGTACAAAAATGTCGATACCGCCTCCCGTTAACCCGCCAAACATAGCGATTGAGATTGGTGTTCCAATTAAAGGAGCAACGATAGAGATAATAATGCCCGATATAATAGCAGACCCCCAACCAAAACCATACTTCCTAGCAATTAAACCGACAACAAGCCCAATTCCGCCGTTTACCAGGCCGAACGGGATCGCCGTGGGGCCGGAAGTAACCCCCATAACTAGATTAGTAACAATTCCAACACCTAGGGCCCAAAAAGGACCAAGAAGAACAGCGATGAAAATAGTGCCAATGGCGTCAAGGAACAGCAATGGGATCTTTAAACTTGACACGATCGAACCAGCAAGCACATTTACGGCAATTGCAAGACCGGCCAAACCTAACTTAAATGTTTGCTTATTCATAAACCCTCCATTATCCAAATATGTTATTATATTCATTAAGGATTATTATATAGCATTAAATTATATTATGTATAAATTTTTATAATTAAGGGGTAAAGAATGATCAATATCTGCAATGTTTCATTTCAGTATGAAAATAACGGGCCCTCCATCCTGGAAAATATATCCCTATCAATTGATGAAGGGGAGTTTGTCGTTTTTTTAGGAAGGAATGGGTCTGGAAAATCAACTCTGTCCCGTCTCTTGAATGCGCTGCATATCCCAAGCAAGGGAAAAATCTTGGTAGATGATTTAGATACAAGCGTAGTTGAACATCAGTGGTCTATTCGAAAAAAAGCTCAAATGATATTCCAAAATCCAGAAAATCAAATTGTTGGCACAACGGTAGAAGAAGATATTGCATTTGGACTATCAAATATTGCTTATGAACAGAAAAATATGGATAAACAAATCGAGTGGTCTCTTGAAAAGGTAGGACTGCAAAATAAGAAGAAGAATTCTGTATATGCTTTATCAGGCGGAGAAAAACAAAAACTAGCAATTGCTGCCGCTTTAGCGTTATCCCCAAAATATCTCATACTGGACGAAGCCACATCTATGCTAGATGAAGCCGCAAGAAATTCTGTATTATCCACTATCGTTGAATTAAAGAATAAGCTTGGTCTCGGTATCATCTATATCACGCATCATTTGGAAGAGATCGTTCAAGCAGACCGCATCTTTTTATTCCATGAAGGAAAGATTGTGGGCGAACATACTCCTGCTTCATTATTACAGGAAGAAACGCTAGCGCAACAATGTGGATTAGAAATTCCATTTCTACCTGCGCTTAGCAATCGATTACAAGCGGGTGGGATCACTCTTCCAGCCTGGCCTACTTTAGAGGAATTGGTGACGGCATTATGGAAATAGTAGTAAAAAATTTATCTTTCTCCTATGATGCAAAAAGAACCCCAAACGTTTTGAAAGAAATAAATATATCTTTCCAACAGGGAGAGTTTGTCGGGATTGCTGGTCATTCAGGATCTGGAAAGTCTACCTTTATTCAATTGTTGAAAGGATTGTTAAAGCCTACGGAAGGTGAAATCTTAATTCAAGGAGCAAATCCACACCTGCAAAAGAGATACGAGCTTTACAATACGATCGGTTTTCTCTTTCAATACCCCGAACATCAATTATTCGCTTCTACTGTTTTTGAAGACATTGCCTTTGGTCTAAAAAATCAGTCAGAGAACATGAAAGACATTGAGATTGAAAAACGCGTCAAAGAAGCAATGCACAAGGTTAATCTTGATTTTAACTCATTCAAACATCGGCACCCATTAGACTTAAGCGGCGGAGAAAAACGCCGTGTCGCGCTTGCTGGCGTGTTGGCTCTTCGTCCCCAAACCATAATCTTGGACGAACCAACCGTTGGCTTAGACTTTCCATCAAGGACCGCCTTGTTTAAGGTTCTTCATCAACTGAACAACACAGGAGTGACCATTCTTTTAGTCACTCATAGATGGGAGGAAATTATTTCGCATACCGAACGGTTAGTTGTGTTTAAAAACGGAAGCATTATCAAGGACGGAAAACCCTTAACCGTATTATCAGATGTTGACTTTTTACATGATAACCATTTAAAGCCGTTGCCTTTTATTGCGCTCAATCATTTTCTCCAAAATAAAGGGTTGTCGGTTTCGGATCAGCCGTGGGATGTAGATCAAGTCGCCCAGGTGATTTTAAAAAGTTTGGGGGTGAAAAAGTGAATAATGGAGGGTTGTTATTTCAATCAAATACTTCCTACATAGGAGAAAGAGATCCTCGCTCAAAAATATTGTTTGCCATCGCAGTGACATTGGCCTTAATCATAAATAATAATTTAATCATGGCATCGCTACTACTAGCTGGTCTTATTGTTTTGTGGAAAATAGCTGAACTTTCTTGGAAGGTATTATTCATTGCAATCGGCTCCGTTCTTTTCCTTTTTTTGTCCACAATGATATACCATATTTTTATTTTACCGCCTGAAACGGATACGAATATAATAGGAAACGCGAATGCGCCTATAAATCTGGACGGGATCTATTCAGGACTCTCCATGTGCTTACAGATTGCGGGCATTATCATCATTTTGACTATGCTTGTTTTAACAACTTCCCCGATCATCCTTGCTGAAGGAATGGAGGCATTGATGAAGCCGCTAAAAAAGATTAAATTCCCCGTCCATGAAGGGGTCATGATGTTTACCATTTCGATCCGATTTTTGCCTATTCTAGCCAATGAGTTTGATAAAATTAGAAAAGCTCAAATCGCTAGAGGTAACGGTTTCCATCGAGGTACTATCCTGAAAAGGGCGCGTGGTATATTTCCATTGCTCATGCCGATGTTTGTCCAATCCATACTACGCGCGGAAGAGCTTGCAACAGCGATGGATGCCCGTTGTTATCAAGGGGATCGAGTAGAGAGAACACCTCTTAGATTACATAAATCATCGAGGGCTGATATCATTATCGTCTTTATCGCAATCCTTTTATTGCTCATCACTGTTTGTATTCGACTAGGGCTTTGCTAGTAAGAGCAAAACAGGTAACCCACTCACCTGCCTCATAGGGATTCGACATGATTCGATTGGGGACTGGTCCCTTTACCTTTAGCAAGGTGAAGCGAAGCTTGGCCGTGGGCGGTTACAAGCAGTTCCTCATCGTAAAGTCAGTATTTCGATTACCGGCAAGGTAAGTCAATTTATGAACATTCAGGAATTGTTGAACGACAAAGAGGAATTACGGTTAGTGTTGTGTTAAATAGTTTCGACAATATGTATACCAGATTGGTGTATATTCGTTTTGTAACAAAGCCGTTATATTGATCACTAGCATGCTTGCCGTTTTCATCGAAACAAATAATTAAATCAGTTTTCTTTTGATAATCCATATTACACACCGCTTTTCTTGACAAGAGCATACCTCCCGCCGATAATGAATACAATAAAAGAGATACGTACAACTCGTGTCACTCGTACATACGTTTACGTAATCGGAGAAAGGAACCCATGTCACTCGTACATGCGTTCCTTTTTTGTTCTTATGATTCTCTATAAATTTCCCCGCTTCCACCTCAAACAAGGCCTACTCCCATTCTTGCGAGATTTCATGTGCCCACCTATCTAGTAATTCGACATGATTCGAGCGGGGACTGGCCCCCTTCAGTAAGGTGAAGCAAAGCTTCGCCGTAGCGGTTATCTTTAATCAAATTCAATAAATTCCGTTTTTTATGCATACCGTAACTTCTCCTATTCTTCTGCTAGTTTTCTAATAGCCGAATAGACTTGTTGCGCGCTAGTGGCTTCTTCAAATTCAACAGCATTCTCTTTTAAATTTTCGAAGAATTTCTTTTGAACTTCTACAATACGTTGATCACCTATCCTCATATTTTCCGCCTTTGTCTCTACAAGCAAATACACATTTGTGTCGTCTTCTTTTTCAATCATATAAATAAAATCAGGAGTTGTAGAGCCACCCGTATATTTGGGCACTTGAATAGCTCTTCTTGGCAATTTCCCAAAGACAGTTACCCTCTTATGATAATCATGTCTCAGTAGTTCCCTTTCTGGCGTCACACTGTCATATCTCATTGGTGGAACTTCATAAAGGTAACGACCGTCTTCAATCGCTTGATGATCTATATTAACACCAAGAATTTCTGCATTTAGATCATCTACAAAACTATCCGTGTCAGGATTGTAAAGAGATGTATGCGCTTGAAAAGCTAATTTTTTATATTCGTAAGTCTGCGCGAATACTTCATCAAAACGCTTCTTAAATTCACGTGTTATATTTTGCAACGACACTTCACTTAAGTATCTTGAGTCGCCTCGTAAATCAGATTTCATCACGCGAAATAAATTTGTATGAATGGCTTTAACAGGAATACCTGTCGCCGTATGAATGGCTTTAACGAATTTTCCGTAAGACATTCCAGGTAAATAAATTAGTTCATATTCACCATCTCTTTCTTTTAACCCAACACTCTTCTTATCTTCGCTTGCATATACAGATTCATGTATTTGTATAGGAACTTGCCGTTCATATAATTCTGCATTACCAACGATATCATCAGCCATCTGTTGAATCGTCTGAGGGATGCGCTCGAATTTCAACATATAGCGATTCGAAAATTGCCGCCAAAGTTCTTTTACTTTTTCCCAGTTTTCTTTCCTTAATTTCACTCGGGTTTTAGTTTGAGAGTTTTGCGGTTCATCTACTCTACCCTCCCGTAATCGTGTGGTGTTCAATTCGGGATACAATTCAACCAACCATACAAAGCCATCTTTCTGAACACCATCTATTTCAACAGCCTTTTTAAATTCATTTTTACGATTGATTATGCCCAACTCATCCAAATTCCCAAGTAATATTTCATCTGTAAATGCTGAATCTGTTTTCTGACGCTCTGTAACTATTAAGGTAATCATTTCATCTGTTAACTTTTCTTCGTTCAATTGAAGCTTGGCGTCACTATTGATCTCACCTACAAGATTTTTTGCAAAATCTTTTTCATCATACCCAATTAAGAAAGCTAGTCTAGATGGCCATTCATCTTGCTGAACTCGCTTTCCTGTTTCGTCGACGGGGAGTCGTAATCCACGCCCAACCTCCTGTATTTTACTGTTTTCACTACCGGATGTTCGTAATTTAGCGATTACAAAAACATTAGGATTATCCCAGCCTTCGCGTAACGTCCATTTTGAGAATAGAAAGCGTCTTGTCTCCCAATCTCCCTTGTCATTTTTAAAGCTAAGTAACTTTTCCTTATTTTTCAATATATCATCAACTTGCGCTTGAATTGCCTCTTCACCTGAACCACGATCTTCACCAAAATAACCTGCGTGAACATTTTGCTTGTCGTCTCCGAGAGCTAGACTTATTTGAGTTGCCCTTAAAAATTCTAGATACTCTTGTTCTCTTGGTAAACGTTTAAATTCATATTCTGAGACTAATCGAGATAGTTTTTCTTTCAATAAACGCTCAAAAGTTTCCTTTAACCAACCGTCTTCTTTACGGTAACTATTTATATTATCAATAAAAAACAAACTTAACGTTTTGATTTTCGGCTCATTATTATCTCTAGCACCGTTTCTCAAGAAATTTTTCTGCTCAATTTCAAAATGCTTATCAATCGCATCCCTAATAATCAATTCTTGATAGGAAGATCGATACGTTCCTGGGATTAAAATCATCCCTTTGGCAAGCTCTAATTCATTGCTTAACAATCTAGAGCCGGCATATTCAATGTTTCCTTCAAATCCAGAGTCCACTTCGGCTAAATTATCGCCAACACGCAGTTCCCAATTGTTACTACCTTGTTTGAGCACCAATTCTCTCGCAGTAACACGGTCTATAATATAACGATTTTTTGCCTGTTCTTCTGTTAAGTTAGGATAGTAAATATCAATCCCTTTGACTAAGCCGTTGTTGAAACTATCTATAGCATTCAATTCAAATTGCGGATTTCCACGATAATAATCTTTTTTTATTACCTTGTTTTTTCCTCTCCCTATCGTGGTATCGGGAAAGGTAGCTCCAAAACGAACAATTATCTGGGGATTAATCGTTTCAATCGCTCGATAATTTGCCTTATCCCGATGAAAACGATGTGGCTCATCAATAATTACGATCGGACGAGTATTCTGAATCCCTTGTATTGGACTTGTTATGCCTCCCATTAATGTTTGATCATAGTCATTTTTCTTCATGTTTGAAGAATTTAACATGCCTGCATTGATCAATAGCACTTGAATTGTATTAGAATTTTGTCTGCTTCCCTCAACAAAATTAAGCAGATGCGCAGGGAAATTTTTCCGCCCAGATCTCGCTCTGAAATCTCCCGCATTGATAACATTTAGTTCAATCCTGGCATTCTCGTAAATGGGAGCAAAGTATTGCTTTGCATAGTCGCTTTGGATAAAATTTTTCGTTCCTTCCTTTATTGCTGGACTTGGGACAACTATTACAAATTTAAAGATTCCGTATTGCTGATGCATTTCATACATCAATCTAGTATAGACAAATGTTTTACCTGTCCCCGTCTCCATCTTGACATCAATATTAGATGATTCATGATATCTTCCGAGAATTAGAGGGTTAGCATACACATCTCCCGCATTTGGATCAGTGGAGGCATGATCTATGCCCGTAAAACTGTCCATTATCGCTCTTAGAGCTTCTTCTTGGTGAGGTAGTTCTTCTAATAAGATTTTCATCTTTTATGCCTATCTCCTTAATACCTTTTTATCAGATTGACTCTGCTATCGAGTTGTCTTAAACCAATCTCAAGTTCACGAACACTTTCTAGGTTAAATGAGTAGCCGTACAATACAATCGTTTGAAGACTTAGTTGATTAGTTCCGATTAAATTTAAGAGTGTTTTTGTTTGCTCTGCATTCCATTCAGGAAGAACTAAATATAATCGGTGTTGTTCAATATAAGCAGCCTTGTAACCGGCAATGTCGAGACTTTCCGCTTGCACATCCATTTTATACCCATCGGTTACGAGCCATGTTGTCACAATCGTATCGACACCGCTAGCATTCCCCTTTACCTTTAACCCTTCCGACGAAAATGGTTGAATCATATCATCGAATCCGCTTTCTAATAAGTTGACTAACTGTCCACTATTATCTACAAATAACCCCGATTCGATATCGAATGATTCAATATCATTTAGTGTAGGTTGCTCAGGAGCCACAGCATAATAATGCTTAAACCCACCATCAAAGTGTTCTGGTAATGCTAATCCAGCTTCTTCTTGAATTCTTTTACTCGCCCTTTTAATCCGCTCACGGCTCATTTGGTCTATAGACATATAGCCCGAATTATAGGCAGATTCGCCCCCTTTATTTGGAACCTTTGTTCCATTATTATCGAGGAGATATGTCATTTCAGGAAGTTGAACCATAATATACTGACGATTTCCACCGTCTTCAGCATTTAATTGCATGACTGCATCAGCGGTTGTTCCTGATCCCGCAAAAAAGTCTAATATAATACTATTTTTATTAGAAGCATGAAAAATAAGCCCTTTTTACCAATGCAGAAGGTTTAACTGTGTCAAACAACCCGTTAATTCCCATCAGTTGATTTAATTCCCTTTTTGCAGTTTCGGCTGTACCAATAGATTTAGAAAAAAAGCCCCAAAATGGCTCGGTTTGATAGTTTTTTTCCTCATTAGGTCTAATTTTAATAATTATTTTCCCTTCTCTTATGCTTAAACTTCCTTTATTCCTGTATTCTTCAATTGAATCTTTTCCTAATTTCCACTGCATCCCTTCTGGAGGACTTATTCCCTCGATGTCAAAGATCATTGTATTTCTACCTCGAGTCCCTTCAGAACTCATTGACTCCAACACATATTCTCTATAAACTCCATCCTTATCTGTAAAAGGATATTCTTTTTCACCAGTAACAATTAAATTGAAATGATTGACTGTAACATTAGAGTATACCAATATAGTTTCTATCTTAGGTTGTAATTTATCAAAAGACGTTTTTGTGTTTTGTGATTTTGTTTTTGATTCCCATCCAATACTCCCAACATAAGATATTTCTCCAAAAATTTCATCACATATCAACTTCAAATTCGAGTGTTCGTTATCGTCAATAGATATAAAAATTATACCTTTCTCAGAAAGTAGCCTCTTTGCCAACCATAGTCTTGGGTACATAAATGTTAACCACGCTGAATGTGTAGCTTTTCCTTGGATACTTTTCAAACGCTCTAGCTCTGTATCACTCATCCCAAACATATCCTTTAATGCTTGGTCGCTATATTCAAATTTATCGGGGTAAACAAATCCATCCGAACCTGTATTATAAGGAGGATCTATGTAAATCATATCAATAGATTGGCTATAATTATTTTGAAGATGGCGCAATACCTCTAAATTATCCCCTGTAAAAAACAAGTTCTTACTATTTCTATTCTCAGCTAGTCCATTATGATCAAGGTCGGGAACTATGACCGTTTTAGCAAACTCACCCGCTTGTTTCTTTGCATAGTCTTTCCCGATAAAATCTAATTGATATCCACTGGACAGTTCTTCGATATTTTTATCTTTCAGCATTCTTTGGAATTTATCTAGATCAAAATTTCCTTCCTCTACCAAATTCCCTTCTTCATCGAATTTGTCCGCAGTAAAAAATTGTGGAAGTTTTCCTCTTAATTCATTTATAAAAGCAGTATTGGGTTTAACTTCTTCATTGTATTTTAAGTTGTTCTTCAACAAAATCTAGTCACTCCTTATCAGTTACATCCGTTTCAGTTCCTTCAACTTAATTTTACTAGTTTATGAATAAAAGATAAGTTGAGTGTCAACTCCCCTTCTCTTGATCCCATCGACCCACCTAAAACAATCGTTTCTAGCCACATGATACCATATAAAACTTTCCTGTTTTTCCTTTTACTATAGATTACAGTTTCATCTAATTCTTTATTAACGTAGATACATCACCACAGAGGAATGGTCCCAAAGCTTGAACCGCCAACATCCAAGAAATAAATTTCTATCCCTGCCCCCTATATAATAAATCTACGCTAACTCTCTCGATTCCATATCATTTAAACTTTTACCATTATACTTCCATTGTATTCTGCCATTTTCTGAACCCCCTGATATGGCGGAAGCGGCAGAACTCGGACTATTGAATATATAGTCATCTGTGAATTCATAAAGATTTTTATTCCTATTTTCTTTTAGTGCACCGCTGCTAACTAAGGATTCCCTCAATTTTGTAATTCCAGGAGGCGCCGATGGTCTTTCTTGTATCACTGCTGTAGAACCTTTAAGAACGATGTACTTGTCCTCTTCAATTGTCATTTTAGCCTCTGCGCTGTTCACGCTAAAACGATAAATAAGTTCCCTTTTGATAGTTTCTGTATCAGACTCAATTCTTTGCGGCTCCAACACATCGATTCCGACGGATGATAGAATCAGTCGAATCGCATTTAAGAATTGTTTCATTTCCGCAGTATCTACTTCAGAAAGGTTGGGACTAGAAGGGATTTGATTGTTCGCAAGCTCCGCTCTCTCTGATTGTTGAAGCAAGCGATATATTTCAGATTCAAGATACTGGATTTGAGTTTTCGTGATATAGTCATCTTTTGAAGTAAATACAATCGCTTCATCCCAAAAATCCTTCTGTTTTTCACCACGAGCATGGCTTTTAAGTCTTGCGCCGACGGACTCGCCTTCACCAACATAAACGATCGCTTTATCTGGGTCTTCGATACTGTTTCCTAACAAAATATAACAACCAGGCCTGGTAGACTCTTTCCGATCTAGAAACTGAGATAATTTTGTTCTTGGAAATATAGTTGCATAGATTGTCATATTCGATATTTCAACGGTTCTAAGTCCATTTGGATTCCCATCTACTAGAAACAAACGTATTAAACTTCCTGCCATTTTCATCCCTCCAAAAACTCAAACGACATCCCTCTACCTTCCCTCATAAAATGAGATTTTACGATGGTGACGGCAAATAAGGCTTCGATTAGATTGGCGATTTCTGTTGCTGTTGTTTCTTTGTTTAATCCAATCTCCCCGATCCAAAGCAGCTGAGATTTTCCATCATCCGATTCTCTCACAGCATACCCGTACTGACTCAATCGATCGTAAATGCTTTGCCAGTTTTCCTTGGGCGTTCCTTTTGCATTGAATTTTAATTCGTAAAAAGGAAACAACGCTTTTTGTTGCGTTCTCAAATATTTATGAAATCCATACTGTGTGGATACTTTCTCCTTCCCCTTGCCAATGTCTAACACGATAAACCGCGATGTTTCATCCGCATATACCGCTCTCGGGTTCCCCCTGTATCCAATGGTCCCCAAATATAATTCACACGGGATCGCTTCGGGGTTGTTTTTGAGATAGAGATCATAATCGATGACGTACCCTTGCCAGGCGCCGTTACTCGTTTTGACTTCCCACCTCGGCTCTGTTTTTTCATTCCTTTTTACGCGAATCGCGCCATGAAACAACGTTCGATCAAATGGATATTCTAAGATGATTTGTTTGATTTCGTCAGCTACGACTTGGTTTGCTTCGAGATTGTCGCTTAATTCCGTGCTGGCATCTCGTGGTTTGAAAAATTGGTAAGATGAATAGGGTCCGCCAAACGGAGAGGTGGTTGCTTGTAGATAATCATGAAAACTCATCGTTTCTACTTGTTTTGCTTTTTCATGTAATTTTTCTTCAAAAAAGACTTCGTTGAGTAATGAAGGATTATGCTGTTGGAGGTATGTATAAAGCGCTTCATCCTTGATTTCTTTCCACTCGATTCCCTTATCCTCGCAGATTGATCGAATTGAAGGGGGAACGGCTTCCCCAATGATCATTGCCCTGTTGTCGCCCTGCTTGATTTTGTTTACCCGCTGCAGATAGTCTTCGATCTGATCGACGTCCGCTTCGATCACAATCCCCTTTTTCAATTCGACAACCAACAACCGATCTTGAGCGTCTTTAAACATGAGGTCCGTCCGCCGATTTTCCAACTGCCCCTGTCTTTCCAATAACGTAAGACCCGTTTCGATTAACTCGGGGTGAAGCGCGACAATATCTTCAATTTCCTGTTCAGATAGAACAACCATGCTGATCTCTCCCGATATTTCAATAGATTGGTATTGATTGAGCTCTCTTCACATTAGGTATTTAGCCTCAATTATACCACAACTAGAATTAACTTCATCGAGCGTAAAATCCATTCCCCCTCATGCTTTAAAACATTCTTTTGCCACTGGAAATTATTAAGGGATTTTTATATAAAAGGGGCGCGGACGAGGCAGTTTTTTGCGATTCTTAGCAAACCATCCCAAACAGCCCTACACTCACAAACGTAGAGTATAGGGCTTATCTAACAATGCGGTTTACTTAATGCAGTTCTTTTTGTAATTTTTCAATGTGCTCTTTAGTTAGTCCGGTTACTTTGGCAATTAGTTCTTTATCCATGCCCATCATCAGCATGTTTTTTGCAGTTTCTGCTTTTGCTTCTGCTTTACCTTCTGCTAGGCCTTCCGCTCTACCTTCTGCTCTACCTTCTGCTCTACCTTTTTTATGCCAAGAGGTTGTAATCTCCATCATTTGTTTGGCCTCCTCTGGTTTTAATTTGTTCAATTCTTGTTCGAATTGTTGTTCTTCTTGTCTTGATAACTTTAAATACGTTTCAAAAAATCCTGTGAGTAGTTGCGTTCGCGCTGGATCTTGTTCAAGTCGAACTAACATGCGCAGAAATTCTACCTTTACTTTTACCCGTTCATCCTTGGCGTAACCCATTTTGCTCAGTAATGCCGCTGCAACGGGATTATCCTGTTTCAGATAGTCGCGCCAATTCTGTTTTTTTAATTCAATTTTTAAATACTGAAATTTCATCACGTCGAAAAAGGGGAAAGAGATGTCTAAGGTGTCCTGTTCATCTCTGTTTTTATCGTAGCTGAAGATTGCGATCGGTAAGATTTTTCTGCGATATTTTTCATACAATCGGCTAAAGTAGACGAACATTCGGTCTTGGAAGTCAGGTTGAACGTAGGATTGAGGCTCGACATGAATAATGATTAAAGCCTGTTCGCCTTTTAAACGTGTTTCGACCAACAGGTCAACTCGTCGTTTCTCGCCCTGCACAATATCGGTATACACTTCTTCAGATAAGAAAGCAGTATGTTTGAAATCAATCGATTCATACGCTTTTGGAAAAAACAGTAACATAAATTCCTCAAAAAACGTCCGAATTAACTCTTTGAATAAGCGATCATGGTCAACTCTTTCTTTTGGTTCATCCGGATAACTGTCGTCTTCCATCATACGGTTCACCTTCCTCAAAACCTTACTGTATCTATATTATAGCAAGTTTTTGACGCGCGATCATTGCATTTTTTACGTTTGCCAAAGGAAATTGTTAGCCTGTACCTCACAAACACAATCCGCGCGCGACGAAGTATCCTCAAATCCCTTTTCCAAATTCAGCATTGACTCTCTCGTAACGTTATACTTTAAAGTAAAAAGGGAAGGGGGAACACGATGATGAAAGTTAAAGAAGTCGCTGATTTGGTTGGCATTAGTGTGCGTACGCTGCATCATTATGATGAGATCGGGTTGCTAACTCCTGAGAAGACAACCGAGTCTGGCTATCGTCTTTACTCAGATGAAAATATCGAGACGTTGCAACAAATCCTATTTTTCAAAGAACTCGACTTCCCTCTTAAAAAGATAAAAGAGATCATCAATCGTCCATCGTTTGATCGTCAGGATGCGCTCCAGCTGCATCGGAAGATGTTGCTAGAGAAACGCCAACGGATCGACAACATGATCACGACCATTGATAAGACCATCCGACATGCAAAAGGAGAGATTCAAATGTCGAACAAAGAGAAGTTTGAGGGTTTTGACTTTAGTCATAACCCCTATGAACAAGAGGCGCGTGAGCGTTGGGGAGATGAGGCGGTTGAAAAGTCGAACGCGAATCGAAGCAAGTTGTCAGAAGCGCAACAAAAGGAGATAAACGAGAACATGAATGACATCTATCGGAAATTGGCGGAACTCAGAAACACTTCACCTGACTCAGCGGAAGCGCAAGCGGGGATTAAGGAATGGTATGATTTTTTAATTCAGCAAACGGGCCATGCGTATTCCCTAGACGCATTCCGAGCATTGGGCCAAATGTATGTGGACGACGAACGATTCACAAAGAACATTGACCAATTTGGCGATGGCTTGGCAACATTTATGCGCGATGCGATGACTGTTTATGCGGATAACAACACAAAATAAGACGTAGCAACCGAAAACAGCCCTATGCCTCACAAACGTGGAGTATAGGGCTGATCTAACAATGTGGTCTACTTAATGCAGTTCTTTTTGTAATTTATCAATGTGCTCTTTGGTCAGTCCAGTTACTTTGGCAATCAGTTCCTTATCCATACCAATCATCAACATGTTTTTTGCAGCTTCCCCTTTTCCTGCTACCCCGCGTTCTGCTCTACCTTTTCCGCTACCAGGAGTAAAGTCTCTACTTAGTGTTTTGAGGTGATCCTAAACACCCTCCACCCTTTTGCCGATACTAGGATAATAGGCTTATATAAATAAAAAATAAAGGATGGAAAATGAAATGGGCAGATTTATTAGGTTTAGAACAATCAGGACTAAGATGTTATTTGGCTTTTCGTTAGTATTGCTATTGGTTGGTATTTTAGGCGTTTATAATTACCTGGCGGTTAACCATATGAGCAACAATACGAGGGTGATCATAGAGGAAGATACACCCATTGTAGCGCTAGCTGGGGACATCGCATTTAATGCCGCTGAGATGTTGGCTACTGTGAGAGGGTATGTATTAAGCGAAGGGGACCCTGAATACGTAGAACTATTCAACAGGTATTTAGAGGAGGGTAAGCAATTCCAGGAAGCTCTCTTGTCTTTAAACGCCTCGACCGAGGTTAACCGTTTGTTTGAACAGAAACATGAATGGGAAACGTTGGTTGTCAATGATGTAATAAATGAGTATCAAAAGGGAAACATCGACACAGCAATGGAAAAGTTAACAGAAATGACAACGCTTTCTAGAGAGGTCAAAAATGGATTTAAGAATTTAGCGGTTGAACAACAAGCCCAGTTAATGGAGCTCGGAAATACAGCTATAAGAGAAGGACAACAGACATTGGTATTCGGTATCGTTGTGTCTGTACTTCTTGTGGTTATAGGGATCGCAACAGCGATCGTTACTTCGAATTCAATTTCAAGTCCAATTAAAATGATCATTGAGCGTATGAGAGCGATCGCGGCAGGCGATTTAAGCATGGAACCACTGGAAACGAAGCTTATCGATGAAACAGGGCAACTTTGTCAGGCAACGAATGAAATGAGTAAAGATATGAGAGAATTATTAACTGAAATCAATCGTGTTTCGGAAACAGTCAGCAGTCAAAGCGAAGAATTAACCCAAGCGGCAAGTGAAGTGATGGCTGGATCTGAACAAATTGCGGCGACAATGGAGGAATTGGCCTCTGGATCAGAGATGCAAGCGGACCATTCCGGTGAGCTTTCTTCCCTAACAAGTGTGTTCACATCAAAAGTGGTAGAAGCGAATGAAAATGGTCATGATGTTCAGCAAGCCTCTAATGAAGTACTACAGTTGACAAGCGATGGTTACCAATTGATGGAAACCTCAAGAAGTCAGATGAACATTGTTGATGAAATTGTGCGAGATGCCGTGCAAAAGGTGCAAAATTTAGACAAGCAGTCGCAACGGATCTCAGAGCTTGTTTCTGTTATTCAGACGATTGCCGATCAGACAAATCTTTTAGCTCTAAACGCGGCGATCGAAGCTGCTCGCGCCGGAGAGCATGGGCGCGGATTTTCGGTTGTTGCAGATGAAGTCCGTAAACTAGCGGAAGGTGTCTCTGTTTCAGTCACGGATATCACTGATATTGTTCACAGCATCCAGCAGGAAACACATATCGTAACGGAGTCATTGCAAGACGGCTATATCCAAGTTGAAAAGGGAACGGAACATATGAGAACGACCGGAATGACCTTTGGCGATATTACGAAAGCAATTGAAGATGTCGTTCAAAATATAAATATAGTGACCACAAATTTATCGGATATTACAAATGATAGCCATGAAATGAATCGTTCGATTCAAGAGATTGCAGCAATTTCAGAGCAATCCGCCGCTGGAATCGAAGAAACATCCGCTTCATCGCAACAAACGAGTAGTTCAATGCAAGAAGTTAGCTCAAGCTCAAATGAATTGGCTAGCTTGGCCAATGATTTAAATGAATTAGTTCACCGTTTTAGAATTTAATTCACCTTTAACTGAAATTCCCGCTTTTTTATCTAATCAAGTCAGGTAACATCCTATATGCTCCACCCTTCTAGACAAGGGTGGAGCATATTTAAGATTTGGCGATAGATTTTAATGGAATACGATTCCAGTCCGGATATAATCTTGCGGAAAAAGCGGAAAGTGGACGCGCCTTCATACGTGCCGCTGAACATGGAATCCGCTTCACCCATTTTCAATTGCGCATGCGCCACTCGCTCGTTTCTTCATTTCAGCGCCTTCACTTTTGACGCTATAGGCTAAATAAAATTTGGGAAAGGGAAAACTTTTAGATTTACCATCAAAATGAGCGAGTATTCATACGTCCAAAGTTGAAGCGTTAGGCTTTCTTCCTTTTGGGCCAAATAAAGTTTGAAATTGAGATTACGAAATCGATCCCTAACGCGAGTGTCCATACTTTTAGCGCGCCAATCAAGGCCTCTGTTCGAGATGGATTATGAATGAGATAAACCATTCCTGTCAACAGGCCGGCGCCGATCAAATAAGCGAGTACATGTCTTCCCCAACTTTTTAAATAGTGAATGGCATAGTCCATTCCAAACCGTTGAATCGGCTTGGCCCCCTCCCTCGTTACATAATAACGGAATCTTTCATCTGTCCATTGAATGATGCTTTTCCCATAAGCGATAGAAACACCGATATAAACAGCCGCAAGAGCATGCATCGTTGTTGCCGTTGCTCCGCGATACAAATCCACACTCGTAGCCAGTAACAAAATTAAATCAATGACAGGCGTTAAGGCAAGTAATAACAAGCCGAGTTTATTTCTCTTTAGGACATACCGAGTGACTAAACCCAAAACAATCACGATCCAAAAGCCAATTTCACTAGCAATGATCATCCAGGCGACAAAATTCAAGCGTGGAACCCCCTCTCTTTTACTAATAAAATTCCCGCGCGACCCAACTGTATGTAAAAAAATACGAGTTATATACCTAACCATCCAAGCTTACATAATAACAGATGTATAATTTTCCCACCCCTGTAGACCCTAATAGGAATTGACGAGGGGGAGATTACGATGACGAAAAATACCCATGACACTGGAATGCTGCCAAAAACCTCTAAATCCTATTGGCCCGATTCCGTTGGATTACCTCCTTTTCCTCGCTTAGAGCAAAACATCGATGTGGATGTGGTCATTGTTGGCGGCGGCATGACTGGGCTTACGTCTGCCTATCTATTGGTAAATGAGGGGTTAAAAGTGGCTGTATTGGAGGCCGATCGATTACTGAATGGAACGACGGGTCATACGACCGCAAAAGTAACCGCTCAACACGGTTTAATTTATGATGAACTGATCAGCTCGATGGGCAGAAGCAAAGCGCGGTTATATTATGAAGCCAATCTGGACGCTTTGCAGTTTATCGAGCAGATGGTGGAGCAGCACCACATCGATTGCGACTTTCAGAAACAGGATGCATACCTATACGCGACGACGGAGGAATACAAGCTAAAAATTGAAAAGGAAGCCGCGGCCTATGAGAAGCTAGGCATCGATGGCGGGTTAGTGGATGAGATTCCTTTTGATATAGAGATCCAAAATGGACTTGTCATGAAAGAGCAGGCGCAATTTCATCCCTTAAAATACATGGCGCAGCTGGTCCGCTTGATTACTGAAAAAGGCGGATTGATCTATGAAAATACAACAGCGGTTAATATCCAAACGGATGATCAGCATCCAACCGTTCTCACCCGAGAAAACCATCGCGTGACCGCTAATCATGCGCTGATCTGCTCCCACTTCCCCTTTTACGAAGGTTTGGGCCTCTATTCTTCCAGAATGTATGCGAGTCGTTCCTACGTTCTTGCCGCAAAAACGAAAAAGAAGTACCCTGGCGGAATGTACGTCAGCGTGGACAAACCGACGCGTTCACTGCGTTCCGCGATGATCAATGGCGAGGAATTCGTGTTGATAGTCGGTGAAGATCACAAAACAGGTCAAGGTGGGGACACGCTTGATCATTACAAAAAGCTGGAGACTTTTGGCGAACAAGTTTTTGGACTTGAGAAAATCGCCTATCGCTGGTCCGCGCAAGATCTGATCACACTGGACAAGGTCCCTTATATTGGTGGAATAACAAGTAAGGAATCGAACATTATGATCGCGACAGGATACAGAAAGTGGGGAATGACGACCAGCGCCGTTGCCGCGTTCCTGTTCCGCGATGTTGTTTTGAAAAAAAAGAACCGATACCAAGATTTATATTCTCCCTCACGCTTTTACGCCAATCCAAGTTTGAAAAACTTTTTCGTCCAAAATGCGAATGTCGTCGGCCAATTACTAAAAGGTAAATTTGAAATGCCTCATAAAACGTGGGACGAGATCGGAAATGACGAAGGTGGGATTATTAGCATCGACGGGGAACGAAAAGGAGCTTATCGGGATCCAGCAGGCTGTCTCCACATTGTAGATACCACCTGCACCCACATTGGTTGCGAAGTGGAATGGAACAACGGGGATCGAACATGGGATTGCCCTTGCCACGGTTCGAGGTTCTCATACACAGGGGAAGTCGTCGAAGGTCCCGCCGAAAAGCCATTGCAGCAGTATGATTACAGCATGATTGATAATTTGACATCGGATGATTCCGGTTACTAAAGATAGTAAAAGGGTAGCTTCAGAGAAACGGTTTTCCACAACATCGTAAAAAGGCTTCTCTGAACAACTACCCTACTTTTACTTGTTATCACTGACCCCCACAACCTCCCCCCAGTTCTTCACATCCTCTTTTTTAGTTTAAAAAAGGCGGACTCGCCTATATCTCGGAAAAGTCCCCCCTTCCCATTTGCCAGATTCATTTTGTATCGGTAAACTAAATCATTGACAGTGTTTATGTCCCATGCCTGATGATAAATAAAAGGCTTTTTGATCAGTGAAGCATCGAAATAGTAGACAAAGATCAACTAAAAGGAGAGAGTCAGCTTATCCATGAAATATCAAGTTGTTAATGGTGTAAAAGTGTGGGGAGACCCGATGGAGGGCGCGGTGGAGCAGGCCGTAACGTGCGCGAAGCATGGTAATGTCGAGGCGGTTTTGTTAATGGCCGATCACCATGTTGGGTATTCGCAGCCAGTCGGCGGTGTCGTTGTGTACGAGGGTCAGATTGCTCCATCTGGGGTCGGTTATGATATTGCCTGCGGGAACAAAGCGGTTAGAACCAATCTCACCTACGATGATGTGAAACCTAAAATTTCAACAATCATGGACGAGATTGAAGACGCGATTGTGTTTGGCGTTGGCGGCGTGAATAAAGAGAAAGTCGATCATGAGTTGTTTGATGATGAAGACTGGAATGTATATAAAGAGTTTGGCCAAAGGGAGCATGATTCTCTCAAAAAGCTAGCGAGGGATCAGCTGGGCACGGTCGGTTCGGGGAATCATTATGTCGATATTTTTGTGGAAGAGTCGACGCAGGCGATCTGGGTTGCCAATCATTTTGGCAGCAGAGGTTTCGGGCATCGAACAGCAACGGGCTTCCTCAATTTAGCGAGCGGGCTAAAGTTTGGCGATAAAGCGCCGCAAGAAAGTATGAATCAACCCCCGACGCTGATTGACATGGATTCGGAGTTAGGCGACTTGTATTTTAGGGCGATGAGTTTGGCGGGCCGCTACGCCTATGCCGGCCGTGACTATGTGCTTGATCGCGTGCTTGATATTTTGAATGCGGAGTCCACTTTCGAAGCGCACAATCATCACAACTATGCCTGGAAAGAAGAACATAACGGCAAAGAATTTGTCGTTGTTCGAAAAGGGGCTACACCTTCGGCGCCAGGTCAGGTGGGCTTTATCGGGGGCAGCATGGGAGATATTTCGGTAATCGTGCAAGGTAAGGACACCCAGGAAAATAAAGACGCTTTCTACAGCACGGTCCACGGCGCGGGACGCGTCATGAGCCGAACACAAGCAGCGGGTCGAATGAACTGGCGAACAAGAAAACGCCGCGGCGGCGCGATCAGTGAGGACGAAATGATGACAGCAGTCAAACAATTCGGCGTAGAACTGCGCGGCGGCGGACCCGACGAAAGTCCGTTTGTATACAAAAAGTTGCAAGACGTACTCGACGCCCACAAAAATACGTTAGACGTCCTGCACGTATTGAAACCAATTGGTGTCTGTATGGCTTAATGTCTGAAACGCGGCTGCAAGGATTAAATCTACTGAACAAGCAATCTTGTCTACTAGAATAATCTAGCGGGCAAGATTGCTTGTTTTAGTCTCACGTTTACGCAAATTGCGATGGTGGCAAGCTGTTTACTTAATGCAATTCTTTTTGTAATTTATCGATTTGTTCTTTGCTCAGTCCTGTTACTTTGGCAATCAGTTCTTTATCCATGCCAATCATCAGCATGTTTTTTGCAGTTTCTGCTTTTCCTTTTGCTACTCCCTCTGCTAGGCCTTCCGCTCTACCTTCTGCTCTACCTTTTTTATGCCAAGAGGTTGTAATCTCCATCATTTGTTTGGCCTCCTCTGGTTTTAATTTGTTCAATTCTTGTTCGAATTGTTGTTCTTCTTGTCTTGATAATTTTAAATACGTTTCAAAAAAACCTGTGAGTAGTTGCGTGCGCGCTGGATCTTGTTCGAGTCGAACTAACATGCGGAGAAATTCTACCTTTACTTTTACCCGTTCATCTTCGGTGTATCCCATCTTACTCAGAAGCGCAGCTGCAACTGGATTATCCTGTTTCAGATAGTCGCGCCAGTTTTGCTTCTTTAATTCAATTTTTAAATACTGAAATTTCATCACGTCGAAAAAGGGAAAAGAGATGTCTAACGTGTCCTGTTCATCTCTGTTTTTATCGTAGCTGAAGATTGCGATCGGTAAGATTTTTCTGCGATATTTTTCATACAATCGGCTAAAGTAGACGAACATTCGGTCTTGGAAGTCAGGTTGAACGTAGGATTGAGGCTCGACATGAATAATGATCAAAGCCTGTTCGCCTTTTAAACGTGTTTCGACCAAGAGATCAACCCGCCTTTTTTCGCCTTTTACAATATCGGTATACAATTCTTCTGACAAGAATACGGTATGTTCGAAATCAATGGATTCATACGCTTTTGGAAAAAACAGTAACATAAATTCCTCGAAAAACGTCCCAATTAACTCTTTGAATAAGCGATCATGGTCGACTCTTTCTTTTGGTTCATCCGGATAACTGTCGTCTTCCATCATACGATCCACCTTCCTCAAAACCTTACTGTATCTATATTATAGCAGGTTTTTGGTATGCCAACTAACTTATTCAAAAAGGACATTGATCAATTCGGAGATGGCTTGAGGGAATCCCTTTTGAAAAATGAGCTTCTTTAAAAATCAACACTATTCCATGCTGTTATCCATAAAAAGGAGTCTGAGCATTAGCCGATTTAAGCGCATCCCTCGCCGCTGACGGCTACGAATAGAGATGATCCTAAAGAGTTAGAATAAGGTATTGGTGACTCTTTATGGTAATTCCATTTCATTCGTGGGGGGCGATAACATGTCTGATTTATCTCCGATTAAAAGACTTAAGGGTCGAATTACTCAGCGCTTTATTACCTCCTCTGATTTTGTGAATCGGTCGGATGCTAATCAACGCAAGGAAATGGAATTGTTCTACAGCGCAAGTGTAATCGATGAGAAGAAGTTAAAGTAAGATGTTTTGCTTCCCTTTTTGAAAGATCAGTTTTCCAATTAACGTCAATATTAAATCAACAGGCAATATTCGATAGTTTCCTTTATAATTGGGGGTACACAAAATTCGGATTCGGTATCGGTTCGACATTAATGGAAAACATCACATCTAAGAGGGGGCGCGAGGTGGACTATTTTTCGCTAATATTAAGCGTTTTATTTTTTGTGAACATCTTTTTTGGGATTGTCATTATCTTTTTCGAACGACGCAACTCCGGGGCAACCTGGGCTTGGCTGATGGTGCTTGTTTTTCTGCCGATCGTCGGCTTTGTCCTGTATTTGATCTTCGGGAAAAACTTGTCGCGCAAAAAGATGTTTAAGTGGGTCGGCAAGGAAAAGATCGGAATAAAAGAACAGATTACGGACCAAATTGAATCGATTAAACAAGGGACTTTCCCCTTTCAACATGACGACTGCTCAACGCGCAAAGAACAAATTTACATGCACCTCGTTGATGATGGGGCGTTGTTTACAGAAGATAATGAGGTGAAGATTTTCACCGACGGGCGGGAAAAATTCGATGCGTTGCTCCACGATATCGAACAGGCGACCAATCATGTTCATATTCAGTATTACATCATTCGCGAGGATGGGTTGGGGCGGCGTTTGGTGGAAGCGCTGACGAACAAAGCGAAGCAAGGCGTTGAGACAAAGCTGCTCTATGACTACATGGGGTCCAGAAAAATCACGTCCTCCTTTTTCAAAGCGTATCGCGAAGCGGGCGGACGGACTGAAGCTTTTTTCCCCTATTTGCATTTAAACTACCGAAACCACCGCAAACTGGTGATCATTGATGGCGCGATTGGCTATGTTGGCGGCTTCAACGTCGGGGATGAGTACCTCGGATTGGATCCAAAGTTTGGTTATTGGCGCGATACGCATCTTCGTACCGAGGGAAAAATTGTCCATGCCTTGCAAACGCGCTTTATCTTGGATTGGAATCAAGCGTCCCGTCGAAATAAACTGACCTACCAACCACGCTTTTTTCCAGATCCGCAACCAGCTGGCAACGTTTCGGCCCAAATTGTTTCAAGTGGTCCCGACACGGAGCAGCAGCAAATTAAAAATGGCTATGTGAAGATGATCTTCTCCGCCAAACAGTACGTTTACTTGCAAACGCCCTATTTCATTCCAGACGACACCCTGTTAGACGCCTTGAAAATTGCGGCTCTGTCTGGCGTCGATACGCGGATTATGATTCCCAACAAGCCCGACCATCCGTTTGTCTACTGGGCGACATTGTCCAATGCGGGCGAATTGCTGAAAGCGGGCGTCAAAGTGTACCTTTATGAGAAAGGATTCATCCATGCAAAAATGGTCGTCGCCGATGACGCGATCGCCTCGGTCGGCACCGCGAACATTGACCCGCGTAGTTTTCGATTGAATTTTGAAGTGAACGCGTTTTTATATGATGGCGAAACAGCGTCAGCATTGCGCAAAACGTTTGAAGACGATATGCTCGATTCAAAGGAACTGACGGTAGAAGATTATGAAAACCGCTCGATGTTCACCAAATTCAAGGAATCCGTCTCCAGACTGCTCTCCCCTATTTTGTAAGCGTCAGGAGACAAACGATAGACCCTGTCGAATCTAAATGAAACAGGTTAATAGCGATTCGACAGGGCGGGCGTCACCAAAGCATGAAAGGAATGATAGATATTTTCGGATACCTCTTTACCTTCGTCGCTAATTTTCTATTGAGTTATTTTTGGATTTATGATCAAGCTAGCTTTGGCAAATCTTTACGTTTTTCTATTTTTATCACGCTTGTCGTCGTTGTGATGGATTGGATTATAAGAAAAAGAATAACCGATTCGTCAACCGATCGTTATTAAAAGGATGGATATATTCAAATTACAAATTCTATTGTGTCCATTTCATTAGGCTCACACCTTTCTCCCTCTTCCATGTGGAATACATAGAGGTGTGCCAAATAATGGATCGCTTGAAATATTACAGTTCATTCGAAATACATCCTTTACCATAGTAGAAGTGACTACCTGCTCGGGTTTCCCCTGTGAATACACCTTTTGATTACTTACAGCCACAATATGATGAGCATAACGACAAGCAAGATTTAAATCATGTAAAACCATCACAATTGTTCGACCTTCTCTTTCGTTTAGCTCAAATAGTAAGTCTAATATTTCAATTTGATGCGCCATGTCTAAATAGGTTGTCGGTTCATCAAGTAAAATGAGATCTGTTTGTTGGGCCAACGTCATTGCAATCCATGCTCTTTGGCGCTGCCCGCCAGATAGGGAATCTACAGCTCGATGGGCGAATGCTTCCATCTGAGTAGCCTCTAAAGCTTGACTCACTGCTTGTTCATCCTCAGTCGACCATTGTTTGATCCAGCTTTGATGCGGATATCTTCCTTGCTTCACGAGTTGCAACACTGTAAGGTCTTCTGGCGCGATGGGGCCTTGCGGCAAGATCGCTAGTTTTTTGGCTACTTCTTTTGTAGATAACTTGCCGACTATCTCTTCTCCTAGTAATACATGCCCTAATTTTGGTTTGATAAGACGAGCAAGTGAACATAATAAAGTAGACTTACCACAGCCATTTGCCCCAATTAATACTGTTATTTTTCCAGCAGGAATGTGTAAATGTAAATCACGTATTATAATCGCGTCACCATACCCTAATGTAAGGGCTCTTGCTTCTAACACACTCATCTTCTCAACTCCTTTTTATATTTGAATCAGACTGTTTACATGTTCCGATTTCTATACAATAAAAAAATAAAAAAGGGCGCTCCAATTCCAGCAGTAAAGACTCCAGCTGGAATATCAAGCGGTAAAAATGCGGTCCTTGCGACAGTATCCGCCATGACCACGATGATTCCGCCTAGACATGCCGAAATCGGTATAAGACTAGCGAAGGAACGACCGACTAGCATTCGAGCCATATGCGGAGCAATTAACCCAACAAAACCGATCCCGCCCGCAAATGCCACCGCTGAACCTGCTAATGACACACTTATGAATAATAGGATCAAGCGATGAAGCTGTACGTTGACACCAAGTCCAAACGCGACATCATCCCCTAATTCTTTAACATTTACTGCTCTAGAAAACAAAAGGGAGAGTGGAATAAAAATAAGAACCCACGGTAACATGGACATAACCTCTCGCCAACTTGCGCCATACAGACTTCCCGTGATCCAAAGGTATGCTTTCGTCGTTGCAGCAGTCTCATTTATCACAATAAACATCGTCACGATAGCCCCCATAGCCGCCGCAACCCCAATACCGATCAATATGAGACGAATAGGGGTGACCCCTTTATTCCAGGATAGTAGATAAATCACGAGCGACACGAGCGCAGCCCCTAATAACGCCGCAAATGGCAGCCATTGAATACTAACTGTTCCCATAAAGTAAGTAATGAAAAGAATTGCGCCTACAGATGCTCCGCCCGTAATCCCTATAATGTCAGGGGAAGCAAGCGGATTTCGAACAATCCCTAGTAAAATTAAACCAGATACACCGAGCGCCGCTCCAACAAGAAAAGAAAGTAACGTTCTTGGTAGCCTCAGTGTATTCAGAATAAAGTGATGTTCATCATCACCAAATCCAAATAGGTGCTTCATAACGGCTAAAGGGGAAATAAAACTACTCCCTATTGATAAACTAAGCAGGATTAGGAACAAAGAAAGAATCACTAGAATAGAAAAAATGCATAGCGTTTTTTTATTTACCTGAAAGGAAATAGAACCTGTTTTATTTCTTATTGAATAAAATTTAGTCATTTCGTGTTAGCCCCCTACGCGCAATATAGATGAAAAAGGGGACTCCCAAAAAAGCGGTCATGACACCAATCGGCATTTCTTGAGGCATTATAATAAATCTTGCCGCTATATCTGCCAGAAGCAATAGACTTGCTCCAATCAAAGCGCTATAGGGAATCATCCACCTATAATCCAACCCAATCAGCCCACGAACGATATGAGGGACGATCAAACCAATAAATCCAATCGAGCCAGCTATGGCAACAGACCCGCCCGCTAGAAAAACGACAACAACCCCCATCGTGACCTTAACTAACATTGTTTTCTGACCTAATCCCTTTGCAACATCTTCACCTGAAATCAAGATATTAATCGACTTGCCTAAAGACAACGCGACTAAAATTCCAGGGATCATAAATGGTAGTACCGCTAAAAGCATTTCCATATTTCGGCCTGCGACAGACCCTGCCAACCAAAATAAAACACTTTGAATCCCTTGCTCATTTATAACTAATAATCCTTGTGTGAAAGAAACAAAGAGAGCGGTGACCGCAGCCCCAGCTAATACAATTTTAATCGGCGATAAACCATCGCGACCAAGAGATCCAAGTAAATAAACGAGCCCCCCAGCGACCCCCGCCCCCAAAAAAGCGATCCACATATAGTGGAGTAATGAAGTAACAGAAAAAAATGTCGCTGAAACAACAATGAAGAATACCGCGCCTGCATTAATACCCACTATATCTGGCGCTCCAAGTGGATTTCTCGTCAAAGCTTGCATGAGCGCGCCGGCTATGGCGAGGCTAGCGCCAATTACAGCGGCAATCACGGCTCTCGTCAATCGTGAAGTCGTTATAATAACATGTTCAGTTATGGACTCATCATAATGAACCACGGCATCCAATACAGTCTGCAATGGAATCGAGGTTTGCCCTAGCGCGACACTTAAAATAAAACAAACTAAACATAAGATTATCCCCAAAATTAAACCTACTATTTTGGATGTTGTATTGGAAAATATATTTTTCATGCTATCCTCTATCCTTTTTACTTCCGAGATTAGACAAGGCAGGAGGAAGATGACCTCCCGCCCCGTTTAAAAAATGATTATTTTTCTAATTCGAATCTGTCATATATATCGTCTAACATAAGGTTTGCCGCTTTAATTCCGCCTCCCATGTTCCAAGCTATGTAATCGACAACATACACCTGATCCTTTTTAACAGCGTCTAGATTCGCCCATAACGGATGATTCGTCCATTCTTCATACGTATTTTGGACTGCTGCATCATCTTCCATGAAAATATAGAAAACATCCGCATTCATTTCCGTTATACTCTCTTTGTCCGTTAATTTTGTTACCGGAAGATCAACCTGCTGATTTTCAGGACGTGTAAATCCAAGTTCAGCTAAAATGGAACCTGCAAAACCAGTATTATAAATACGAGCATGATCCGCTCTAAAGTTAAGGATAGAAACATTGAGTGGCCATTGATCCCCTAATTTCTCTTGTACTTTCCCTTTGAAGTCCGCTACTCGAGCATCCCATGCAGAAAGAATCTCAGCTGCTTTCTCCTCCTTATTCATCGCTTTTCCCATTAATTCAACTGTTTCTTTGAATTCAAAGACAGTTTCATGTGTGACTGTCGGCGCAATGAGCGATAATTGTTCATACACTTCTTCATGACGTAACTTTGACGCAATAATTAAATCTGGGTTTAACTTTGCTATCTCCTCCAAGTTCGGCTGCGTTTCTTGTCCAACGATAGAAACTCCTTCTAAATCAGCTTTAAGATAATCATAGATCGGTAGTTCTAGCCACGATTCAACCATCCCAACTGGTTTAATCCCAAATGCGGCGGCAGCATCGTTTGCGCCTTGGTATAAAGTAACAATCCTTTCAGGAGTCCCTTCGATTTTTGTTGTTCCCATGGCGTGGGTGATTTCCCGCGTCGTTCCTGTTGCTTCTGTTCCTTCTGTACCATCGTTATCTTTGATTGCGCCTCCCTGCGCGGATTGATTTCCACAAGCAGCTAAAAAAACAACGAAAGATAAAATGAGCGCAAGGAAAAATAGTGAGAGATTCCATCTAAAAGAGTATGTATTTGCGGACATAGTCGTCCCTCCTTTTATTGAAACTGATAATCATTATCATTATATGATGGGATTATATACTACTCACATATTAATATCAAGGAATTGAGAACAGTTTATTTGCGATTTGATAGAAGCCGATTTAAGATAAAATAATACGTCATTGTAATAAATAGAGACTGTTATTAAAAGAGATGAATTTATTCAACGATTATTTGGAGGGTCGGTTGACAAAATGACTATTTTAACGAGGTTCAGCGGCGTAGTTCTTATTAGGGCATCAGCAATCGCATCGATTTTAATCGGACTTATGTACATGCCAGCTGTTTTTAAGTTTTACGGATCGGTTATGGGACTTGGTCTCGAATCCTACGGCATTCTGGCGATTACAGAATGGTGGGGAACGTACGCGGTCGGTGGAGGGGTCGGTATCTTGCTCGGTTCGTTTTTGGCAAACAAATTGGGAGTTTCAAATACAGCTAGACGCATCAGTTTAGCTGCGGCTCTTATTTCTATGTTTTTGCTCATTGTAGCGCAACTTCCTCCTCTCTTTTGGTGGATGTTTGTTGCAACCGCTGTTTTTTCATGGCCCAGCGCGCTTGGTTGTTCCCTTCATTTTTTCTTGCTTCTGTTCGCTTTATGGGGAGCAATCGCAATCATCTACTCGATCGAGCGTGAAATACTCTAGGCAATCGTATACAGGAAACAAGAGCGTGATCCCCTATCGGATGACCCTCTGTAAACTTATTTCACTCTTGCAACCGACCAGATCCTCCCTATAAAATTGAACGTAACTAACACCTCGACGCGCGGGGAAAAAGAAATATCCAGAGGATGATTGCGCGCTCTAATGGACATTTCTCCCCTTACAGCGCTCGAGATCATCGATTTGCCTCCTGTAAGGGGCGGAAGTCCCGTTACAGATCGAAAAAGAGAGACCCTGGCTAGATTCAGTGACTCTAATGGACATGTTGGACCTCCGTAAAGAAAGTGGACATTAAATAACAGAAAAACAATTGGATTCATTTAATCATTTCGCAGCTTAACATGATGTACTAGACAGGGTTAAGCTGCTTTCTTGTTGAATTGCTGGGCAAATCGAACAGGAGATAAATATCCTAATGAACCATGAATCCTTTTACGATTGTAAAAGAATTCGATGTATCGGTAGATCTCATCATAGGCTTGTTGCTTTGTTTGAAATTTCGTGCAAGTAAATAAGCTCCTTTTTAAGAAGACTGTGAAAAGATTCAATACAGGCGTTGTCATAACAATTCCCTTTGCGGCTCATGCTTGCTTCCATTTTGTATGCTTCGAGTTGTTTACGGTATTCGACGGAGGCATATTGTGAACCGCGATCAGAATGGTGAATCAGCCCCTCCTTTGGCTTCTTTGCTTTGTAAGCATCATCTAAGGCGCCAAGGACTAAGTCTGTGGTCATCCTTGACCCGAGTCGCCAACCAACAATTTCACGTGTGCAAAGATCTAAAATGCTAGCCAAGTACATTCGCCCCTGACGGCAAGGGATATAGGTAATGTCCGCTACCCAAATTTGATTCGGGCGATCTGTTTCAAAGTTCTGGTTTAAGATATTCGGAGCGATGGTCTTCAATGAATTGAAACCTTACTTCTTTGAATTGCTGAAGATGTGCACTGCCTTTTTTAAAATCGCTAATTCCTCTTTTAAATCATCGATTTGTTGATTTTGTTCCTTTATGATTCGCTCTTGTTCCCATACTTTCTCGGTGTTTATTATCGGTTCATCCTCGAATTGCCGATATTTGGCCAACCATGAATGCAGTGTTTTAGCCGGTATGTTTAGCTCCTCGCCAATCTCAGTCACTGTTTTTGTTTGCTCTTGTATATACTTGACTGTTTGTCTTTTAAATTCCTCATTGTATCTTTGACGCGTTTCACGTTGTTCACTCATGTGAACACCTCCTCGTTAAGCTTTATTATAGTTTTCTCTTAACGGGTGTCCACTTTTTATTCTAGCTCTACAACTCCCGTTACAGATCGGAAACAGAAATCCTGGATAGATTCAGTGACTCTAATGGACATTTCTCCCCTTACAGCGCTCGAGATCATCGATTTGCCTCCTGTAAGGGGCGGAAGTCCCGTTACAGATCGGAAAAGAGAAATCCTGGCTAGATTCAGTGACTCTAGTGGACATTTCTCCCCTTACAGCGCTCGAGATCATCGATTCGCTTCCTGTAAGGGGCGGAAGTCCCGTTACAGATCAGAAACAGAAATCCTGGCTAGATTCAGTGACTCTAATGGACATTTCTCCCCTTACAGCGCTCGAGATCATCGATTCGCTTCCTGTAAGGGCCAAAAGTCCCGTTACAACTTCCCCCTCAATCTCTTCCTAACTCCTTTGTTCCAGTTGCATCCTCTTCTTCTGCTGCATGAGGAATAAAAACACACCCCATAAAACGAGAACCCCGCCCGCCACTTGCCAGTCCGTCACACGTTCGCCCAATAATAGAACCGCTAACAGTGTCGCTCCAACTGGTTCTCCCAAAATACTCATCGAAATCGTTGTCGAGTTGACATAGTTTAATAGCCAGTTATAAATCAAATGGGCAAGAGTCGGAAAGACAGCTAATAATAGAAAAATCCCCCACTCACGGATCGGATAGGCTACAAAAGAAACGCCCGCAATGAAATTGTAAAGCGCTAATGATAGGCCCGCGAAGAAAAATACACAAAAACTATAAACCCAATGCGTCATTCTTTTTACGACATTTTGTCCAATTAATAAGTAGCAAACAACTGCCACGACACTTAAAAAGGATAACAAGTCACCGATCAAAGCTGAACCACTGATTGCAATATCCCCCCACCCCACGAACACAACGCCGATAAAGGCCATCCCGACTGTCAACATTGTAGAGAGGCTGACTCTTTCTTTATAGACAAAAAAACCGCCGACTAAGGCAACAATCGGTTGCAAAGCGAGGATGATCGTAGAACTAGCCACGGTCGTCAATTTCAATGAACCAAACCACAAGGCAAAATGCAATCCGAGAAACACGCCAGAAGAAACTAACAACAACCAATTTAGTTTGGTTATTTTTGTGATTTCCGCTCTTTTCATCCACACAACGGGGAGTAATAACGCGCAAGCGATCAACATCCGATACATACTTAAAATCGTCGAGGGCGCCTTGGACCACTTCACAAAGATAGCCGCAAACGAAATGGCGATGATAGAGATGACGAAAGGTAAGACGATGGATGGGGTTGAGTTATCTGTATCGATTCAGTTCTCCTCCTATATGTATAGGTAACAAGAATAGCTTGCTAATTAACTAGTCTGTTGCAACCTCGATTTAAATCATGTATTTTTAATTATAGGTTAATTCCTATAAACCACGCAAAGGAGATCCTTTTCATGATCATTCAATTCATGCGCTATAGAAAATAATCGGTATAGACTATTTTAAATCTTTGTAATTTTTTTCAAGATAATTATGAAGGTTTATTTGTCTATGCCTTTTTCATTTTTCTATAAAACGAATGAATGAGGTGGATCCTTTGTTTGAGGTTAATAAAAGAATACGAAGCGCGAAATTTGTCAGTCGTTTTGAATCTATTTTTAAGTGCCCTATTTGTAACTTACCAATGCATGTTTTTGAGTTGAAAAGTTTACTATGTTCAAATAATCATACGTTTGATTTTGCTAGGCAAGGATATATTAATTTGACGACACGGCAAATTCAATCGAAATACAGCAAGAAACTTTTTGAAGCGCGAAGAAAGCTGATTATAGAAGATGGTTTTTTTAAACCGATGAATCGGGCAATTACTGATTTTATATGTCAGCATGCGCCCCGTGAAATGGAACCAATGTCTATCATTGATATGGGATGTGGTGAAGGATCGCATCTCTCTAACATTTGTGATGCAATGAGCTCTTATCATAAAAAAACCGTGACAGGAGTAGGTGTCGACATTTCAAAAGACGGCATCTCTCTCGCTTCTAGAGACTATGACAATAAGATTTGGATTGTTGCCGACCTTGTAAATACCCCTTTTCGGGATCAACAGTTTGATGTTATTTTGAATATTTTATCGCCTTCAAATTATGCGGAATTTAACAGGTTGCTAAAGACGGATGGCATTGTAATTAAAGTTATTCCTCAAGCTGGCTACTTACAGGAGTTAAGAAAGACGCTTTTCGATACACCGGAAAAACAAGTTTACTCTAATGTGGATACAGTTGAACTATTTAGCGCGAATTACCAGGTGATAGATTGTTTAAGGTCATCTTATACAGTAACCCTTAATCGATCATCCGTTCATTCCTTGCTAATGATGACTCCTTTATCGTGGGATGCCACGGAGAATCAGATTAGAACATTTTTAAAAGAAGAATCAACTGAAGTAACCGTTGATTTGGATGTATTAGTTGGTAAAAGGCGGAATTAAACTCGAATACGATCATAGACAAAAGGCTGGATGGTTGCCCGACCACATCCAGCCTTTTATCATTTGTTCCTTCTCAGCGCATTTATTTCCGCAAAATCTTTTCCATCGCTTTACCCCTTGCCAGCTCATCGATCAGTTTATCTAAATAGCGAATTTCGCGCATCGTTGCTTCTTCGATCTCTTCGACGCGGACGCCACAGACAACACCTTTAATCAACGCCCGCGCTGGATTCATGTGAGGAGCTTCTGCAAAAAAGGTCTCAAAGTCTGTCTCTTTTTCCAATTGCGCCTCTAATTCCTCCTGGCTATATCCCGTCAACCAACGGATGATTTCATCGACTTCTAATTTTGTACGCCCTTTTTTCTCTGCTTTCAAAACATAATGCGGATAGACTTTAGCGACACTCATCGTATAAATCTTGTGTTTGGCCATCGTACTGAGGCTACTCCGCCAAAACGTTTACTTGGAACGTAACGCCAAATTTGTCCTTTACTTGCCCATATAGTGGACTCCAATCCGTCTTTTGAAGGGGCATAATCACTTGTCCGCCGTCGTCTCCCAATGCGGCAAAAATCTCTCTCGCTTCCGTCTCTTCTTTGGGATGGATCGCGATCTGAATCGTATTGCCTGGTTGATAAGGCATCCCTTCAAACGTATCGCTGAACATAAGGTCCGCTTCCCCCACTTTTAACTGCCCATGCATCACGCGCTTCTTCATGTCCTCCGTCAACGGATGATTCGGGTCCCCCGGCATATCTCCGAACGTCATAATACCTAACACTTGCCCGCCAAGCGCTTTCTCGTAAAATTGGATAGCTTCTCTTGCTCTACCGTCAAAGATTAAGTACGGATTCATCTTCAATGACATCATTCAACAGCTCCTTTGTTTCGCTTCATTCTTTTACAAATGGTAGTCCTCACTCATTATTACCATAAATATGCTTTTTAGGGCAGAGAATTTGTTCTCAAGCCAGATTTATAACATCGGCATTTTTTGAAAAAGTCAAAGGATAAGCCTTATCATATTTGTATGAAAGTTCTTTATTTGTAAATCATTATCTGTTTTTGAGGAGGAGTAAAGAATGGATATTTTAAAAGACAAGGTCGCCTTGATTACAGATGGAAGCAGAGGGATCGGGGCGGCGACGACTGTTCTTTTAGCAAAAGCAGGCGCAGACGTGATCATTAATTATCATAGCAATGAAAAAGTAGCGAACGAAGTAAAAGCGGAAGTCGAATCTTTCGGTCGCAAAGGGAAAATCATTCAAGCCGATGTTCGAAATCCGAAAGATGTGAAACGAATGGTGGACCAGTCTGTTAGCGCGTTTGGAAAAGTGGACATCCTTGTCAATAACGCGAATATGGATTCCGTTTTTAAGCCATTCATGGAGACGACTTGGGACGAGTTTTCTGATAAATTAAACAATGAAATGCGGGCTGCTTTTTATGCCTGTAAAGAGGTTGTCCCTCATATGGAAAAACAAGGCGGAGGGAACATCGTCTTGATCTCCACCTCATTATCCCGCACTCCTGCCGGGGACTTTATCGCCCATGGTTCAGCGAAAGCTACGATTAATATGTTTGCCAAATATTTAGCGCAAGAATTGGGTCCAAAAAATATTAAAACGAATGTCGTCGCTCCCGACTTGGTGTTAACTGACGCCACAAAAGATCAACCAGCTGAACAACATGAATTCCTTCGTACCTTAACTCCATTGCAACGGATCGCAAATCCAGAAGATATTGCCGGCGCGATCTTGAGCGTCGTTGCCGATTGGAACGCGCACATGAATGGAGCCTACATCCCTGTGAATGGCGGAATCGACATGAGTTAATCATTTAAGCAGACCTTTTTTTAGAATCCAATTCAATTCGTCGGATTTTAGCCCCAGTGGCACATTCTGCCCTTACAGTGTTCGATATCTTGGATGATTGGCTGTAGCGGGAGTAAGCGCCGTTACACAGCGGATTTACTCATTCGATCAGCAAATGACGGCTCCAACGGTCAAATCTCCCCTTACAGCGATCAATATCACGGAATACGGGCTGTAAGGGACAATGGAGCCGTTGCAAATCATCATCCCGCCTGGACTGCTTTCACTCAAGCTCCGTTTAGTCAAACGCGCTACTCTTCCCCAGGAAACTTCCAGGAAATTTGGGCGTGACCTTCTCGATCGGTGTAGATCGTGAGCACCCCTTTTTCCTCCGCTTTCCTGATCAAAGCCCGAATTGAAAATAGGCTGAGTTCCGCATCCAGCGCAACCATCTCTGTTACAATCGCTTCCATCGATTGCCCTTCCGAAACACGACTCACAAACTCGATCAAGGCATGCAGTTCGTCATCGTTGAAACCTAGCTTCTGATAATCTTCAAGCAAATATTGCGGGACGGCAACCTCTTTGACCTCTTCAGACTCGATCTCGCCATCCAGAGTCAATTCAAATGGCGCGCTGCTTGCTTGGGGGGAAGTTACACCCACATGATGCACCGTAAAAATGTCCTCTCGCTCCTCCTGCCAAATCCATTCCATTTCGTGGCGCATCAACTTTTCAATCGACTCGTACACTCTCTCCTTACTGATCCCAATCGCTTTACTCATCGCCTCGAGGTTAATCCTCACCTTATGCGATTGTTGTTCATTCGCCGTAAAGCAAAAATACAAATAGGTCAACAATTCTTGCGTCGAGAAAACCGGCCATTGCCCTACTTTATCGATCTCGCCTATAAACAACATCAAAGTGAAACGAGGGACGGGAAACGAGCCTTTTTCATAAAGCCCATCGAAATCAACACTAGATTCCCCTTCATGCGGGTCCCATCCCTTTATATCAAATAAAAGGTAGTCTACCAGCCGCGCCATGTAATCTGACTTTTGGAAGTAATTTAAATCATTTTCCGTAAAAAAACTTCTTGGTAATTCGCACAAAGATGATGGCGAAGAGTCCATCACCGTAATCACCTCTTTCAATGTTTTATTGCTATACCCATGTTAATCTATTTTTCGGTTTCTAACCATGGTTAAAAATGAGCGGGGTGTTTGATAGAGGCAGGATATCTACCAAACAGTAAAAAGCGAAACACCCTATGGATGAGCCCATAGGGTGTGTCTTGAACAACTTAGTCTTACGCTCTCGCTTCGAGCGTAT
>NZ_MCHY01000005.1 GCF_003609605.1 Ammoniphilus oxalaticus | reverse complement strand
TAATAATATAACATACTAACAAAATAAATTCAACAGTAATATTATGGATATACAGATGAGTTTTTTTAAAAGACAAGAGATAATATATCATGATTGTTTTTTAAGAGACAATATTAAATTACTGGAAAAAATAAAGACTGAGACAGATCTGTCTTAGTCTTTATTTTTCTTTTCGGTAAAAACGAACTTTATCCTACCTTCAATTTTGGTTGGGATAATTCTAAAGCGTGAGGTATCCTGATACTGGTCCTGTACATAATTAATTATGTTTTCGTTCTCTAAACACAAGTCCACTAAATAGGCTGCTAAGGCGGTTTTAGTTGTTCCGCATGCCATTGCCAGACGATCTAATTTTTCATGGACTGCTTTATCTAAAGACGAATTAACTCTAATTTTTTTGTTAGATCGTTCAGGTCGCCTACTTACCCTTACCTCTCTCATAACAAATTACCTCCATTTTATAGGTTTATATCGGGAACACTGTTACTCAGTAACAGTGTTACTCAGTAACTATGAGGGGAGGGGAGAGTTTAGAAGCGAACATTACATAAAAAAAACAAAAAGTCCTATTCATATGAATAGGACTGATTTTAATATGTATGGTGGGCCCAAGTGNATGGTGGGCCCAAGTGGACTCGAACCACCGACCTCACGCTTATCAGGCGTGCGCTCTAACCAGCTGAGCTATGGGCCCCTTATGGAGCGGGTGAAGGGAATCGAACCCTCGCGACCAGCTTGGAAGGCTGGAGTTCTACCATTGAACTACACCCGCATTTTAAATTAAATGGTCGGGAAGACAGGATTCGAACCTGCGACCCTCTGGTCCCAAACCAGATGCGCTACCAAGCTGCGCCACTTCCCGAAAATGGCGTGCCCGGAGAGACTCGAACTCCCAGCCTTCTGATTCGTAGTCAGACGCTCTATCCGATTGAGCTACGGGCACATAATATGTTTTTTTAAAGGAATAGATTGGTGCCGAGGACCGGAATCGAACCGGTACGGTAGTTACCTACCGCAGGATTTTAAGTCCTGTGCGTCTGCCAGTTCCGCCACCCCGGCATCTAATAATGGCACTGTTTTCTATTATGGAGCGGACGACGAGACTCGAACTCGCGACCCCAACCTTGGCAAGGTTGTGCTCTACCAACTGAGCTACGTCCGCATGGTGCGGGTGAAGGGAGTCGAACCCCCACGCCAAAGGCGCTAGATCCTAAGTCTAGTGCGTCTGCCAGTTCCGCCACACCCGCATTGATTTTATATCGTTTAAAATGGTGAGCCATACTGGACTCGAACCAGTGACTCCCTGATTAAAAGTCAGGTGCTCTACCAACTGAGCTAATGGCTCTTAAAATGGCTGGCCCGCCTGGATTCGAACCAGGGCATGACGGAGTCAAAGTCCGTTGCCTTACCGCTTGGCTACGGGCCAATATTTCGAATGGTGGAGGGGGACGGATTCGAACCGCCGAACCCTTAGGGAGCGGATTTACAGTCCGCCGCGTTTAGCCACTTCGCTACCCCTCCAAAAGTGGTGGCTTGGGACGGAATCGAACCGCCGACACGAGGATTTTCAGTCCTCTGCTCTACCGACTGAGCTACCAAGCCTTTTTTTACTTTTTAATAAATGGCGGAGCTGACGGGGCTCGAACCCGCGACCTCCGGTGTGACAGACCGGCGTGAACTCCAACTTCACCACAGCTCCATAATGGTGCCGGCTAAAGGACTTGAACCCTCAACCCCCTGATTACAAGTCAGGTGCTCTACCAATTGAGCTAAGCCGGCATTAAAAAAATATATTTTAGATTGGTGGGCGCTGACGGGATCGAACCGCCGACCCCCTGCTTGTAAGGCAGGTGCTCTCCCAGCTGAGCTAAGCGCCCTCTTTTGGTGACCCGTAGGGGATTCGAACCCCTGAATGCATGCGTGAAAGGCATGTGAGTTAAGCCACTTCTCCAACGGGCCATTATTTAAAAGCGACAAGTAATAATTTATCATGGTTTGTCTATGATTTCAATGGTTAAATTTTGAAAATGTGTTTTTTGTTGTATTTTTATGGCGGAGGGAGAGGGATTCGAACCCCCGTGGGCTTGCACCCTAACGGTTTTCAAGACCGCCCCGTTATGACCACTTCGGTATCCCTCCGCATTATTTTTTTCACCTATGGTGCGGTCGGCGAGACTCGAACTCGCACGATCTAATGACCACTACCCCCTCAAGGTAGCGTGTCTGCCAATTCCACCACGACCGCATGGTGGGCCCTGCAGGACTTGAACCTGCGGCCAATCGGTTATGAGCCGACCGCTCTACCAGCTGAGCTAAGGGCCCCACTGGCGTCCCAGAAGGGATTCGAACCCCTGACGCACGGCTTAGAAGGCCGTTGCTCTATCCAACTGAGCTACTGGGACATTTTTGGAGGGAGCACCCGGATTTGAACCGGGGAATAAAGGTTTTGCAGACCTGTGCCTTACCCCTTGGCTATGCTCCCTTTATGGGGCGATCGATGGGAATCGAACCCACGAATGTCGGAGCCACAATCCGATGCGTTAACCACTTCGCCACGATCGCCATTTTGGCAGGGACAGTAGGAATCGAACCCACACTAGAGGTTTTGGAGACCTCTGTTCTACCGTTAAACTATGTCCCTAAATTGGTTGCGGGAGCAGGACTTGAACCTGCGACCTTCGGGTTATGAGCCCGACGAGCTACCAACTGCTCCATCCCGCGTTAATGGTAGCGGCGGAGGGGATCGAACCCCCGACCTTACGGGTATGAACCGTACGCTCTAGCCAGCTGAGCTACACCGCCTTCTTCTTTTTATAAAATAATGGTGCTCCCGACAGGAATCGAACCTGCGACCTCATCCTTACCATGGATGCGCTCTGCCTACTGAGCTACAGGAGCACTGTGGCGGAGAGTGAGGGATTCGAACCCTCGCGGCAGTTGCCCACCCTAACGGTTTAGCAAACCGTCCCCTTCGGCCTCTTGGGTAACTCTCCATGGTATGGCAGAGAGGAAGGGATTCGAACCCTCGATACGCTCACACGTATACACGATTTCCAATCGTGCTCCTTCGGCCAGCTCGGACACCTCTCTATTTTTAAAAATAACAAATAAAACAACCCCCTGCCGACCAGGGACAGAGGGTCTATTTGTTATGTATGGCTCCTCAGGACGGACTCGAACCGCCAACCTACCGGTTAACAGCCGGTTGCTCCACCATTGAGCTACTGAGG
>NZ_MCHY01000004.1 GCF_003609605.1 Ammoniphilus oxalaticus | reverse complement strand
TGATTGTTCTTTGAAAACTAGATAACGAAACGTAAGTTTCACCGAAATGCGTAAATTAGGAAAAATCCTAAAACCTTAAGTAAGTAAGTAGGTTAAGCTACAAAGGGCGCACGGTGGATGCCTTGGCACTAGGAGCCGATGAAGGACGCGATTAACGGCGATACGCCTCGGGGAGCTGTAAGTAAGCTTTGATCCGAGGATTTCCGAATGGGGAAACCCACTGTCCGTAATGGGGCAGTACCGCCACCTGAATATATAGGGTGGATGGAGGTATACCAGGGGAACTGAAACATCTAAGTACCCTGAGGAGAAGAAAACAAGTAGTGATTCCCTGAGTAGCGGCGAGCGAACGGGGAAGAGCCCAAACCGAAAGGCTTGCCTTTCGGGGTTGTAGGACGTCTCACACGGAGTTACAAAGGTTGAGAATAGACGAAGCGATCTGGAAAGGTCCATCACAGAAGGTAACAATCCTGTAGTCGAAATTTTCAACTCTCCGAGACGGATCCTGAGTAGGACGGGACACGTGAAACCCCGTCTGAAGCTGGGAGGACCATCTCCCAAGGCTAAATACTCCCTAGTGACCGATAGTGAACCAGTACCGTGAGGGAAAGGTGAAAAGCACCCCGGGAGGGGAGTGAAATAGAACCTGAAACCGTGTGCCTACAAACAGTCGGAGCACGATCTATGTGTGACGGCGTGCCTTTTGTAGAATGAACCGGCGAGTTACGTTTACGTGCAAGGTTAAGCTGATAAGGCGGAGCCGCAGCGAAAGCGAGTCTGAATAGGGCGAATGAGTACGTAGGCGTAGACCCGAAACCGTGTGATCTACCCATGTCCAGGGTGAAGGTGCGGTAACACGCACTGGAGGCCCGAACCCACGTACGTTGAAAAGTGCGGGGATGAGGTGTGGGTAGCGGAGAAATTCCAATCGAACTCGGAAATAGCTGGTTCTCTCCGAAATAGCTTTAGGGCTAGCCTCGATGTGAGAGTCTTGGAGGTAGAGCACTGATTGGGCTAGGGGTCCTCACCGGATTACCGAACTCAGTCAAACTCCGAATGCCAAAGACTTATCATCGGGAGTCAGACTGCGAATGCTAAGATCCGTAGTCGAAAGGGAAACAGCCCAGACCATCAGCTAAGGTCCCCAAGTGTATGTTAAGTGGGAAACGATGTGGAGTTGCTTAGACAACCAGGATGTTGGCTTAGAAGCAGCCACCATTTAAAGAGTGCGTAATAGCTCACTGGTCGAGTGACTCTGCGCGGAAAATGTAACGGGGCTAAACATACCACCGAAGCTATGGACTGTCTTTGACAGTGGTAGGAGAGCGTTCCAAGGGCATTGAAGCATGACCGTAAGGACATGTGGAGCGCTTGGAAGTGAGAATGCCGGTGTAAGTAGCGATAAGATCAGTGAGAATCTGATCCGCCGAAAGCCTAAGGTTTCCTGAGGAAGGCTCGTCCGCTCAGGGTAAGTCGGGACCTAAGTCGAGGCCGAAGGGCGTAGACGATGGACAACAGGTTGAGATTCCTGTACCACCTCATTTCCGTTTGAGTGATGGAGGGACGCAGGAAGGTAGGGTGAGCAGGCGATTGGAAGTGCCTGTCCAAGCGTTTAGGTTAATGAGTAGGCAAATCCGCTCATTATTAAGACTGAGACGTGATGGCGAGGGAAATTTAAGTACCGAAGTCCCTGATCCTACACTGCCAAGAAAAGCTTCTAGCGAGGAAATAGGTGCCCGTACCGCAAACCGACACAGGTAGGCGAGGAGAGAATCCTAAGGCGCGCGGGATAACTCTTGCTAAGGAACTCGGCAAAATGACCCCGTAACTTCGGGAGAAGGGGTGCCCCGTTAGTGTGAATAGCACGAGGGGGCCGCAGTGAATAGGCCCAAGCGACTGTTTAGCAAAAACACAGGTCTCTGCGAAGCCGCAAGGCGAAGTATAGGGGCTGACGCCTGCCCGGTGCTGGAAGGTTAAGAGGAGAGGTTAGCGCAAGCGAAGCTTTGAATTGAAGCCCCAGTAAACGGCGGCCGTAACTATAACGGTCCTAAGGTAGCGAAATTCCTTGTCGGGTAAGTTCCGACCCGCACGAAAGGCGTAACGACTTGGGCGCTGTCTCGGCAAGAGACCCGGTGAAATCGTAATACCTGTGAAGATGCAGGTTACCCGTGACAAGACGGAAAGACCCCATGGAGCTTTACTATAGCTTGATATTGGATTTTGGTATGTTCTGTACAGGATAGGTGGGAGCCTTAGAAACCGGGTCGCCAGATTCGGTGGAGGCAATGGTGGGATACCACCCTGAACATATCGAGGTTCTAACCTACGCCCCTGATCGGGGTGGGGGACAGTGTCAGGTGGGTAGTTTGACTGGGGCGGTCGCCTCCTAAAGAGTAACGGAGGCGCCCAAAGGTTCCCTCAGCGCGGTTGGAAATCGCGCGAAGAGTGTAAAGGCAGAAGGGAGCTTGACTGCGAGACCTACAAGTCGAGCAGGGACGAAAGTCGGGCTTAGTGATCCGGTGGTTCCGCATGGAAGGGCCATCGCTCAACGGATAAAAGCTACCCTGGGGATAACAGGCTTATCTCCCCCAAGAGTCCACATCGACGGGGAGGTTTGGCACCTCGATGTCGGCTCATCGCATCCTGGGGCTGAAGTAGGTCCCAAGGGTTGGGCTGTTCGCCCATTAAAGCGGTACGCGAGCTGGGTTCAGAACGTCGTGAGACAGTTCGGTCCCTATCTGTCACGGGCGCAGGAAATTTGAGAGGAGCTGTCCTTAGTACGAGAGGACCGGGATGGACGCACCGCTGGTGCACCAGTTGTTCCGCCAGGAGCACAGCTGGGTAGCTATGTGCGGCAGGGATAAGCGCTGAAAGCATCTAAGCGTGAAGCCCCCCTCAAGATGAGATTTCCCATGGAGTTAATCCAGTAAGACCCCTTAGAGATGATGAGGTTGATAGGTCCGAGGTGGAAGTGTCGCGAGACATGGAGCTGACGGATACTAATCGGTCGAGGGCTTAACCAAAATAAAAGCATTTCGAAAACTTACGTTGTTATCTAGTTTTGAAGGAATAATCCTTCTTTGTT
>NZ_MCHY01000003.1 GCF_003609605.1 Ammoniphilus oxalaticus | reverse complement strand
GCTTTCTGTAAGGACTGCAACAGTACCGCCCCAGGAAAACGTTCATCGATGATAATTGAATCTGTAAGGGTATAACAAATCAATCTATCCGTTTCTATATGGGGGATGTTAGGGAAACGTCTTGACTTATCAAAAATGAGAGGTAGTTTTCGTGGGAATGAAAAGGGAAACCCTATTGTAAGAACAGAGAGTTTCCCTAAAATCGATAATTCTAGTTCATAGACACAAGTACTGTTACGATACTGCATCCTTTCATCAAGGGATATAGGGATAATGTTAGAAATCATATTTTCATCATACTCTTGTAGTTCTTTAAAAGCTTGCTTGATGATATCCATGTCTACTCTCCCTTGGGATTTATGCTGATTCTGAACTTGGGATTAATGCCAAAGCAGCCGCCTTTTTTCCCGTATCTTTGCGAGGTGGGACTGGAAAGTCATCCCCGAATGCCTTTTTCAATATTTCTGCAGCGTCGGTTGGATCAGCTTCTGCCTTCGCATCTAGTAAACACTCAAGTAAACTTTCCAGCTCTTTTTTGAACGTCTTCATCTGCTTTAGTGACATTTTTTCGAATAGATCGGGATAAGGGGCAACAGGAAGATCAACAGTTATTTTGGGATAATACACTACACTATCATCTTCGATTACAGATACCGTTCTAAACTGATCGAGGATATTAGACACAAGAGTAGTAAGGGCATCTAAATCACGGTATTCTACTTTACTTTGCATAATGTCCACGATCTCTTTTTTCACATACATATGATGATAAGCACAGGCGGTTAGTGCAATACCAGTTGGCTTCCCATATGTGGTGTTTTTAAACTGAATATCCTTCCAACGTTTCAAATACCGTATAATACGACGAAACTGTTTTCTGTCATTTTCATTATCGAAATGGTCCCGAATGGTCTTAATCAAGTCTTTCGGATTTGACTCATCCCATTTCTTATTTTCTTCTGCACTCCCTGGTCTCCCCTTGGCAAGATATACCTTACCATCGCTATTCTCAGATGCATAGACCGTAATATCAACATGGTAACCTGCCTGATATGATACTGTTATGCAAGGTGTTTTCATTTTCACATCATTTGTATGTCCCGTTACTGCATCTAAGATCCACTGTTTTGCTTCGACAGGCTTCACATCTTCTTTAGACATTTTAAAATAGAGTCCCAAGTCGATATCATAATTTTCATCCAACGGCTTGATCCCGGTATGCATTGCGTAACTTCCTTGATTAAACGTCGTATAATCTTTCGCTTCATCCGGTATTTTGTCCTTAATTCGATTGATAATGATGTCCCGTTTCTCGGCTAGGATTTGATTTTCTTCTGTCAGTTTAATAGCATCGTGAAACTCCGTGAATTGCTTTTGACAATGAGCTATTTCTTTCACTTCCTTTTTTATTTGATTAACCTATTCTGGTGATTTACATATCCAATTAGTATTATAGTCCTTGGCATCATCCTATTATGATCCACTACTCTATTAATCTTGAGCATGATTCAACACCTATAATATTACCATATTTTTGCATGCTTTTCTTTTAATGAGAAATTTACATACTTCTTTATAGGGGACCCGACGACAAAATGCGGATTTCGAATGATAATCCATATTTGATAAGATAAGCGGGGGGTTATTCATGTATTATTTTTCTAGATAGCGATATATCGTTGTTCGAGAGACACCCCATCTTTCAGCAACATCTTTAATGGGTGTACCATTATCAATTAGGGCTTTCATCATCTCAATATCTTTCGATCCGTATTTTTTAGGACGACCACCAAGACGACCTCGCGCCCTTGCGGCTGCTCGTCCTGCAGCCGAGCGTTCCTCGATTAGATTCCGTTCAAATTCCGCAAAAGCTGCGAATAAGTGGAACATCAATTGCCCCGTTGCGTTGCTTTTATCCATTGTTAGATTTTCTTGTAAACTATGGAATCCCACGCCCCGTTCATTTAATGTATTTACAATTTGTATGAGGTCCTGCATGTTGCGACCAAGCCGATCTAGTCTCCATACGACAATGGTATCTCCCTCACGCGCATACTGAAGCGTTTCCTCTAAACCTGGTCGTTGTCTTTTGGCTCCACTTATTTTATCGTAAAAGATTTTCTCGCATCCGTATTGCATTAATGCATCCTTCTGTAAATCCAAATTTTGTAGTCCTGTTGACACACGTGCATATCCAATTAACATCAAAATCACTCTCATTTTATTTTTCTTTGATTTCATTGTACCATAAGATTATTTCAATAAGGTTATTGAACATTGAATAGAGAACAGGGTTTTGGAGCATATATGGCATAAAAAAAGCGCCCTTTTCACTTGAATCTATGTATGTTCAGAAAAGGACGAGTTTTGTGACACGAAAGACGAATACTCAGATTATTTAAGACCGAATTTTTACTTAGATCTACATTTACGTATAGAAACACCAACGTTTATTTTTCATCAGATATTTATGATCTTGATATGATGTTTGTAAGATGAGTTTATTAGATTGGTAGTTTTTCCTTTACTATTTCATGAGACAATTGTGCCATATGTAGATCTGATAAAAGTTTGACTAATACTTGTACATGAAGTGGATACTCGTATTTGGAAAAGGGAGGAATGTTCGGGTCTAGAGTTTCAGGATTGGTTAAGGTTTCGAGCGGAGATACGAATCCAAAAAGGGCATGTCTCTGAGTCTTCTTATTACATAAGCTCCCACATTTTTGGATGTTAAAGGTCACAGATACGATATTTGGCTGACGCCGTTTAATCGTTTCCAATCTGGGAAACAGGTTAATATAAATCACCTCAGCGAATAGTCACGTTAAATTCTTTGTGAATAAAGTGGCAAAATTGCCTGTTTATTTTAAGATTAGCACCTTACAGATTACCACTCCTTCATTCATGTTATACTTGGACTAGGTGATTTATTTATAAATTGATTTTTTATTTTTTAAAAAAGTGAGATGATACTTTTTGAGTGGAAGCAATTATTTATTTATAACTAAACCAACAACGTGGGAAAGGCTCGTCAAGGATCCAAATAAGTTTTGGCCTGTAAATGCAAGGAACTCTAGAACACTAAGTGGGTTAGAAAAAGGGAATGAGATAATTATATATTTAACCCAAAAAAGTGTGATAGCGGGCATAGCTGAGGTTACAGAAGAGTTAAAAGGAACTAATAAACCGTTTATTATAGCCGGAGATATTTACGAATATTATCTCACAATGAATTATAAATTTATTTTGGATAAAAATCATCTCATTCCAATGAAATCTGTTCTTAATGAACTTGATATTACAAAAGGTTTGAAGAATTGGGGAGCAGGTTTTCAGAGGTCAAATAGGAGACTTTCTGATTCTGACTTTAGACTTTTGAAAGAGAAAATTATTAATAATTTTGAAAAACAATCAACGGAGGGAACAACAGATTGAATTCCTTAATCAATAACGAGGTAAAACAAACGAAATCTAAGACTGACACAAGTTCCACTTTCATCAACAATATGAGACTGCCTATTCACAGATGGTTTCGTTATTCAGCAGGTTTCTCTGCGGAATGGGTAGAAGAAGTAATAAAGTCAAATTTGAACAGCTATCAAGAATTAGATAACTTTAAAGTGTTTGATCCGTTTACTGGTTCAGGAACTGTATTGCTTGCTAGTGATAAATTAGGTGTAAGCAGCATGGGAACAGAAGTGCATCCATTTGTTTCAAGAATTACTGAGGCCAAGCTCCATTGGAATACTAGTGTTGATAAGTTCCGCAGCTTTGCCGATAGGATACTTGAAAGATCAATACAGAATGTTGGATCAACTGAAGGGTTTCCTGATTTAATTTATAAATGTTATTCTCCTGAGTCATTAGAGCAGCTGTCTTCTATAAGAGATGCGGTCCGGGAATATCGGGATGGTTCCCCTGAGTATCAATTATCTTGGTTGGCATTAGTATCAATTCTTAGAATGTGCTCATCAGTAGGAACTGCCTCTTGGCAGTATGTACTTCCTAATCAAACTAAAGCTAGAGTAGCAATTCCGTTTGAAGCTTATGAAAAGCAAATAAATATGATGATCGATGATATGTTGGAAATGCAATCAGGAACGGGTACTGCTAAAGCAAAATTTTATCAGGAAGATTCTAGAGATTGCCCATCGATTTCGGATAATTCCATTGATTTAGTCATTACCTCACCACCATATGCAAATAACTATGATTATGCGGATGCTACGAGATTAGAAATGTCCTTCTTTGGAGAAGTATCGGGATGGGGAGATCTAAGAGAAAAAGTCAGTAAATATCTTATTCGTTCATGTACACAACATGTTTCTAAATATAGAAAAGAAACTTTTGAAATCCTAAAAGATGATGGTTTAGTGCCAATTTATGAAGAGATTTTAGATGTATGTCAACAACTCGACGAAGAGCGTCTAACTCGTGCCGGGCGAAAAAATTATCACACAATGATAGCAACTTATTTTTTTGATTTAGCTAAAGTTTGGATAGAGTTGAGAAGAGTATGTAAAGAGGGTTCTAATGTTTGTTTTGTTATAGGTGATTCTGCACCTTATGGTGTCTATGTCCCAGTCGACAGATGGATGGGTGAACTTGCCCTGGCTGCTGGTTTTAAAGATTATTATTTCGAAAAAACACGTGATAGAAATGTAAAGTGGAAAAATAGAAAGCATGATGTTCTTTTAAAAGAAGGAAGACTTTGGGTGAAAGGTTAGATGAAAATTGGCAAAATCCCCTTCCCATAAATTTGGGCAAATCATTGGAGATCTTATGGAATTAGCAATATATCCCCTTTTAGTTGAAGTTTGTGATAAATATAAATTGTATTTGGATAAAAAAGGTGTTAGACAAGCGAGAGGAAGAAGAAAAAAGGTCAGTTGGATTGATAGCTATGGAAATGCTCATGACCTTGACTTTGTTTTAGAGAGGGATGGAAGTCAAGACGTTATCGGTCAGCCTGTTGCTTTTATAGAAGTTGCCTGGAGAAGGTATACTAAGCATTCAAGGAATAAGGCCCAGGAAATACAAGGGGCCATAATGCCTTTAAAAGAAACTCATAGTAAAACGGCTCCCTTTATAGGTGCAGTGTTATCAGGAGTATTTACTGAAGGTGCAGTGAATCAACTGGAATCGTTAGGATTCAACATACTTTATTTTGAATATGACACAGTTATTGAGGCATTTAAACATGTAAATATTGATGCAAGATTCGATGAAGATACAGCAGTAGAGGATTTTGAAGATAAAATAGAATCATGGGAATCCCTTTCTGGGGAAGATATGCAATCGCTCTTAGATAGGTTGCACGAATTAAACTCCAAGGGAATAAAAAAATTTATGAGTAATCTCGAAAAAACAATTACGCGATATATTGAATCTATAAGGGTGCTTCCTCTTCATGGTGAATCGTTTGAATATACTAATATCCCAGATGTTATTACGTTTATTAAAGGATATGAAGAGTGTAAAACTATATCAGCTGAATTTATAAAATACGAAGTAATTGTAAGATACAATAATGGAGACCGTATTGATGCTGAATTTAAAAGCAAAGATTCAGTTGTCGACTTTCTAGAAAGTTTTCTTCCACCATTTAAGCCCCAGATTTAAAATTTTTATAAAGAGTATCCGAATGGTATCTGATTATTATTTATATCAAACTTTTTGGGTTTTGTAGAGGGTAATCCAGCAATGAGTTTGATATGAAGAAAATTTTATTAAACAAAGCCGAGACCAGAACATGGTTTCGGCTTTGTTTCCAACAATCGGTTTTTGATTTAGAGTACAATACATGCAGTCAATATTTGGTTAATCATTAGATTGAAAAGAAACCGTCTGATTCTGGATAATTAATCTGGCTTATTCATCACCAAATATTGTGAAATAACACAAAAAGGGCTCGAGGAAGGAAAATACCGAAAAGCTGCGGCTGTAGCAAAGAAAATGTTAGAAAAAGGACTAGACATTAAAACCATTAAGAGATTGACGGGTCTTACAGAAGAACAGAACCGCCAGCGCTATCCCCTTCCACAGTGTAAAGCTCACTGATCGCGGGATCACGCGAAGAACAATCCGCTAGTTTCAATTGCTAGAAAAAAATAGACCCATTATCCTCCAAACACAGTAAACCTCCAAATCCCTCCGAACAAGGAGGGATTTCTTCATCAAGGTCACTTTTATTTTGATTCAAATTGAAACGCAACCTTTTGATTTTGAATAAACAACCTCGCCTCAAACACCTTCCCCGCTCGGCTCTTAAAACCCTTTATTTTCGCCGTTACCTTTTTTTCTAGCAAATCTTTAATGTTTTTATTCGTTAGTTTTTTACCCGCAATCATTTTAGATATCGAGAACGAGCAGCCCTTTTTATATTCCGTGCATCCGTAAAATGTTTTTCGATCGACCATTTTCCCTGAGTTACAGATCGGACAGTTGCCAATATAGTTAACGTCCTTCTGTTCGTTGACGAGCGTTTGAATATCTTGCTGGTTTATTTTTAAAGGGGCTTCATCGATGGTGGATTGAATAAACTTGACGATATTTTTTAGAAAAAAGTCTTGAGATCCCTGACCCGTTCCGATTTTTTTAAGGTAACTTTCCCATTTCGCCGTCATAGAAGGACTAGATAGCAAATTTCCTTCGATGGCTTCGCAAAGAACAGTCCCTTTTTTAGTGACTGAAACGATATTTTTCTTGACCTCGATATACCCATTCTTTTTGATCGTCTCAATAATCGAAGAACGCGTCGCTTCGGTGCCAATTCCCTCGATTTCCTTCAAAATTTCACTCTCAGATTCATCATCCACCATTTTCCCCGCGGTTTTCATCAGTTGAATAAGCCCGCCCTCGGTAAACGGTTTAGGAGGGGTTGTATGGCCTTCTCTTACTTCCAGTGCTGAAGACACTCGGTCACCCTTTAAAACCTGAGGCAGCGCATTTTGAGGGGACGTTTTTTCACCGGACTCCATTTTTTCATTTGAAAAGAGGGATCGCCATCCTTTTTCGATTCCCACCCTGCCTTTCGTGAAAAATTCCATGGTTTTGACATCCGTAACGATAGTGGTTTCCTCATATTTGTAATCGTCGTGAAACATGGCAAGCGTCGTTTTTAAGATTTCAAAATAAATGTTTCTCTCTTCATTCGATAGACCACCTAACGTCTTTTCAGACGGAATCGATTGGGTCGGGATGATGGCATAGTGCTCCTTTACCTTTGCGTTGTCGACATACCGCTTATTTTTCCTTATTTTTGGTTCAAAGGAAACGCTGATCAGCCCCTGGTACTTCCTAACGTTTTCAGATAGATACGCAAACTCATTTTCCGTAATGTAATTGCAATCCGTTCTTGGATAGGTGACGATCTTCTTCTCGTAAAGGGATTGCATCACTTGCAGCACCTTCGCCGGGCTGTACTTCCATATCCTGTTCGCTTTTGTTTGCAACGTAGATAAAGAATGGAGCCGTGGCGACGGCGTTCGTTTCAATTGCTTGGAGACATCTTTAATGACCGCCTGATCGTCTGTTAAATCAGACAGTCCTTTTTCATCCAACAGCTTTAACACCGTTTCTTTTTGCTCTTCTTTGACCTTCGCCTTCCCGCTGTATGCGCCGTTTTCATGGGTGAAGTCAGCAAACAACTCATAGAAAGGCTTAGATACAAAGTTCTCCATCTCTTTTTGGCGTTGGTACACCATATAGACGGTCGGAGACTGGACGCGCCCGACGCTTAACGTCGTATTCAAGCCTTTTTGTTTTAGTAATAGAGTGAAGAGTTGACTTGCGTTCATCCCCACGATCCAATCGGCGATTTGGCGCGTTTTCGCTTCTTCATACTTCAATAAATCCTGATCGATCGGTTGCAGTTGACGGAACCCTTTGCGGATCTCATCGACTTCTAACGAGTTAATCCACAAACGTTTTAACTCTTTCGCCTTGTGTCCGATCAATTGATACGTGGAATGAAAGATTAGACTGCCTTCTCGATCAATGTCCGTTGCCACAATCACTGTCGCTCGTTCTTTTTCCGCCCGTTTAAACAGGCCTTGCACCGCGCGGTATTGCGCCATCGTTTCCTTTTTCGGCTTGTACCGAAAGGTATCGGGTAAGATCGGCAGGTGATCAAGGGACCAACGGGCCCATTCTTTGTTATAGTCACCGGGCATTTGTAACCCGACCAGGTGTCCGATGCCCCATGTAATGACGGCTCCTTTTGGGAACGTGTTGCATGGTTTTAACGTAATATGCGTCTTCTCTCGCTTCTCGATCGTAAAGGCGTCCGCATACGCTTTCGCTTGCGATGGTTTCTCCGCAAAAATATATTTCAAATCTGATCATCCTCTTGTATTAATTAAAGCGGCCAAACGACTCGGCTTGGCCGCTTGATTTGATCTATCGGGCTAACTCCGATTCTCGATCGGCTTTGACGGGGGATTTATTCTTAGGAAGAAGATCCGTTTGGATCTGAAATGAATCCAACGTTGCTTTTACAAACGGCCATTCCGTTTGCTCCACCCTGGTTGTGTCTAGCGTCTGATGAAAGGAGTGACCTAACTTCTCTTTCAACAGACCTTCCACGCCAAGATCCGAACCTCGCGTTAGTTTTCCAAAGTTAATTATATCGTTTTTTTCTAGCAATCCGTGGTCACTTTTTAAAAGTAGGTTGCTTAATTCTTCATTGACGACCCACTCATGGACATCCATCTTTTGATTCTCTTTTGGAATCTCTAGATTGAATTCATCGATCGATCCGTTTGCGTAATCGTGGATGGCTTTCTCTATCGCTTCATTCGGTTGGATGATCTCAAATAAAGGAGTATCGACAACACTGTCCGCTAAAGCGGTTTCGTAATCATTCGCTTGGTTTAATCCTTGTTTCGCGGGGAGATTCACATACACATAATAGGGCTGCAACTCGCCCTTTTCGATGTCGTTGGCGCATATACTCGTCACGTGTTCTTTCCCAGTCATCCCATTCGTTAGGATCAGTTGAGCGATTTCCTCTTTTGCCCGATCCGTTCGATCGCCGAAAGAGGAAATACGCAACGTATGTGAATCGATGGGTTGAAGATCGTCGCCCCGATCCGCGACCGCTTCTTTATCCTGTTCCTTTACCGTCGCTAGATCTCGATCTTTCACCAGCTCTTCTTCAAGCGTTTGTATGAAATCATGGGACGTGTCCCGAACTTCTTTTAATAATTGTTGCTGATCCTTTAATTCTTTCCCCTCCGTCCAATGATGCAAATAGGGCAAAGAATACTCGGATGTGTCCAATCCAAAGTAACTCGATACCGTATAAGCCACCATCTCGGCTTGAAACTCCTTTTCTTGACTCGTATAGTTTTGATGCGTTTCCGCGGTATGAAGAACCGCGTGAGCAAGTTCATGAACGAGCGTCTTTACGTTTTGCAGTTCGCTGTTTCTCGGATTCAAGGCCACTTCTTTTAACTTCGTGTAACTGACGCCCTTAGCAACACCTAATTCATTGTAGGGTTCAACGATCTTTACGCCGTTTGTTTTGGCCACCTGTTCAAGCGCCTTGTACATCGCCTGATAGTTTTCAATCGATCCTTCCAACCAACGGTTAGGGAAGATTTGCGGCAAGTCTTTCGCGGTCGCATTCGTTTGGGAGACATCAAACACATGGCCAATATCAAAAAAGGTTCGTTTAAAGCTTGGGATTTGCTTCTTTTCGATCTGTTCCTTTTCTTTCTTCGTCGCGTATTTCAATTGTACTTGCTTGCCGTTTCGTTCAAAGTACGTGACCATCTTCGGCACTAAAATTTTGATGCCCTTTTCCCCTTTTTGAACAAAGAACCCTTTCGATTTCCAAAAAGAAAAGGAGCCGACAGCTTGGGCTCCATGAAATTGACGATCGATTAATATGCTGTTGTTCGTGGAGTAGTTATAAAACTTCCCCATAAAATCCAAATATTCTTTTAGGCTTTCTTCACTTCGAAAATACGTAACAATCTGTTGTTCCATCCCCGACATTAAATCGTTAATTTCTTTCGCTCGTTCCTCCGCTGTTTTGCGTTTATATGCCACTTTATATCACCTTCTAATAAATAATAAGGGGTAGTACCAACAAAACGCAGAAAACGATACAAATTGGATATTGCCTTTACTTAAACTTAATTAATTCTTCACTCTTGGTTTTGTGAAAAGAAACCTAGGATTAATGTTAAGCCAGTTATTATTCCAAACACGTCAAATAAAAATAATTTTAATAACCAAAAAGGAACCGGTGAACTTTCAATATTTTCTGGCAAGAGTCCAATGGATGAAAGTGTAGCCAATATTGGATATCCAAATGATACTAATGTACATGGTATAGCCACACACCATAATAGAGATAGATTTATGTTAATTGACCATTTTTTCACGAAGATAAGAGAAACATAAAAACCAAATAGAACCGAAATGATTGGTTTAGACCAAAAAACAGAAAGAGTATCAAATGTTTCGCTTGCAGTTTGTTTAAGTTGATTTTCGAAATTTAAACTTATGATTGATAGTATGATTAATCCAACCAGCCAAAGTATCTTTCGAATATATAATGACCGAATAAAATTCACCGAGAACCCTCCCTCTATAAATGTTGATGAGGTAGTAAACAATGAAAGCCCCCCGTTTAGTACCTACATTTCTGTATAGGTTAAAATCAGATTTCTTTTCGGATAAATTTCATATAATCTCATTATACAGGTAAGTTTTGATATGAAAATAATTCCACCGAAGATTACGATGGAGGAAAATTAGTGAAAAAAGCAACCTGCTTTATATTTGATATTAATCGAACAACATCGAATATTAAATTACCTTTGAAATACATAATGAAATATAAATAGCTGCCTTCATTGGACAGCCTATTTTCTTCGTTTTGTTGGTACTACCCCATAATATTAATTACCGCTCCAAGTCATCCGCTAATTCAAACGTAGATATGCTTTTAGATCGATGGATCGAAGCAATATCTTCGCTTTGAACACCAAAAGCCCCGAACGTTTCTTTTACGAACGGCAATTCATCGTCTTCTACCTTTGCTATTTCAAGGGCATCCTGAAAGGCCCCCTTTAAATCCTCTTGATAGGGAATGTTGAGATCCAAATGATAAAAACCACGCAAGTTCTTCCCAAGACTCACTAAATCATCCTTCTCTAAAAAGCCATCGTTGGCTTTTAACATGACTTCGGTCAATTCCTCATTGACCATGATGTCATGCAGATCCATTGCCAATTGATCCTGCGGAAGGTCTATCTTGAATTCATCGATCCGTCCCTGGTGGTAATTGAGAAGGGTCTGTTCAATCTCTTCATTTGGTTGGATCAAATCAAATAGTTGTACATCGGACACACGCTCGTTGATCATTCCCTCCCACACGGCCCCGCTGGAGACCATGTCTTTATCTATGAACTGTTCTTGGATGTTGATTTGATCATGAAGCGGTTGGTTCAAGTAGACGTAGTAGGGTTGCAGCTTATCGTTTTCTAGATCATTGGCCCATACACTCATGACATACTCTTTTCCCGTCAGCCCGTTTGTAATGGTAATCTGAGCGATCTCCTCTTCATCGCGTTCTCGATCTTTATCAAAAGATGAAAGGCGGAGGGAATGAAGGTGCTTCATCTCTCCATTGACTCTTTCTTCGTACAAACCCAGCAAAGCAATATCTTCTTTCGACATGTATGGGGCCAGCTCTTGGTGCCGATCCCATTCCACCACATGGGATAATAGACCGTATTCCGATTGAAGATGTAACGCTGCTTGATAAGGATCTACTTTTTCAAACGATTGAACGAAAGAATCGGGTAATACAGGCGCGCTTCTTTTCATTTCCATCACCTCTCCATCTCATAAACGGGTTCTTTTTTCTTCTGCTGCTCTTTCCTTTTTTGTAAATCAACATTCCAATCCTTATGGATCGGAACATGGATATCCGCTTGGGTAAGGAGGCTTTTCCATCGCTGCGCAAATCCTTTTCCCGCTTCATCGTTATCCACGGCAAAGATGACCTTCTCTACCCTTTCGTCGCGCGCATGACACTCTTGAATGAGTTCCTTGATCGCGGTATTGGCGGTTCGATCTTTTAAACCGCTCATGGATTGCAACCGGATATTTTGCAGTTGAAATAATTCATAGTACGATATGGCGTCAATCGGACTTTCAAATAGAGCGATCTGATTTGGCGTTCCGACATCCACTCGAAACCCGCCATCTTCTTTGCTGTCCGCCGCAATTTGTTTAAAGGTTCCGTTGCTCGTTCGGATCGTCCCTTGCCGATCCGCGCCCACAATGTCTCCTTTTGAATCCCTCCACTTAAACACGCAATTTTTTCGTTGATCCTCGGCCAGGTAGCCATTCTTGATTAACGAATCGACCAATCGCGGATCGATCTTTCTTTCCTGGACGAGGTAGCGTCGGACATGTTTTTGCGTGTCCGCTTCGTATTGTTTGGGATAAATAAAACCTTGTTCAGATGCTTTTTTCAAATCATCCGTCAAGGTTTTATCAATCGAAAGCTGGTTCACATCGCGAACCGCATCCTGAAAACTTAAATTGTAAAAGGCGCGCGCAAAGCTGATCGGGCCATGCCCGCCTTCCCCGCGGCTATTCCAAAACCATTTGCCATCGTTTCGAATCACCAAGGAATCATGTTCGGCGTGACGAAAATACTTCCCTTGTTGAATCAACCCTTCCCCTTTGGTTTGTAGGTAGTCGAGAAGATGAACGTCGCTCGCCTTTTGAATTTCCTTTTCGCTCACGCGATCACCCGTTTTATTCTTCATTGGGCAGGTCGTCGGTGGCGCCTTCTAAGGCTTCGCTGTCCATTTCAGGGAAGGTTTCATAGACAACCGCTTCATCGATCGCCATCAAGATCTCCTTGTTTTTTTGATCATAGGGAACGAGAAACGTCCCTTCTTCGACCAATTCAAACACGACCTCTCTATTCTTTTCGCTTAACGGCACGACAACGTCTTCGCCATTGACCGTTAACAAGACGTCTTCCTCTCCGACTTCTTTAATCAATCCAATCGTGTAATTTTCGCTAAATACGTTCATGTTTTTATCGCTCCCTTGAATCTTTTCTTTGTTTTTGTTTCTCAATTCTTTCTTGCACGATCCCTTCAATATCTTTTAAGAACGGAGGCTTAACCATATCCGTCGTTATGACATACTCTAGGTTTTGCATTTGAATATGCCCTTGCACCATCTCAATTAAGATTTGCGTGTTTCGATCAATGTTATTGGCGCCGAGACGAATGCGATTGATTTCTTTGGATATGGTTTGATTCAACGACGCTTGCACGGATCGCGTCACCTGTTCTGTGACCGTGTCCGTAATATATTGAAGACTAAACTCTTCTTTCGTTAGCTTCATATGTTCGCGAACGATTCACTTCACGACCGACGTGAACGGAACGGCCCCTTCCCTTCCTTGAAGGGATTTTATTTTGTTTTTGATCAAAATCTTTCACCTCTTTTAAAATGGTGTTTCCCATGCGGGTGTATAGGTCTTTCATTTTTGTCTCGCGATAACGTTCAGCCTTCGAGTTTTCACCATACGATTTTTTATAGACAGCCACTTCTTGATCCAGCTGTTTTTTAAAGTCTTCAAATTCGGTTTTAAAATGGCGGTCGATGTACATATCCGTTAGCTTATCGAGTTCGGGACGTACGTGTTGAATCCCATTCATGTTATATCGCCAAAGTCGTTTGTCTTCGGGAAGCATGCTATGAATCTTTTTAAATTGACTCACGAGCTCTCGATCCACGATTCTATTTTTCAGCGATAGGATCGGATCCTCGCGTTTGCTTTGAATCAAATCATTTCGAATAAATTGATTGAGTCTTTCATTTTCCTTGGAACGATCCAGCAATTGATTCACGGTGGCCGACTTCATCTTTTCAATCGAGGATGGTTTTCTTTTTCCTCGCTCTCGAAAATTTTTTGTTTGAACCGTCGCCACATGAATGTGAATGTTATCCGTGTTGTAATGAATCGCCGCTGTCCATATGGTCGTATCCAATAACTTCTCATGCTTTAACATTTCATTGACGGCTGAGCGCGTCACGTTTTTTAATTTCTTTTCGTCGATGCCTTTGTCTTGAAGCACGCCCCTTTCTTTTAACCAATCGTTATCGAACGAGATGACGTCTTGCCATAAGACGCTACCTTTTTCCTGCATGTCTTTAAACGTATCTTTAAACCTTTCTTTTTCTTGATCCGTTAGAACATCTTTCTCGTTCGTAAATAATCCCGTGGATTTTTCTTCGTTGCTCATATAGTCCTGATAACTTTGAAATTCATTCTTCTCCGAATGCGTATCTGCGCGATCCATGTAATTCACATAGTTTCTAAACGAACCGTTGGCGGTTTGTTGCTTGCCCATTTTAAATTGAGACTTAATAATGACCGCGGGTGAATTATTCATCGAACATCAATTGCGTAAAGACTGCAATCATTTCATCCATCTTCTTTGCATTTTTTTCTAGCAACATTGTGTTTACTTCCAATTGCTTTTCGTAGCGATCCATGAGATTGAAATGCAAGTCGCTAACGGCAAAAGCTTCAAGGTGTTCTCTTAAATATTCTTGTCGCGAAATCCCTTTTTGTTTGGCGAGTTCATCAATTTTGTTGATTGTCGCGGGATGTACATCCCTAATGAGTATGTTCATTTTACGACCTCCTGCATCGTCATAGTAAAAATCCAAAGAAAAAAGACAAAAACTAAAAAGAGTAAGAAAGAGCATAAGGGGAAAATGCTATCACGCGCCGTGATAGCCCAGGCAAAGCCTGGGTTTATTGAGATATCGCATTTTTTCAAAAGAGGTACAGTCTTGTACCTAGCTAAAAGTAAAAAGGGTACAATTTTGTACCCGCCTAAAATCAAAAAAGGCACAGTTTTGTACCTTGTTTTTAAAACCCAATATCCCGCTTTTTCTGTTTCAATCGCTCGATCTTCGCGCGGATGTTTTGGCTATCCGCTTCGATTTTTTCGATCTCCTTTTGCTTCACGTCCATCTCACGATCCAACTGATAAATCTTGTTATTCGTCGTGATTTGTTCGTCCATCGTCTGATACAACAGCCCCGCTTTTAACTTTTCTTTTTCCTCATTCAGTTCCCGATATACTTCCTCCCATTGCTCCATCTTTTCCTCATTTTCTTTGATTTTAATTGTGGATTGATCGATCATCTGATCGGCCACTTGCCGCGTATAGTCACGATGATCTTTTACGTTTACTTCCCCTTTCTCGACGACACGTTCATCTGTATAAAGCGTGGAGATCACGGGGGTTTGTTTTTCTTCTTCCTCTTGTTCTTGAAACCAATCGTTTAAATTCCGCTCGTTTTTATGCAGTCGGATCGCCAATTGCTCGAAGTCTTTGGGCACCTGATCGATGTGTAAGATAAAGATTTCATTGTCTTCATAGACCGCTTGAATCGACAACGGTGTTCGAACGTCCTTTCTCGAAACCGAACTGAATTGTAAATCCGTCCGATAGTCTTTCATGTTATTCGTCGCTAAAATGACTTCCATTTTATTTTGATGTTCATCGTAGATCCAACGATCAATGCTCAACTTTCCATTTGCCCTAAGATCCAATTCCGTTTGCAACGGCGTCTGATTAATCGGCCTTTCCTCAGCGAAAAAGATCTTCGATGTGCCAAAAAATACAATGCCTAAAACGAAAAACAAGGCGATCGCCGCGTAGTAATTGGAGACATTAAACTTTAAATTCTTTCGCTTTTTCTTCTTCATCAGAGACCTCCTTCTTTTACATCTAAAGACTGAATGCGCGCTACTTTCCAAGCGGAATCTTCTTTTTCAAAGGTTACTTTGGCGTAATCGGAAACGACTTCGGAATAACCCGTTTCCCTGATTTCATTTTTCATCTTGTAAAAAACAATCGCTTCGTTTGTATTCTTCTCTCCTACATAAATGTCCGCTGATTCCAGTTTCACGCTCACTTTTTGCGCGTGTTCATCCACGCCGTCCGCGGCGTAAATCGTTTCAAACAACGCCCGCGTCATGTAATTTCGCGCTAACTTTTTTTGTTCCGCGTAATTTTCGGGCGTCCTATTAAAGGTAAATTCCATGAACCGTTTGGCCGCATTGAGCTTTTCGGTTTCGTTATTTTTTTCAACGACCAACGTCGAAATCGGATCACGATCCGCTGTGCTTGGTTCCCCATCGGCTGGGGATTGAGCAGCAAAAAAAGCGATCTTCTCTTTCAAATCGCTTTTTTCTTGATCGCTTTCGATTAACTTTTGATTGATCGCTTGGATGTTTCTCTCATATTTCTCGCGTACGTTTCCTTGCGTGGCAAGACTATAAACATTGAAGACCAAAGACATCACTAGAAAAAAAGAGAGAAGAAACAAGACGCCGTTTCGTGACAAAAGCATAGGGTTTTCTCCTTTTATCGTTACAATCCCAAATACGTTCGGGGATCGATATGTCCTTTCCATAATTCCGTTTTGATTTCAAAATGTAGATGCGTTCCCGTCGAAGCCCCTGTCGTTCCGCAGTATCCGATCGCTTCCCCCGATCGAACCTGTTGCCCATTCGAGACGTGAATACTGTCCAGGTGACCATAGGCGGTAATGAAACCGTCATGTTGAATTTGAATCAGGTTTCCGTATCCGCTGGCGGTTCCCGCGTACACCACTTTCCCGTCTTTAAAGGCATGGATGCTATCGGAATACGTGCAAGCTAAATCAATACCCGCATGCAACGTGCGAACCTTTGAAAAGGGATCGACCCGATAACCATAATGAGAATTGACCTTGAGCTCGCGCGCTAACGGCGAGGACGTTCCTTCTCCAAGCGCCGCGGAATCCACTTCCAACGCGGACGGTAAATAACGCAGGACCGCATCCACATACCCAATGTCGCCATAACACGCCTGGTGTTCAATCGCTTCGGGTCGATGGCACGTGTAGTTCCCTGTATGGGCTAACTTTCCGTACATCATTTGAGAATAGGCGATCGCCAAATCCTTCGTGTACGCCCCACCGTTGGATTGGACATAATCAATAAAACCGCCGCCGAAATTGTAACTTTGCAACGTCAACTCGATATCCCCATCGGTCCGATCCAACACGTTTTTAAAGTGCAGCACGCCTTTTTCGATTGACGTTTGCGCGTCTTGAATACACCCAACCGACCCGCAAAACGATTCGCTCGCTTGCATCGGATCCAATCCCTTCCCGCCGCTTTCTTGCATCATTAAAGCTAGAATCAATTCGGTATACTGACTCAACCCGTGCTGATCCAGTTCGTTAAATACCGCGTCGCGATACTGCGTCACTTCCGCGCTGACCTGGGCTTGACCGGTCCCCACGAAGGAGTCAGATTGATCGCCGCCGCTAATGACGGCCACCAACCCCGCGATTAAAACGGCGACCGTGAGGAACAGGATCAAGATCAGCGCCAGAATTAATTGAATTTTGAACGTGGCAAGATTGAGCTTCTTTAACGCCGCGCGGGTGGCGATCGCTTTCGTCGCTCGAACGGTCTGGCGCGCGGCGGTGTTGCCGTTCGACATGACTACGCCCCGCCGCCAAAGATGGCTAACTCGGCTTGCGACACATCCACTTCAAACACAAGATTCTTTAAGCCGGAAATACAAAGCACAACCTTACCCGTTTCAAGCGTCGGAATGATGCGTGCTTCCGATTCGGTCAACTGTCCGTCGAAGACGGATTGAATCGTGGGCATCGACTCCGCGTCCTGCTGGCCAATGAACTTGTATTGCGTCAATTGAAACAGCTTCTTGACGTTCTCCGCGTTTTGGCTGTCTGATCCTGCGGGAACAAAGTCCGAAATGACATGTGAAACAAAGAAAATCCCGCCAAAGTACTTGCGGGATTCGCGCATGAACCGTTCCAGGTACAACACAGCCGGTTGAGAGATGTCGCGGGTATTGATCACGTGATGCGCTTCATCGATCACGATTAAATAGCGGGTCGCGTCGTTAAATTGCAGTTCGCCCCGATTGAAAGAACGAAATTGATGCGATCCATTCACGATCATCCCATCCCACAGCATGTTCATAATGTTAAACACTTGCGCCTGGTAGATTTCATCTTTCAGGTTTGTTAGATTCCGAAGGGGAAACGACACGACAAGTTCATCGTCGAAGTGATCGATGGAGGAAACCCCGTCAAAGATGTTGCCATAGTTCTCCACCAAGTTTTTAATGGTGAGTTCAATGTTCGCCAGGCGAATCTCGCGTTCCGCGCCGACATGCTCCCGTCTTTTCTTTCGATCCCCATCCGCATAGAGTTCGTCTCTCACTAAGGCGAGCAAATCGGAAAACGTCGGGTATTCGCTCGCGGGAAAGTTTGTGATAGCGATCTCCTCTTCCCCGTCTTCCGACCATAACCCGCGTTGAACGTAGAGTTGACGCAATAAAATCTCAAACTCCGTCGCTTCGTTTCGATCCGACGACGGGTTAATGAAATGGTAGAAGACGTTCATCTTGGATAAATGCTGCGTAAACGATAACGTTTCATTCGTGGAACCATCGTCGTTGGTCACCGTCTTAAACACTTGCAACGGATTAATGATGCCTTGTGAGCCATCCAAGGCGATCTGTTTGCCGTTGAGTTCCTTGACCACTTCCGAAAACTCGCCGGTTACGTCCAAGATGCGGATCTTGTGCCCTTTAATCGCTTGATCCATGACCGTCTTTTTGAGCAGCGTCGATTTGCCCGATCCCATCTTTCCGATCATGAGGGCGTTGTAAAACATGCGGTTTTTATCGCGATGAAACAAATCAAAAATGACACTCCCATTGGTCTCGGTTGTGCCATAATAGGTGCCGTTATCGTCATTTAAGAACGTATAGTGAAACGGATAGCCTCCCGCGAGCGCCGTCGACGGGACGTCTTTTCCTTTTCGTTTGTTCGGATACGTTAATTGTTCGCTGTATCCCGTAAACAAGCTCTCCCACTCCCATTCTTGCTCATTGAGCAGCACCGTTCCCCGATAATTTAAACTTTGCAGTTCGTCGAGAACTTCTTTGACGTTCTCTTCTAACGCTTGCAACGTGCGGCCTTTGACATACACCCGCAAATGCACGCGTTTCATGACCTCGCCTTGCGTGATCTGGTTATAGAGTTCATCCAACTCCATGTAATTTTCTTTGGCGTTGATCCGATCGACGTTATCTTTGGCGTTCACGAATCGGTTATCTTGTTCCGCCATCGACTTATTAATGTCTTCGACGATCTGGATCTTATTGGCGGTCGCGATATCTAACGTGACCAACGTATTTTCGATACTCATCAGTTGTTCCAGCCAAAAGTCCGTCACCAACGTTTGGTACTTGTGAACATGGATACAAGACACGTATCCGTCTCCGAGCCGCACATAACTGGGGGTAATACGAAGGCCCCCTTGCGGTTGGATCCGCGCCAACAACGACGGATTGTAGCCTTTTTCCCCGATCACTTCTTCATCGGTTTTCGGTTGAAATAAACGCGCCAGCGCGTGAATCATGTTCGCATCCCTCCATCCATGCTTGGTTTTGAATTTAAGTTTGATAGCTGATACAACACGTTGATTTTCTTCTCCAGATCCAGTTCAATCATCGGATTGTTCCGCGCGAGCAATCGCTTGAGGTGATTCTTTTGTTCCCTTAATTCCTTGACGCTATCGGCGTACAGAAAGAAGAAGTACTCCTTGTTTAGACGGTTCTCCTCGATAAACGCCAGTTCCGCCAGCTTTTTTTCTAGAAAAGGAACATACGCGGGATCTTTCGCCCGTCGGATGTTTCGAATGATTTGGTTCTTCTGCTTTTCTAAATTGACCGGCGTATAGAGCGGAACGATTTTTAGATCGCCGTTGTACGCTTGGAATAAGTACGTCAGCAAATACATGTCGGCGTTCTTATCTGTTTCATTGAGCGAATAAATGTCTTTGCTCGTCACTTGCGCCATGTCTAAGTAGCGACCACTGCGCAATTCAAAACAATCGTATTCCGCAAAATCGACCACCGGGGAGAAATCCGCGAACAACGACGCCACTTTTTTGCGTCTTTTCCGCTGTTCGCTTGCGGTCACCACATTTTTTTCGTTTAAAATAGCCCCGCTTGCGGCCGTTCGTTTCTTTTTTACTTTGCTTTCGTTAAGTAGCGTCATGATTTTCCCTCCCTTTATAATCGATCGCGCTATAGGCGTCTTTTCTGCGGATCATGGCGTAATAGATCGCGTGATACATCCGTTTTTGCGGGTTGCCCGATGGACGGATCAGCATAAACCCGCCAAAGATCACCAGAAAGATGGTGAAATACCACGTGAAAGACGAATGAATGAAGGGCAACACGATCATTCGGAATACAATGAGACCAATGATGAATAATAGATCGAACAAATACAGTGCCTTATTGATTTTTAACTCCGTCGATATTTCGCTTGGAATACGATACGTTCTCACCTACTTAAAACCTCCTTTGGAATAAAAGAAGGACCGCGCGCGGCGGTCCTGTTTATCTCTTCTTATGGTTTTTCCTTTCTACTCGTTGTTTCTTTTGCTTATCCGTGTGTCTTGTTTGATTTTTTTCCTCTATTACACGCGTAACCGCAATTTCTTGGTTGCTCGCAATCGTTTCATGAACCGTTTGTTGGTTCATAGCAGATCGCTCAACTCGATTGGACACACGCGGCGTCGCGGATGCCCCCGTTTTTCGAACGTGTTCCGTCGTCGCTCCCTGAACCGTCTGTTGCACACTGGAAACGTCCGTGTTTTGCTGAACCGTCGTCTGATCGGTGACCTTCGCGGTATCCGTTACGCTCGCGGTTCGCGTCATGGAAGAAGAACCCCCCCGAACGGGACGCGTCCCTTGAACACCTGCGGATGAAGGACGGGACGCGCTTCCTCCGTCTGTTGTCGAACCGCTCACCGTAGGCTGCGCGCGAGAAGCGTCCGCGTTGGGATGAACCATCGCTTGATCACTCACGTTAGCTGGTTCCATTCGACTCATTGATCGAACCATGGATGCAGATCCCGCACCGCTGATCGCCCCGACACCCGCGTGAGCAAACGAAGGAGCCAGACCACGAAAACCGCCCATGCCGCGTTCGTGATCATTCGGCGAAGGCGCCCGCGTTTGTTTCCTTTGCGCTGGTTCTTCCGTTTGGCGCGACACGCTGCCAAGTCCGGGAATACTACCCGTTTCCGTCTCTGAACCCGCGGCGCCGCCTGTATTCGATCCGCCTGTATCGGTTCCTGGAACGGCCACGCGGTTGTTCTCTTCTCCCTTTTCTCCGTCATTCGGCGAGGGCGCTTTTTCTCCATGCCCTCCCCCTCTCATGGACGATGGGGTTCCTCTATTCTTGTCGTTCGATTGAGCGCCTTGACGCGCCAGGCCATTTACCCCGCTTCCCAAAGCGTTCACCATGCGATAGCCCGCGTACGCTCCCGCGAGCACCCCCCAACCCGATTTCAATCCCGCGTCAATGCCAAATATCCTTTCCACGATGTTAGGCCCGTCAATGACGGCCACGGAAAAGGCGATGAGGGCCACGAGGTACGCAAAGCCATTCAACTGATTCGCAAGGTACGCCGTGCCGACCATATACACTTTCATCGATAAAAAGATCAAAATAATGACCACAAATGTATTTAAAATGGATTGCAGGATTTTCTTTGTTTTCTGTCCGTCATGCAAATCCACGGGGGAAATGATCATGGCTAGCACATAATTAAACGCCAGTTCATACGACAACCGCGCGAGTTTATAGGCGATACTAAACAACGTGAACGCCATCACGACAATCGTGGTCGCCAGCGTGATCCAATCGGGAGAATACCGATAGTAATATTGGTTGTTCCACGACAACATGCCCTGATCCAATTTACTTAACTCTTTTTCAAATCCATTCCACATCAATTGCTTTTTTGATAAATCCTTTCCATCCTCACTCATATCCAGCTCCTTTCTACTACTATCAAACTTTTCCGTAATAGAAATACCACCGATCATACTAAATGGGATGGTGTTTGGCTGATCCAGCTCGGCACTTGACCAACTATGACTATCAAATTGGATCAGATCATAAATATTGCGAGACAAAATGTTTTGCGATAACGTGCCAGACTGTTCTTCATACACCTGTTGCGATCCGATCGCTTGAATCGCTTCATCGGTAAATTCATTCGCCTTTTCCATGCCGACGCCAAGCAGCGCGAGCACGGATAACGCGACAAACAAATTGACCGCCATGCCTTCACGATTAAATTTCTTCTGAAAAATGAGCAAATATCCCGCGTAAATCAAGCTAAACGCTAAAAGAAGGTACAAAAAAGGGCGTATCGCCGAAACGAACGCCGCTATATCGGGATGATCAAAGAATAATTTGATCATCAACACCTCATTAGTGACCTTTTCTAATCCGTCTAACATGAGGGATAATCCTTTGATTAGCACCCAACCGATCCACCGAAACGGATCTGAAAAAACACTGCCAATGGTGAGGTAATCTTCAAATTGCTCTAATTTTATGATGATTTCTCCATCACTCATGATCTTTCATCTTCCCCTCCCTTCACGTAATCGCATCCAAATTATCGATATAGATTGAAAAAAGAAGTAAGTTCTTCTACCAATCTTGATCCAGCATATCCGTCCGCGGGTAGTTCACCAACAACTCTATTGTTTTCCATATAAAAGACTGAATTTCCCCTTATATCACTTGAATCTGGATACATAGGTCTACCATCTTCGTTTCTATTTGCCCCATCTGCCCGATATGGATTATACATCCACACAGTCACTTTCTCTTGATTCGCCACTTGCTCTACTGTCTTAACAAAAGGCTCGTCATTATCTACAGTAATGAACACGAATCCATCCTGATCGCCTTCAAAGTATCGGTTGATCTCGTCAAAGCTCGTTTGGGTAAAATAGGAACCGCCGTTGCCGCCCGATCCGCAAGCCATTAACAACAAGAAGGCAAGCGGCATCAGCCATCCGATGCTCTTTCTCACGATTCTCCCCCTTCCAACGCTTGGATTACTTCTTTTACAGACAGATTCAACGTGCCGTCAAACTCTGAAAAGTACGTGGTCGTTCGGCTCTCGCCCGCTTCATTGACCTCATTGCGAAGGATGATGATGCCGTCGTTCGCTTGCACATACAACGTTTCGCCTTGCTCCAACAACGCTTGATTGGCCGTGATATAACGATCAAGCAATTCCATTTGTTCACGCATTATCCCGCTTCCTCCTTTTCATTTAACTTGTTTAAAGCAAATGTGATTTTCGATACCATCACCGCGACAGTCTTTTGATCCGCGATCTTCTCGCTGTCTGCAAGTAAGATGTCTCGAAACGCCAATAAATCCATTTCTCCGTATTTTTTCGCCAACGCCGGATCGTCGTACACCGCCAACAATACATCCTGACTGATCACGCGATTCGTTTGGATCCGTGGCTTCGAATCGGCTGGACGACCCTCGTTCTCTTGTTCTCTTTTTTCTTGCTTCCGCTGCGCATGTCGGTTGCGCGCCAAGTCTTGCTTCCTTTTCGCCAGTAACGCGGCGGCTTCTTGTCTTTGTTCTTCCCTCTCTTTTTCTAGTAACTCTTTTTCTTCTTGCGCCTCTTCTTGCTGTCGCTTCCTTTTCGCAAACTGATTCACCTTAAAATCCGCTTTCAATTCGTTTAAGTCGATCATCGCATGCGCGCAAGGGATGTCCATTTCATTGATCGATTTGCTCGTGTCATAGTCATCGGCCAGGTATTCCCACCGGTACTTTAACGCCGTTTTTCCTGTTAAATAGATCGGATAGGATTGAATCCGATTGCGGTTTTTATCTTGGCGTTTAATGACGCGAATGACGATCATTTCGCCCTCTTTTAACCCCATCACTTCGGTCGCGGTTAAAAGTCGCCTCGCGTCGACGTTTTCCGTCCGCGATTTATTCAACGACACCGTTTGACCGGAACGCGATTTCGTCACGATGGTCTGTTCGCCGAGTTTCTTCGAAATGAGCTCCGCCGTGCTTTCATCGGCCGTGAGCAAGTACAACGTGTTTCCGCAGTTCCCGTCAATCGTCTTCCATTCCTTATCGTACAGGTTTTCCAATTGCGAGTACGCTTGAATGATGAGATTGAAACGAATGTTGCGACCCAAACACACGGTAATGATATTGGACATGTCTTCGATCGGCGGCATGTTGCCAAACTCGTCTAAAAGAAAGATCACTTCGCGATGACATTTGCCCCCTTCCGCTTGGGAAGCGACGCGCGCCAGGTTCGTATAGACCTGTTTCACATACAAAGACGCAATGACATGAAACGTCGCGTCATAGTCGGGTGTAATCATGAAGATCGCCGTGGGCTTGTCGTGTTGCATGACTTCTCGGATCTCGATTGGTTCGTGATCGCATGCGCCACGTAACGTTCCCTCTTTCTCCGTGATCCGAATGGTCGCATCCATTTCGCCGACACGGATCGTGATGTCATCTTGATGCCGCAACGGATTTTTATGGTACAACGTAAACATGCCGTCCGCGTCCGAGCGGATCGTCTCTGTTTTTCCATTCGGAAACGTAAGCGTCACCCGTGTGTCGGGGGTGGTTTTCGCTTTGATCCACCGCCCGAAACCGATCAATGTCATATCATAGGAATTTTGAGACGTCAGTTTCGCCGTCCCATCCAACGTGAACACGCCAAGCTTGGCGTTCGTGTTGGCTAAAATACTGGCCCGCGTCTGTCCGCCTGAAAAGTTAATCGTCGCATATTGCATTTTCGCGGGATGATTTTCAGGAAATTGGCCAAAAAAGTCATCCAACGCGCTGATCTCTTGTCCGTTGGCGTCTTCCACCGTGCGCGTCCCTAAGTCCGACAGCATCAACGCGACGTTATACATGTTGATTTTCTCGGGTTCGTGTCGGCATTGTTCGCACAAAGCGAGGATCAACGCCGTGCATAAATCCGTCGATGAATTGGCCCAGAAGGGATCTTTCGACGTCGGATCATAGTACAACATGAACGCCACGGAACGCGCGTATTGCTGCGCCAACGAATAATTCCCCTCCATAAACGCGTCGATCGTCAATTGCAATAGATTATACGACATCGACTGGATCGGATTCATCAGATTCAACACTTCCACATGATACCCTAGTTTCTCTAGCGTTTCATTGGAGGCTGAAAATAGCTCTCCCTTGGGATCGTTAATGACCATACTCGCCTGTTCTTCGGCGCGACTATAAATATCAATTGCGGAGAAAACAAAGGTTTCTCCTTTCCCTGAGCGCGTGGTCCCGATAATTAAGTTGTTGACCGGGCTGTCATCGATAAACAATCGGTCTTTGTAACGGGCGATCGGCACGCCGCCCGAACCCGAAAAACGCTCTTTTCGATCGGGCACATCCCGATACTGCTGTTGAATCTCTTGAAACGTTGTGAACCGCGCGCTCCCCTTTTGGTCTTTATTCAGTCTTCCAAAACTATTCAATACCTTAAACACGCCAACGAGACTGAGCGTAAAGGAAAGAACAAATAAAGCGACATAGAACAAGAACGCGGAACCTAAAAACGGAAAAGACAGCAGCATGGAAGCATCCAGCTCGATCTTTTCCGTCTGTAACAGCGAACCCGACCCCAATGTCTTTTGAAAGACATCGATTCCCAGGTTCAAAATAAAGTTAAACGCCAAAAACAGGATTGAAAAGATGGCTAGAAAAACAACCAACCCAATCCCGATCCCTCTCCATCGTTTGTTCTCCTTCATCATAAGGCCGCCAACGCTTCTTTTTTCTTCGCCAATTCCTCTGTTAACGTTTGGATCAAGGCGGGGTCTTTGCCATTCGCCTGCTGTTCGCGTTCCAACTTTTCGGTAAGCGTTTTGATTTCCGCTTGCAACACTTCGTAGCGATCGATGACCCGTTTGAGATTATCGTCGTTGTTATGATTGATCTCGATTTTGGCTTCTTCGATTTTGCCTAACCGCATCAACGCGTATGTTTTCATGCGAGAACGCTTCGCGGTCATGTTGATCGGCGGCAGGTTCAGCATCAATTCGTAATTATGTTCGTAGAACGCCATATCAAAGCGGGCTTCGTTGGTTGGATACAGTTCATTAAACGCTTTGAGTTTGTTGATCTTCTCCTGGTCTTCCCATGACTCGCTGTTTAAGATGTACGTTTCCACTTGCACGGGATCTTCTAAGACCGCCACCGCTTGATCGTAGTCTTCGGCTTTGAGGTACATATCGACCAGGATGTGCTGCTGTTTCTCCGATAACGCCTCCCCCTGCAAATAAGCTTCCAATCCTTCTTTGTTGCCAAGCAAGGCTGTTTCATAGATGTCGATCAGTCCCTTTTGATCCTCCACGATGTCTCTGCCATCGCCCAATGCTTGCTCGTATTGCGCTTTTTGCGCAATAAAGATCGTGGATACCGCGCCCAACGCGGCAATGGAAAGGGCCGCGGTTGCATACACGACCCTGCGTTGCCACGTTTTTAATTTGGAAATGCGTGATTTATCCAAATGAATGAGCTCTTTATCGATAATTTCTTCCTTTTTGTAGGATTCAGGCGTCAACGCTTCGATTTGTTCCAAAAAGTACGTCTTATCCGCTTGATCCTTCTTGCTGACCTTGATTCGCTCGCTGATCTTTTTAATCTGCTGATAGATATTTGGCGCTTCGTACGATCCGAATTGAAAGCTGCCGTCATAAAACGTGAGATCCGTTTCCGTAGAGATCACCACAAACCGCGAGGTCATGACGCGTTTTTCTTCGCGGCACTTGGTTTCTAATTCATCCGTCAACTTCACCGCTTCGGGAAAATCCAACCGCGTATGATTCGGGATCAACGGATCGTCGACGCTAAAAAACAGGACATGCAACATCATTTACGCTCCTTTCTGTATTTTTGGCATCAAAAAAAGCCACCCCATGTCTCTTGAGTGACTTTTTCTAAAATTTAATATTGCTATCGATGCCTTGCGCAATCCCCATCGCGCCCATCACCACGATCAACCCGACGCTGGCGCCGATAAACCAACCAACGGACTTTCTGCGCCCTTGATCACCGCCTAAAATTAAGTAATAGCCACCAATACAAAAAGCGATCGCCGCACTCAATAAACCGAGCTGCTGCGCCCACTCTAAAATGGACTGACCCGTTGAAATTAACCCTTCCACGTCTGTACTCCACCTTTCCTAAATGGTTTATAGTGTAACGCTGTGTGATTGAACGTCTTCGCTCTGCTTCGCTTCCTCTTTGCGCTTGCTAATTTTGCTATCCAAGGCTTCCAAGATGAGCTTATTGTTCTCCTGTAAAAACTGTACGTGTAGCTCGTCTACCCAATCGTCGTAACGAATCCCTTGGATCTGCAAGAGTTTTTCTACAAACTGTTTGTTTTGACGTTGCTCTTTTGTCGCCACCTACTTCACCACCTTTTTCATTCCATTGGCAGTAACACACCATTCAAGACAGTAGGTGTTGTAAGTTTCTAGCGGTAACTTACGAACTCTACAATGACATGCGAAGCCCACGATCCCGACTTGCTCATTGACGCACAAGGTTTTTAGATCACCAAGAACTATTCACGGCCACTGGTCAAACAGCAAGTTTTCGGATGACTTGCCCAACCTTTCAAATGAGTATATCCATGCCTCGGCCCTCGACACAGACACTCCGCTATGACGCCACAGCCCGCGTATTTGTCTTTTTTACTGTCTTTAATGGTGTGTTACTCTCCCTCTATCTTCTAACGAACTTTTACTTTCTGATTTCTATTGCGGCTTCGTTTCGGTTCGTTTATTTTTTTCAACTCTTCTTCCGCATGTTTTCTTTTCGCCACAATTTTGGTTTGTGAAACGACCGTCTTGGCTCGGTAATACAGATCGGTGATGTGTCTCACTTCGCCCGATTCTTTTTCGATGCCGATCGAACCGACCACGCGGTACACTTCGCCCTCAAAGGTTTTGACTGAATTTGCCCTTGGCAAATCGTACAGCCGAAAACGTTGGCCCATTCTATCATCCTCCGATTGTTCGTTGTTGAGTTTCAAATCTAAGTAATCCCACGGCACGTTCGATAAGGGAATCCCTAATGTTTGTGTAATGATCCAAATATTTCGAATGGATGGCGTAATGATGTCTTTGCTTTCCCACATGCTGATCGTGCTTTGTTTAATCCCCGTCAATTCGGATAAATCCGCTTGTCTTAAGCCGCGAATTTCTCGTTGTTCTCGGATCCAATCGCCAAAATAGTAAGCCACTTCAACCCCCTTTTTCTAGCAACCGCATCTACATGGTGTAGTTTATATTCACTCCATGACTAGCAGTTGTTTTTAATTCCAGTTTTTGACTCGCTTGATATCATCATACGTAACCTATCCAAGTTTTTCAATGGATTTAGTCAACTTTCGGTCAAAATGAACCCTTGGTACGTATTAATTTGTATTCAAAGTAGCCAATCGCGCCTTTGCGACTATGACCTTGGGCGCATGTGTTCGGATTGAGTTGAATGGCTACGTAATCGTAAACGTGGACGTAGATGTATGTGTAACCGTGTGGAGTAACAACTTGTTCCTATTTAAGTGACAACTCCAATGTGTAGAACGCTGTAAGTAAAAAGAGGGACCTAGTTGGATCTCTTTATGTTTCTCGCTTTATTTCGTTTTAAATGGCATGGAGAGGTTTAGAAAGTGATGTTAAAATAAACCAGAAGGGAGAGGATGAAACATGGCGCACAAAATGACCCTAACAGGTAAATCGATTAGTTCGTTGCGATCCATCGGCAACATCTTCCCTTTTGATATGGAGGAAAGCGGTTCACCTTCCGCGCCGAAAGGATTGCCAAAAAGCAGCCCGATCACCTATACCGTCTTTGTGAACCAGAAGCAGTTAACCAAAGCGGGCATCGACGAACAGAATTTGCAAGAAAATCGATTGTTTATTCAAGGCGAGCCGACCCTCGACATCCCAGTCGATGAATGTTGGGGAGAGATCGGCGTCGTCTGTTATCAAATTGAAATCGTCGCCGATAGAAAGAAAAAGTCAGCCGAGAAAGAACCCTCGTCTCAAAAAGAGATTGAAGAAGCGGAGGAACAAGTTGCCGCGGCAACGGAAGAAAAGACACAACGCCAACCGAAAGGAACGCAAGACCTGATCCCGTTGGACGCGATTACCATTCCAGAAGAGTTTTTGCAGACCGTGCCCAATCGTCAAAAAACACATCAGGCGATCGAGTTTGTAAAGAAGCATGGCCACCTGGACAAACCCATCACGATTAACGCAAAGAATGGTGTTCTCACAGACGGCTATCGAAGGTATGTCGTTGCGCAAACGTTAAAATTGGATGTCGTTCCGGTGACCTATTCATAAAACATCCATATCATTAAATTTAACGTTTGTGATACGCTAAGATAAGAGCAGACATTTTTCAGGAAGGATGATTTTTCATGGCAATTAGCAATGAAGAGCTCATGAAGTTGGTTCACGCGCTGCCAGAGGAAGCCAAGAAATCAGCCTATGATTATTTAACATTCCTTGCGCTTCGTCACACACGCCCCAATTGGGCTGCAATCGATCAGATGGAACCTGACGATGCCCCACTTACAGAGGAGGAACTTCGGCAATTAGACAGCGAGGAAGGTTTTGTGACGGGAAAGGACGCTAAACGTGAGTTCGGATTATCAGTTGATTTACCATAGAAACAGCATTAAATTTTTAGCCAAGCAAGAAAAAGCCATTCAAGAACGCATCGCATCAGGATTAAGAGGCCTTCTTCAAGTACCCCCGATCGGCGATATTCGATCGATGAAAGGCTATGCTGGACTCTACCGACTGCGAGTGGGGGCCTACCGCATCCTTTTTGAAATCGACCACCATGAAAAAATCGTGTACATACGCACCATTGATTCCCGCGGCGGCATTTACAAGTAAAGGGACCTTAAAAATAATAATCCGATTTTCCCCTATACCTTTATAGGGGAAAATCGGGTCTTATAGTTTATTTGTTACGATCTTCTTTTTTAAAGAATCCGACTAGAGTAAGAATAAACCCAAAAATTAAAAGGTAGAGCTCATTCCCAGCTGTCCTAAATGCAGGTTCGTGTGGAATGTATATTGAAACCAACATTAATGCTATACCCAATAGCATTATTTTAGTAGATCGCATGATATCTCCTTTAAATCCTAAATAAAAATGATGCTACAAAATAACGGTTTTGTCACGCTAGAGTAGCATTTACTTCATCTCTTTTAAAACATTTAGCAAACCTGCTAAGAAGAATAAAATGCCTATTATTAAAAATGCCATTACAAAAAAGTTTTCAGTTAATGACGGCATCGTTGGATCTGTTGGATAACTACCGCCTCCACTTGCCGCAATCCTATGTACAGACCAGAATACAATTGAATTTATCCGTTCAATTGTATATATCAAACCGCTAAAAATAAGAAAAAGAGTGCCTATGATAAAATAAGTGCTTTTCTTCAATATGCTATACAACTCCTTTGGACAAGCAATGTTCGTAGAAACCCTACCTCCCCGTCATAGTTACTGAGTAACACAGTAACACTGTTACCGGGATCAGACCCGTTTTCCCCTCATTTTTTTATTCTATGCGCTCGAAAGAGCCAATAAAGGCGAGTTTACGCCCTAAAAGGGGCCATGTATAGATTCCTGCATAAACAAATCGGGCTTATGAACAGTCCAATCCCTTTGAATTCAAGGCAATCCGCTCTATGGCCGTGTTGAAGTAAGCGGACAAAATCTAACTTTTGTTCCCCTGCATGTAAAAGCTATACAACTTCAAATAACATTCCCTATAAACCCTAACAAACAAAAAATCAAAGACCCTAATAACATGGAGCTAATGATTGTGCGCCCTATGATTCCGTCGTCTTTACGGTCCCGTAACCTCATAGCCATAACGACACAGCTAATGAAAAATAGAATTGAAAATAAAATCGTCGAAAAGAAAAACCCCATGTCTCTCACCTCTTTTCAGGAGCCCTCCATGCATGTGAACCTTATTTTGTAAGAGGATCCCTTAAATATTTTTTCAAAACGAATTGCCGCTTCTCATATTCAAGAATATACACACCTATGTGAAGAAATAGATCACAGCGAAAACAAGTAAAAAGAAGAACAAGCTGGCTGAAAAAATGGATACAGTCAAATTAAACAGCCATTGGAGGATAAATCCAAAGGAATACAAAATCTTTCGCCAGGCAATGCAAACAAACACGATCAGGAGCAGTCCGCCCAGCGGCACTTTGACGGTCATTAAGAATAACAAAAGAATCACTAGAAAAACAGGTTTGATGTAGACGACAAATCGATGCAAGCCTCGTTCCAACGTTCTTGATCCATCTTCAAAAGTCCTTTTCTTCTCGTTTTTATAGTAATTTACCACTTTCTCCAATCATCTCCTTCGTTAAAACAGATTCTAACGCCCCTAAAGAGGGTTTCTAGGCCACTGAATGCCAGGTTGGTATATTTGTCTAGACTTGACGCCCGCGTGCGCCAGCAGACCATCCTGAGGCTTCCATTGCCCTTCAGGATGGTCTGCTCGTTTGATGACTTTTGCTTTGACTAGCCTATGAGCTCACTTTTTCTCCTTTTATATTCTTGTTCATCGATTTCATTCAATTGGTATAGCAATTCTGTTGCCTCTAGTTTTTGTTCCATCGTGAGTTCATCCTGATCGGAAGAAGCTGCTGGATCCGTGTCTTGTTCGCTCTGACTTTGATTGACGATCCATTCAGGCATATCCGTTTTCTTCTTTTGAGCTTGAGTTGTAGTTGCTTCTTCCGCTTTTACGTTATTCATCATGGCTTTTAGAAAGTAGTGTTTAAAAGGGACACTAATTTTAGCCTCATTAGCTTTGAATAAGGTTTGAATAAATAGAGCTTCGCTATAGCCAGGTTTTTCTTTTATAGCTAAATAAACCGTTTCAATGTCTGTCAGTCGGTCAAGCATCTTTTGATTTTTTAATATGATTGACTTAATAGATTCACTTTCTATTTGAGATTGATATGTTTGAGGTGGTTCAAAATTTGAACTACTGATTTGATTGATAGACTGACTTTTATTCATCTCATTATAGTCATTTAAAACATTAGATTGATTCAAGACATTATTGTGTTCCCGTACGGAACTAGGGTAGTTCTGTACGGGAACTAGGGGTAGTTTTGTATGGGAACTAGGGTCAGGTAGTTCTGTATGGGAACTACCCCCTTCTTCTTTTTTTGGCCGACCACCTTTTAAAGCGGTTTTTCTCGTTTCAGTCTTATAATCTTTATCATAATCACGTATAGGTTTAATCGGTCTTGTTGCTAAAGCAGGATCGTTTTGTGGATACTCATATACGATTATATTAACTGGATTATGGCCACCCTTACTTTTTAATTCTATTTCCTGTAGATCAATTAGGCCGTGATTCCAAAGTGGCCTGATGATTTTATTATAGAATGTTCCTTTTCCGACACCGAGTTTCTTTTGAATTTTATTCATGCTATTAGGGATTACATCATGTTCCCGTTCCGATTGGCTACGGTCTGCCCATGTATAAAATTGGAGCCATGCCCATATTGCGTCTTTACCAATCTTATCTTGCCAATCGTCTAATACGATAAAATGTAACTGAGGTAGCCTTAATTCCCCTCTTGTTTTCTTTCTACCTGAAACAAATTTAACGGAATCTTTAGTCATTACAATCTCCCCCAATATTTTATTGGCAGGAGTCCTATATTTTGTGTTAAAATATAATTTAATTAAATTGAGTGTAGGACTCTATTAGGATCCCTGATAGGACTCCTGCCTGTTTTGAAAAACCACCTCGTCCCGCCAAAGACAAAGGGTGGTTTTTTTATCTTTTTCTTAGAAAAACAATAAAAGCCCTTTCACTGATTAGAGTGAAAGGGCTAAATATCCTTTAAAATACTTACAGTAAACGGAAAGTAATCTGTAAATAAATTGACAACACGACTCTGATATCGTAAAATATGAGGTAAATTAGTTAACTAATTCATCCTATGATGGATTCAAAGCCATGCGGAAGCTCCTGTTCACTGACTGCAACTCAGTGATCAGACCTATTGAAAGTGTTAGCGCACGATCATTAGGCCGTATGGTTTTTATTTTATTTTTTTAAATTGAATGTAATTAGGAAATACTTGGTTTTTTAAATTATATCGCAGGATTCGACTTTATTCAATTCATTTCTGCATGACCATAGATATCCCTCTGCCACTCCGTATACCTTATATTACCACAATGGCACGTATACGTAAACATATACATTTACATTTACGTATTTGGTTTTATGATGTGTTCTGTCGCGAGTGCGAGTGTTTGAAGAACTATTTAATTTTAAAAGGTTACTATACACCAATCAAAAACATTGATAATATAAATACGTACACGTTGTTATATACGTATACGTAAGTGGGAGGTGATACTAAATGGCAGTCGTTATAACCTGCGGAATACAAAAAGGCGGTTCGGCAAAAACCACCACCGCTGGAACCTTATCTTATTTATTAAGTCGGGAACATCGGGTCCTTGCCGTTGATCTTGATAGTCAAGGAAACTTAACCGAACTTCTTACCCAACAAGACATTTATGATTTTCATGGTCAAACAATACTAGAGGCTATGAAGGAACAAGATGCGCGAGGCTACATACATCGAATTGATGACACTCTTCATATACTCACGGCAGAAGATCTTTTAGCTACATTTCCGCGATGGCTGTATTCAGAATACGGAGATAATCGATCCTTAGTTTTAGATAAGACACTTGAAAAAGTGAAAGATGACTATGATTATATTTTGATTGATACACCTCCCGCCTTGGGTGACCAAACAATTAACGCATTGTGTGCGTCTGATGCTGTTGTGGTTTTATTTGAGGCTTCAAGGTTTTGTTATTCAGCATTAGAAAGGTTCCTAGAGACTGTAGGCCATGCTCAAAGAAAGGTTAATCCGAAATTAAAAGTGGCGGGAATCCTTCGATCGATGATCGATTCACGTCGAACGGATTCCAAGGCTTTTATTGAGTTGGTCGAAGAGGATTATCCAGAGTTAGTTTTCGAAACTATTATTTCTAGAAAAGCTGCAACAGGCCGATTACCTATTAACGGTTTTTTTAATAACTCAGAGTTGAGGCAGGCTGTAGAACCTTTTCATGATGTCGTAAAGGAGTTGATTAATCGTGTCTAATAACTTTAAGGACAAAATAAAGAATAAGGTCCGATCGTCTGCTCACGAGCAACTAATTGAACCTGTTCATGCAAACGTAAACAGAGGAAAGAAAAGGGAAAAATTTGAGGATCGCTATTCACGCCAAACGGTGTGGATTGAAAATGAAATCATTGAGCTTATTACACGAGAGGCTCAAAATGAACGTGGAGAAAAAACAAGGATTTTTAATGAAGCATTACGTCAGTATTTTAAGATATAAGCTCCCTTCTATAAAATATTTGAAAACAACAACACAAACACTTACATATACGTAAACGTATATGTAAGTGTTTTCTTTTTTTCCAAGCACATAGGGTTCGTAAGTAAGTTTCACGTCGTTCTATCGGGACTTTCAGATGCATAAACTTTTAACATCTAAGACGTTGAGAGTCTCAAACTTTTAGTGGCTCATACTCTGAGACTAGAGGATAAATGAGAAACGGAGTGATTATGTGAAGGTTAGAGGAGTAGGGCAGGGGGCGCCAGTCCGAAATACGCGTTCAGATAAAAAAGAGCGTGTTCAATCTTATGTATCATCTGATGATAAACAAAAATTGAATCGATTGGCTCGGTCTTGTAACACAACGGAATCAGAACTCGTTAATGAAGTACTTTCTTATTTTTTAAATCATCCTGATTTTATTAATTGGATTCAAGATAGGCATGGCGTTACGAAAGAAGATCCATTCCGTATAGTGCCGATCAATGACGAGGGAAAGCTTATTTATTAGCCAAAGATCCGCTTGATAAACGACTTGTTCTTAGGATTATTTGGGGATATTGCCGTGTACAATTTTTCGCACTTTAGGCATCGATATTTAGTTTGCTTGGTTGCTCCATTTTTTCCGCAATCTATACAATTCATTTAAACATCCCACCTTTCTTATTAACCAATATTGACAGAAAGTTTGAATGGCATACATACAAATTAAACTAATCGGCCATGTATACGTAAGTGTAACTGTATACAACTACGTTTACGTATATATAATAACTATTTGAAAGATAAGGAGATTTAAATTGACATAAGACCATCTCTACTTAGTTATTAGATACACTCTTTTGTGGCATATAGTACTAATTAGCGTTAAAGATAAAAAGTGAGATTATAGCTTAAGGTAAAGAGATCGAGATCGTGGTCGATAATCCATAATTATGGTTCAAGAGTGAGACAGTCTAAATCATGCTATACAAATCATGTAAGAACAAATACGTAAACGTAAACGCATACGTATTTGTTTACGTTTGTGTATAGGGTAGTCTCAGTAGCGTGAACCTTTTCTCGGTTTCTTATAAACACATTTAATTAGCTGAGTAAGCATGGTCTTGTTAGCGTAGCGTGACAAAATTGTCATTTGATTTCGTGTTTTTAGAAAAAACTGCGTTAGTATCTTAAATCTTACATAGGATTCAGCCCTGATTGGCGGCCTGATCAAGGCTTGAGGTTACTAAAAAAATGCGGGGAAGATGGACAAGCTGATTACTGTCCTTACGCAAATTAATAATCTGTGAGTCGAACAAAAAAGGAAAATAGAATTTCGTTTTCTTTTAATGAACGATATGGATGCGACCATTTTCGAAAATTTCAACTGATTGATAACTGAACATAAGCTCTGTCCCTATAAAATTACTCTCTTCTCTTAATTTACGCTGCATTTCATTATATTTTAGCCTGTCTAACACCAAATGGTAGAAATACACTTTACCACCTTCGGATAAATCGGAAGTAACCATCTCGAAATTATCGCCATATCTTTCTTTAAACCACGCTCTTGCTTCAGCGTGATCATTGAATTTGGGGATTTTATCCTCGTCTTCTCTTGAAATAGCATTAGGTCCGTACATATTTTAGCCTCCTTAAAATCGATGACTACAATTTTATTTTATCCTATTTTTAATTTTATGAAACAAATTTTATTTTTTTTTCGAATAGCCCATCAAAAAAACAGCCCGAAAGCCCGAAAAAAGCACACGGGCGAACTGGTCCCCACTTTAATATGTGTGCTATCTTTCGAGTTCAAAACCTTTTTTATTCCATTCATTAAAGTCCCAATAGAGTGTGCCCTATTGAGGCAAGGCTTAAAAATATGAAATAGCATGTTGTTAGGCTATGCCTAAACGAATATAGTAAAAGGCCGATATATCCAAGTAATGACTTTTTTCGGCACTTCACCATTTTCTTTGGGTAACGGATATTAATAGAGAAAATTACAAGGGGCTTGATATGATGCTTCTGTCGGCATGATTCGTTACTCAAGTCTGATACCCAAGGGTTTTGTTAGGCTGCCAAGCCCATCATGCCCGCCACTCCTAATAGCTCGATATATGTCTAATAGATAAAAAGGTCGTTATTATTAAGTATATGAGGAGATACAGGAATGAAAAAGATAAAACGTGGTTTAGTTATTGGTTGTGTGATCTCATTTTTATATGTCGGTTTAAATACCGCGGATGCATCGAATGTAAAGACTTATTTGAATGGTCAAAAATTAGACTTTGATTCCCCAGCGGTTATTAAAAATGGTTTTACCCTAGTTCCAGTTCGAAACATTGTAGAAGCCTATGACAACAGGAATAAAATTGATTGGGATCCCGTTGCAAAATCAGTAAAGATCACAACGCGATATCAAAAGGAAATTACTTTAACAGTAGGGTTACCGTATGCAAAAGTGGATGATATAGGAGTTGTTATTCCTAAGGCTCCAGAAATAATCAATGGTAGAGTGATGGTACCGTTAAGATCATTAAGTGAAATGATTGGTGTCGAGGTCGATTGGGACGGTAAAAACAGAGTGATTAACCTTTATGGAAACCATCATGAAAATGCAAAAGAAACTAATTCTTATTTTGATAACTTGTTTGTTGCCAGTGTTAAGCAAGGTAAGCTTCCAGATTATGATATAAAAATAGGTGATCCGATATCTAAAGCGGCATTACAATTAGGGCAACCCGAGGTTATCGATTATTGGGCGGGTGCTAATCTTTATGAGTATTCAGACGTTTCTTTCCACTTTGATCCATTTAGCAGTGAGAATATATTACAGATTACAAAATACTTAGTCCCACAAACCAGGGAATCTATTATTGAAAAATTAGGGCAACCAAATGATGAATATCTTTTGTATACTGATTTCTGGAATCATATAATTTATATTTACGGTGACTTTACGATTGATTTTAGTGGTGACTCCGAGAAAAACAATATAACTGAGGTATCTATATATAAGAATCGATAAAAAGTTTAGGACGTATCGCTATTCGGTATGTATTGGTTTTGGAGCTAGTATAGATGGGTTGTTTAGATAAAATTTTTGAAATGATAGTATGTACTATTAATTTAAGGAGCGAATGGATTGAGTCTAAGAAGATTTGTATTATTTATAATACTATTATTAATCTTAACATCCTGTGCCTCTGGAAAAGAGGTCGCTGATGGAATTGATGAACCTCAAGATAAAGAGGATGGTTATGAAATTAACCCCACCGAGATTACTCCATTTGACATCTATGATTTTTTCCCAAAATACGCAATAGATAATAGTAACATTGAAATTTTAATATCAGAGCCTGTGCAAATTACTGGTAAAAATCCAAAAGAGCAGTTGATAATTTTCAATTCAGCTTCTGATAGTCATGAAGATTTTGTTGATACTAATTTAGCCATCTTTCAGTACAGTACAGATTCTCAGAAATGGTTGCCCATCTATAGTGAATTTATTATAACAGATTCCATCGAAAGCCCGACGGACCATTTACATGAGGTACATTTTTCAAAATTTATACCGAATTCTATCAAGGAACAAATATTAATTACAACAAGACTTGGGTTTAATGGGAAAATTGGGGACCTTGTTATTTATGGAAAAGGAATGAATGGTAATGTAGAGGAGTTATATAGCGAAGGGTATAGTTCAGGTCCCATTAAAATAAAAGACGGAAATATATATGTGTTAGAAAATATTAATCATGGGAATTATATTGAAATTGTGTTACATAGAGTTTATTGGGATCAAGATCAATTTGTTGATGTTGTCTTGGATAGTTTTGAGGTTAGTTGGCAAGAAGCACTAAAGATTACGATAGATGACCTTCTTGCAAGTAATGATACATTTAATAGACCTAAAATCCCTTTAACGAAATTAGATATTGATTTAGATTCTGAATTTATAAGATTAGCGAAGCAAGGAAAATTAAAAGGGATGTCGTTTGGAATTGGGACAAAGGTAAGTGAAATTATGTTAGTAGAGGGCGATTTTTTGGAAGGCGGAGGATGGAACGGGGCTAATTATATAGGTTACGAAAAACATGCCTATATTTATCATGATCCAGAGAACCATATGCTAATGTATCCAGGCTCTGAAGTAACAGAAGATACCGTGATTGGTATCATGAGATATATTCCTGCTATGAGCGAACAGGATATTATAGAAAAACTTGGGGAGCCGGATTCTGCTGACTATTTTGAATATAATGACGCCTACTCAGTTACATATACTTACGGGAGATATTATCTAGAGTTTGAAGGTGAGAATGAAAGTAATCTTAGCTTAATCAGATTGTTAAAAACATGGGTTGATTAATTGTATTTAACATCGTAGCACATAATATGATTTATATTCACACACGACACTCCCAGATTTACATTTAAACAGATTAAAAATAATAATATCTATGAGACAATCAAGGAGAACGGAATGTTTTCTTTTTATCATGTTGATGGAAATCCGAATAACGTTCGAATCAAACCAATTGAAATTGATGGAAAAGAAGTGTTGGTGACGGAAAAATACGAGATTGATGGGTCTTTAACAAATACGCTTCCCAATACGTTCAGCTATTTTTGGAAAGAGGACGATATTTGTTTTCAAGTCCCACCTCGCTTAGATCATGGGCAGAACGAACCGATGGTCAGCTTCTTGATGAATACAGATTTCATGGATATAAATGATCTACACTAAAATGAACACAGCGGCTTATTCTTTTGTAGGATGAAGCCGCTCTTTTTATTTGGTTGTTATCATTTACATATACCTAAGTATTTTCAAGAGTTTCAAAGATGTCAACTTAACTAGTCACATAATATGCACTATGCGCTGTCTGTCTGAATACGGCCTCGAGATCTTACCAGCCTCGCCATCTTTTGTACCACCGTTTGCCAAGAAATGTACCACGCAACGCCAAGACGTTTACCACAAGATAGAAAAGTCCTACAGATTAAGCATTTGCTAATCTTGTAGGACTTTTTTGTATTTAGTTAACTAAAGGCCTAATCCATGGCGTTCACGCATCGAGATCTCTCCGTCAAGTAGAATCTGATAGGAGTCATGAATGATGCGGTCTAAAATAGCTTCCGCAATCGTTTCATTTCCTAACTTTTTATGCCATCCATTGGGATCGATTTGAGAACAGAAGATAGTCGTACCGACTGTAATGACGCAAAAAACTGCGATATGAATACGGAATCTTTTGGTTCGCTCGACACGCCGCTTCATATTCATGATGCAAAAGGGAAAGCGTTACATTTGGCTTGGCTAACTCCTTATGAATATAATCGAAATCCAATGGTTGCCGCCCCGAACCCTCCAAAGACTTCTCCGGGAAGAGAAACTCTTCAATCCATTTATCCGTCATTTCTTCCTCTAACGGACAGACCAATCCCTTCCTTTCTGCAAGACCAATGATCTCCGTTACCTTTTGACGAGAATTACCTGTACTGGCGGAAATGCCTCTAAAACTAATCCCCTCATCGTGCAATTCCAGTATCTTTCGATAATGAATCATACAAAAATACCCCCTACATAATAACGGCACGCTGAAAAGCGCGCTCAATAATTATACAGAAGGTATCGTGGTAAACTGCCTGTCACTTACTGGTACAATCTTTGTCACTTGGTGGTAAATAAGATGGCACTGGTGGTACATTTCAGTGGCCGTATTCACTGTCAGAAGAAGATAGGTTGTACTTGGCATATAAGATAGAAAAAAGCCCGTTTTCATCGTTTTTTAAAAAATTAAACTCAGCGCATAAGAGGAAGGAGCCTATCCCATGATTAATAATTGATTTGTATTTATGGGAATTGGAGATTGGGGGGATGAGGTTGAGATGAAGCGAGATTAGATAAAAAAGATACGCTGTTCCCCACCACACCGCATCTTTTTCATCGATAGAATTCGGCTCCTGATTTAACAGTCAGCTATATTGTTATGGCCATCTGATATTTTGGGTTTTTACGATTGTCATAATTATAGATATAAACATCTGGCCACATACTTTTATTTATACATCTACCTATTTCAACAGCAAGACCGGCGGGACCAGCGTAAAATAAGTGAACTTCACTATAACCATTTTTAGTAATCATGTCATAGATTTCTTCCCTGAATAATGAAAGAATAGAGCTCACATGTTCCCTATATAGAACCCGATCTGGTCGTGGATTATTAATTTTTATTTCCATTGAATCATATTTTTTGGGGGGGATAACGGCTTCAACGTCCCTAGTGTGAACAATCCCACTAAGACCAATAGTAACAACCAGTTGATTTGACGAGCATTCATTTCTATTGACTGTAAGACCTAGATCTTCAACATGTGGGGCTTCAGGTGAATCAAAAACCCACTTCATACTCATTCGGTCATATTGATAAATTGTAACAGGATTTGTGTCAGTAATAAGAGAGCCTATATGAATCAATAGCGGAATATGTGATAGAGGAAACATCTCAATTTTTGCTCCCGGCCAGTGTCTAGCAGTTTCTTTAAACTTTGCATATAATTCCTTGTTCTTTTTCTTCGCCTCTAGCCATCCTTCATCAGTGAAGTCCATTAACTCCTCCTGATATTGGATATTTGCAATCAGAAGGTTGTTCAACTCCTCACTCAGAATGATTTCATCCAGCGGCTCGCCCTTCGTCTTATGTATTAAGGCGATAGATTTTGAATTCGTTTCCACCCTTCTTTGAACCCATTCTTCGTGCTCCTTTTTCATTTCAAAGAGTAATTCGGGAGGGTACTTTCCCCTTATACGACTATCATCAATAATTTTATGGTGATCATAACAGGTAAGCATTAGATTGGGCTCATTATCAACGTTAAATTCAGTGATCTTGTATTCCGCTTTATATTCTGCCCTTGGTCCCTTGCTACTATGACCTATAATATGAGCTGCGTTTGATAGGTTGACATTAATCCCATCTACTTGGTATAAAAGTTTTTCATTACAACCACGGAAAGCACAAATCCCCCCTGAATTTGCCCATAACACGAACTTATCAGCAGCAGATGTATAACGTGACATTTTATCTCATCTTCCCTTCAAATATTTTAAGATAATAACGTTGACTGTTTGCTATTTGCTCTCTTATGCCAAACGTGAATTTTTTTGATACCTACAATAATAAAAAACATATCGTTTGATTCATGGCCTTGATGTACAATTCGTTCCCAGTCATTAAAGTCAATAAATGACGGATACGGAATATCTTCAGGATGGGTATGCCATTCTCCTAAGTAAAAACAACGTCCCTCACTCTCTTCCCATTTCTCATTAAAATATTCTTGATGCTCCTTTGAACTGCGGATAAATCTCGTTCGTCTGCAAATGTCATTCTTCATGGGTACTGTAATATCATCGATAATGTAATCAGAGCTTTCAATTAAAATACGCCCAATTAAAATGCCACCAGCTTCATTATCATTTGAAGAAAGTTGACGATACTTTATCATTTTTTCAATTGCAGGTTCTCTTAACTTCAGTTTTTTACCACTAGGCAATAAGAACGTTTGTCCATTCAAACTCAAGCCTGCTTCCCACCACTGCAGATAGGACACTGTGGATCCTTATACAGCAATCGCATTTCATGTAGCCTTTCGTGGGTAAAACTGTAACGTGGATTTAGTTCAAACCCGACAGCTAGGAAGTCATTTGCGTCACCTTTCCATGAACAAAGGGGATTATCCGTTTCCTTATTTAGTAAAACTCGGGCCGATTCCTCAACAGCCAATAGAGCCGTTTTCTGGCTATCAAGGAAGTTATAAGGTGTGAAAGCACTTCCACACCCTGTGATACTCTTAGCGAATGTCTGAAAAGGTTTTGCGAAGGCTGCTCGATTCGATATCGGCTCTTCACCAACAGGCATAAAGAGACATTGATAGCACCCCTGTTTTGTTCCATTTAGTGTAACAAGTGCATGTCCGCCTATCCCGATGGGTTCCACCCACGTATAAATCACAGGAATTGGAATTTCGAGCTGATGCATGAAGCGGTTAATATACATTTCCTCATTTGGACTCCCGATCGCAACAACAACTAGGTCTACCTCTGACCAATTTATTAAATCCTGGTTTACTACCTCAGTAAACTCCTTACAGATCGAGTCGACCTCGAGCATCGGATATTTTTTCTGCAATTCGTCTTTCATTGCGAACACTTTAAATCTATTTAAAGGACCGTTTTCACTTGCAACATATAGATGGTTAACTCCAAGGAAATGACGATGGATGTTATTTATATCAAGGACATCCGGATCAACAAAAGTTAACTTTGCAAGACCAAGTTTGGCTAGTCCTGTTGCTACTTCACTCCCTATAGAACCAACTCCGATAACAACAGCATGTTTGTTTATCAACTCGGCATTACCTCCTGTCCGATTTAATTGAAATTGCGGATGAAACCGCTTAACACTCAGTGGGTGAGCTGTCATCGTTGCAGGAGACATAACGAGTGGATGTAAACGAATAGTAGGGATGACCTTGTTTTTTCGATTTTTCATATGCGTTACTTCACGTATCCAAAAACGTATCCCAAATAAAGCAAGTCTGCCGTTAGAAAGAGGCAAACCTATAATAATAAATTCTTGGAATGGTACCAATCTTTGTTTCCTTTTAAAGATCTTTCTTAACCTCTCCTGGTTAGAAGGTGATAAATTGGAAAGAATATTCCCTCTTAAGTTCTTTATCTCACTTAAGTCTAAAGTAGACGGAATAAGCTGTGTTTCCTTTTTTAATGGAAGATAGATGCAACGTGATCGATAGGCACTCTTCATATCCATATGAAAGAAACTGCGCGCTAAATCTGGCATATTGAACTTTGGTTCCGCAGCGATAGTTGTAGTGCGTTTTTCGTGAAAAAACACCCAAAGATTTAATTCACGCACGTCATCATTACTTTCGCTAATAAAACTATAAATTTCCTCAATGCCGTCCTGCTGTCTCCAATAGGCCTCAAATTCTGTTTGAAAATCTTCTACATTGGTCCCTTTAACCCCTTCTTCTATAACCTGAATT